>NZ_CP119145.1:5815138-6153518 GCF_029167625.1 Streptomyces sp. AM 4-1-1
GCCGCCGCAGCGGTGTGTCCAGGATGTACTGGGTCTGGACCTCGCTCAGCGAGAAGTGCTCGATCAGCCGCTCCTTCGCCTGCGCCGAGTTGTCACTGGACCGGATGAGCCGGATGACCTCGTCGATGTCGATCAGCGCGACGAGCAGACCCTCGACCAGGTGCAGCCGGTCCCGGCGCTTGGTACGGCGGAACTCGCTGCGCCGCCGCACCACTTCGAAGCGGTGGTCGAGGTAGACCTCCAGCAGCTCCTTCAGACCCAGCGTGAGCGGCTGTCCGTCGACCAGCGCCACGTTGTTGATGCCGAAGGACTCCTCCATCGGCGTCAGTTTGTAGAGCTGTTCCAGCACGGCCTCGGGCACGAAGCCGTTCTTGACCTCGACGACCAGACGCAGACCGTGCGCGCGGTCGGTGAGGTCCTTGACGTCCGCGATGCCCTGGAGCTTCTTCGCCGAGACCAGATCCTTGATCTTGGCGATCACCTTCTCCGGGCCGACCGTGAACGGCAGTTCGGTGACGACCAGGCCCTTGCGGCGCGGAGTGACGTTCTCCACGGCGACGGTCGCGCGGATCTTGAACGTCCCGCGGCCCTTCGCGTACGCGTCCTTGATGCCGGTGAGTCCCACGATCCGGCCGCCGGTCGGCAGGTCCGGACCGGGGACGTAACGCATCAGCGTCTCCAGGTCCGCGCCCGGATGCCTGATCAGGTGGCGGGCCGCGGCGACGACCTCGCCCAGGTTGTGCGGCGGCATGTTGGTCGCCATGCCGACCGCGATCCCGGACGCGCCGTTGACCAGGAGGTTCGGGTACGCCGCCGGAAGGACGAGCGGTTCCCGCTCCTGGCCGTCGTAGTTCGACTGGAACCCGACGGTGTCCTCGTCGATCGACTCCGTCATCAGCGAGGTGGCGTCGGCCATGCGGCACTCGGTGTACCGCATGGCGGCGGGCGGGTCGTCGTTGCCGAGCGAGCCGAAGTTCCCGTGTCCGTCGACGAGGGGGAGCCGCATGGAGAACGGCTGCGCCATCCGCACCAGGGCGTCGTAGATCGACGCGTCGCCGTGCGGGTGCAGCTTGCCCATCACCTCGCCGACCACACGGGCGCACTTCACATAGCCGCGGTCGGGGCGCAGGCCCATCTCGTTCATCTGGTACACGATGCGGCGATGCACCGGCTTCATGCCGTCGCGCGCGTCGGGCAGGGCCCGTGAGTAGATCACCGAGTACGCGTACTCGAGGAAGGAGCCCTGCATTTCGTCGACGACGTCGATGTCGAGGATCTTCTCCTCGAAGTCGTCCGGCGGCGGGGTCTTCGTGCTGCGGCGGGCCATCGCTGCTGCGACTCCTTCACAGATTCTGTTCGGGCAACCTCTGGTTCTGACGCCGACCATTGTGGACCGCCGCACTGACAACGCCGACCTCGACCCGTCCCAAGCGCTCTTTCCCGCGAACTTCCACGGGTACGGGAACTTCGCCAGGCCCCGGTGCGCTTGCTTACAGTGGCAGGTCTCGCATCACATCCAGTATCGCGATCGAAGGGACGTACATGCCCATGGGTCACACGGCCACCGCTCAGGCCGGTTCCGGCGGCTTGACAGCGACCGAGCACCGCCTGGCCAACGGCCTGCGCGTGGTGCTCTCCGAGGACCATCTGACCCCGGTCGCCGCGGTCTGCCTCTGGTACGACGTCGGTTCCCGACACGAGGTCAAGGGACGCACCGGCCTGGCTCACCTTTTCGAGCACCTGATGTTCCAGGGCTCGGGCCAGGTCAAGGGGAACGGCCACTTCGAGCTGGTACAGGGGGCCGGCGGTTCACTCAACGGGACCACCAGCTTCGAGCGCACCAACTACTTCGAGACCATGCCCACGCACCAGCTGGAGCTGGCCCTGTGGCTCGAGGCCGACCGGATGGGCTCGCTGCTCGCCGCGCTCGACGAGGAGTCCATGGAGAACCAGCGTGACGTCGTCAAGAACGAGCGCCGTCAGCGCTACGACAACGTCCCCTACGGCACGGCGTTCGAGAGGCTGACTGCCCTCGCGTACCCGGAGGGCCACCCGTACCACCACACCCCGATCGGCTCCATGGCCGATCTGGACGCGGCGACCCTCGACGACGCGCGGACCTTCTTCCGCACGTACTACGCGCCGAACAACGCCGTGCTCTCCGTCGTCGGCGACATCGATCCCGAGCAGACGCTCGTCTGGATCGAGAAGTACTTCGGCTCGATCCCGTCCCACGACGGCAAGCAGCCGCCGCGCGGCGGCGAGCTGCCCGGGACCATGGGCGGGCAGCTGCGCGAGGAGGTGCGCGAGGAGGTCCCGGCGCGTGCGCTGATGGCCGCGTACCGGCTGCCGCACGACGGCACCCGGGAGTGCGACGCCGCCGACCTGGCGCTGACCGTGCTGGGCGGCGGGGAGTCCTCCCGGCTGCACAACCGGCTGGTCCGCCGTGACCGTACGGCGGTCGCGGCCGGATTCGGACTGCTCAGGCTCTCCGGAGCGCCCTCGCTCGGCTGGCTGGACGTCAAGACGTCCGGCGGCGTCGAGGTGGAGCGGATCGAGGCGGCGGTCGACGAAGAGCTGGCCAGGTTCGCCGCCGAGGGGCCCACGCCGGAGGAAATGGAACGGGCCCAGGCGCAGTTGGAGCGCGAGTGGCTGGACCGGCTCGGTACGGTCGCGGGCCGCGCCGACGAACTCTGCCGGTACGCCGTGCTGTTCGGGGACCCGCAGCTGGCGCTGACCGCCGTGGCACGGGTGCTCGACGTCACGGCGGACGAGGTGAAGGCGGCCGCGGCGGCCCAGCTGCGGCCCGACAACCGCGCGGTCCTCGTGTACGAGCCCGTCGAAGGCGCTGACAGCGCCGAGGACACCGGCAGCGCCGAAGGCGCGGAGACCGCCGAATCCACCGACGGCGCCTCCGCCGAGGGCACCGACACGCACGAAGGGGCGGACAAGTGACCGACGCCGCCGTGACTGGAGTAGCGATGGAGTTCCACCCGCAGCCGACCGCCGGGGCGCCCAGGCCCTGGGCCTTTCCCGCGCCCGAGCGCGGCGCACTGTCCAACGGTCTGACGGTGCTGCGCTGCCACCGTCCCGGCCAGCAGGTGGTGGCCGTCGAGATCCATCTGGACGCCCCGCTGGACGCGGAGCCGGAAGGACTCGACGGGATCGCCACGATCATGGCGCGGGCCCTGTCGGAGGGCACCGACAAGCGCGGCGCCGAGGACTTCGCCGCCGAGCTGGAGCGCTGCGGCGCCACGCTCGACGCGCACGCCGACCACCCCGGGGTGCGGGTCTCCCTGGAGGTTCCCGCCTCCCGGCTGGCCAAGGCGCTCGGGCTGGTCGCCGAGGCGCTGCGGGCTCCGGCCTTCGCCGACAGCGAGGTCGAGCGGCTGGTGCGCAACCGGCTCGACGAGATCCCGCACGAGCAGGCCAACCCGGCCAGGCGGGCCGCCAAGCAGCTCTCCAAGGAGCTCTTCCCGGCCACGGCACGGATGTCGCGCCCGCGCCAGGGCACCGAGAAGACCGTGGAGCGGATCGACTCGGCGGCCGTACGGGCCTTCTACAGCGCCCATGTCCGCCCGTCCACGACGACCGCCGTGGTCGTCGGTGACCTCACCGGGATCGACCTGGACGCGCTGCTCGCCGACACCATCGGCGACTGGACCGGGAACGCCGCCGAGCCCCGGCCGATGCAGCCGATCACGGCCGACGACACCGGCCGGGTGGTGATCGTCGACCGCCCCGGGGCGGTGCAGACGCAGCTGCTGATCGGCCGGATCGGGCCCGACCGGCACGACCGGGTGTGGCCGGCCCAGGTGCTCGGCACGTACTGCCTGGGCGGCACGCTCACCTCCCGGCTGGACCGGGTGCTGCGCGAGGAGAAGGGCTACACGTACGGCGTACGGGCCTTCGGCCAGGTGCTGCGCTCGTCCGCGGCCGGCTCACCCTCCGGGGCGACCGGCGCGGCGATGCTCGCGATCAGCGGCTCGGTGGACACGGAGTCCACCGGACCGGCGCTGAGCGACCTCTGGACGGTCCTGCGGACGCTGGCGGCCGAGGGGCTGACGGACGCGGAGCGGGAGACGGCCGTGCAGAATCTGGTGGGGGTCGCGCCGCTGAAGTTCGAGACGGCGGCATCCGTCGCGGCCACCCTGGCGGACCAGGTCGAGCAGGACCTCCCCGACGACTACCAGGCGCAGTTGTACGCGCGTCTCGCCGAGACCGGCACGGTCGAGGCGACCGCCGCCGTGGTGAGCGCCTTCCCGGTGGACCGGCTGGTCACGGTGCTGGTCGGGGACGCTTCGCAGATCGCGGAGCCGGTCAGGGCGCTGGGCATCGGCGAGGTGTCGGTGGTCGCGGGCTGACGGACGGACGCGTGGGGCCGGCCGTACACCCGGCCGCTGAAGGCGTGACGCGCGGGAGGGCGACGCGCGGGACGTGAGGTGCGGGAGGGTGACGTGCGGGAAGGCGACGCCGGACGCGTACCGGCCACCGGATTCCCGCGCACGCGACCGGCGGGAAGACTCCCGCGCCCGCGTCGGCGGGAAGACTCCCGCGCCGGCGAACGAAGAGGCCGCGGCATCCTGGTCAGGATGCCGCGGCCTCGACGCGGAAAGGGGGCTGCCGGAGCGGCCGGACTCAGACGGTCTCGGGAAGCTCGTCGAGGCCCTCGGCCACCAGCTTCGCCAGGCGGTCCAGGGCGGCGTCCGCGTTGTCCGCCTCCGACGAGAGCACGATCTCCTCGCCACCCTGCGCGCCCAGACCGAGCACCGCGAGCATGGAAGCGGCGTTCACCGGGTTGCCGTCGGCCTTGGCGATCGTCACGGGAACACCGGACGCCGTGGCGGCACGGACGAAGATGGAAGCGGGGCGGGCGTGCAGGCCCTCGGCCCAACCGACGTTTACGCGGCGCTCAGCCATGGTTCTGCCCTTCACGATTCAGTATTGTCTAGACCAGTCTCTCATGCAGTGCGCAATGCCTCGGGACGGCCCGAAACCCGTCCGCAGCCCCTGCCATCAGGCGGATCGGCCTTCCCAGACTGCCCCGGGCCCGGCCCCCACGCGACCGCTGACAGGGTCGTAGGCTTTGGAACATGCACCCTTCGCCGGAGCAGAGTCCGCATCACGCGTACCCCGACCACTGGGAAGCGGACGTGGTGCTGCGCGACGGTGGCACCGCCCGTATCAGGCCGATCACCACGGACGACGCCGAGCGGCTGGTCAGCTTCTACGAGCAGGTCTCCGACGAGTCGAAGTACTACCGCTTCTTCGCGCCCTACCCGCGCCTCTCCGACAGGGACGTGCACCGCTTCACCCACCACGACTACGTCGACCGGGTGGGGCTCGCCGTCACGGTCGGCGGCGAATTCATCGCCACGGTCCGCTACGACCGGATCGACGAGCGGGGCAGGCCCGCGTCCGCCCCCGCCGACGAGGCGGAGGTCGCGTTCCTCGTACAGGACGCGCACCAGGGCAGGGGAGTGGCGTCGGCGCTCCTCGAACACATCGCGGCGGTCGCCCGGGAACGCGGCATCCGGCGCTTCGCCGCCGAGGTGCTGCCCGCCAACAACAAGATGATCAAGGTGTTCCGGGACGCCGGGTACACCCAGCAGCGCAGCTTCGAGGACGGCTCCGTCCATCTCACCCTCGATCTCGAACCCACCGCGGAGTCCCTGGCCGTCCAGCGCGGCCGTGAACAGCGCGCCGAGGCCCGTTCCGTGCAGCGCCTCCTCGCCCCCGGCACGGTCGCCGTCATCGGCGTCGGCCGGAAACCCGGCGGGGTGGGACGCACGGTCCTGCGCAACCTCCTCGACGCCGGTTTCACCGGACGCACGTACGCGGTGAACCGGGCCTGGCCGGCCGACCGGCGCACGATCGACGGCGTCCCAGCCCGCCGCTCCGTCGGCGAGATCGACGAACCGGTCGACCTCGCGGTCGTCGCCGTCCCCGCCGACCGGGTGCCGGAGGCCGTCGCGGACTGCGGCGAGCACGGCGTACAGGGAGTGGTCGTGCTCTCCGCGGGTTACGCCGAGCAGGGCGCCGAAGGCCGGGAGCGCCAGCGCGAACTGGTCCGCCAGGCCCGCTCGTACGGCATGCGCGTCATCGGCCCGAACGCCTTCGGGATCATCAACACCTCCGACGCCGTCCGGCTGAACGCCTCCCTCGCCCCCGAGCCGCCCACCGCCGGGCGCATCGGCCTGTTCACCCAGTCCGGCGCCATCGGCATCGCGCTGCTCTCCGGGCTGTACCGGCGCGGCGCCGGGCTCTCGTCCTTCATCTCCGCGGGCAACAGGGCCGACGTCTCGGGCAACGACTTCCTCCAGTACTGGTACGAGGACCCGGACACCGATGTCGTCCTGCTGTACCTCGAATCGCTGGGCAACCCCCGAAAGTTCACGCGGCTCGCCCGGCGCACCGCCGCCGTGAAGCCCGTGGTCGTCGTGAAGGGCGCCCGGCACAGCGGCTCCACCCCGCCCGGCCACGCGGTGCCGGTCAGCCGCATCCCGGACGCGACGGTCTCCGCGCTGATGCGCCAGGCCGGGGTGATCCGCGTCGACACCGTCACGGAGATGGTCGACGCGGGAGTGCTGCTCGCCGGGCAGCCGCTACCGGCCGGTCCGCGCGTCGCCATCCTCGGCAACTCGGAGTCGCTGGGCCTGCTCACGTACGACGCCTGCCTGACCGAGGGGCTGCGGCCCCGCCCGCCCCGCGACCTGACCACGGGCGCGACACCGAGGGACTTCCGGGACGCGCTCGCCGAGGCCCTGAACGATCCGACGTGCGACGCGGTGGTCGTGACGGCGATTCCCTGGGTGGGGGACGACGGGGAGGCGCGGTCGGGCGACGGCGAGGAACTGGCCGCGGCCCTGCGCGAGGCGGCGGCCACCGGACCGGCCAAGCCGGTGGCCGTGGTCCATGTGGAGATCGGCGGCCTGGCGGAGGCCCTGGCGGCAGCCGCGAGCACAGCCGTCGGCCACCCGGGCCGGGCGGCCGGCCCGGACCGTGCCACGCCCGTTCCGGAGGGCACGGTCCCGGCGCCGGAGGACGCCCCCCTCGTGCCGGACGGGACCGCTCTCGCCCCGGACACCGCTGCCCCGGCGCCGGACGGCACCACTCCCGCATCACGCGCTGGGGACACGGGCGGCAACGCCGGGGCCCCGAGCACCCACTCCGTCCCGAGTACCCACTCCGTCCCGAGCGCGACCCCCGGCCCGCCCACCGACTCCACCCCGACCATGTCCCCCGGCCCCTCCACCGACCCGGCGCCCGCCCGCACCACCCCCTCCACCGAACGGGCACCCGCCCGCCCGGCCCGCCCCACCCACGCGGCGCCCGCCCGCCCCGCCGTCCCGCCCAGTGCCCACGGGGGCACCTTCGAGGCCGCCGACATTCCCGCCCGCGTACTCCAGGGCCGTATCCCCGCCTACCCCGCCGCCGAACGCGCCGTGCGCTCCCTCGCCGAGGCGGTGAGGTACGCGCAGTGGCGGCGGCAGGCGGCGGCCCCGGGCAAGGTGCCCGAATTCCTCGACGACACCATCGACGAGTCCGGCGCCGCCGGTCTGATCGACGCGTTGCTCGGTCCCGACCCCGACCCGAGGGGTGGGCCGGTCCGCCCCGAAGAGGCCCGCGAACTCCTCGGGCGCTACGGCGTCGCCGTACGGCCGACGCTCCCGGCCCCCAACCCGGAGGCCGCCGTCGAGGCGGCGGCCCGGCTCGGCTATCCGGTGGCCCTCAAGACCACCGCACCGCATCTGCGGCACCGCGCCGACCTCGGCGGTGTCCGGCTGGACCTGGCGAGCGAGAAGGCGCTGCGCCGCGCGTACGGAGAGCTGACCGACCTGCTCGGCGAGCCCGCCGAACTCCGGCCGGTCGTCCAGTCCATGGCACCGCGCGGCGTCGACACCGTCGTACGGGCCACCGTCGACGCGGGCGCGGGCGCCGTCCTCTCCTTCGGCCTGGCGGGGGCACCCTCCGAGCTGCTGGGGGACACCTCGCACCGGCTCGTCCCGGTCACCGACCGGGACGCCGCGGAGCTGATCCGGTCCATCCGGGCGGCCCCGGTCCTGTTCGGCTGGCGCGGCTCGGCGCCGGTCGACACCACCGCCCTCGAAGAGCTGCTGCTCCGGGTGTCCCGCCTGGTGGACGACCACCCCGAGGTGGTCTCGATCACGCTGGAACCCGTCGTGGTCGCCACCCACGGGCTGACCGTGCTCGGCGCCGACGTCCGGCTGGCGCCGCCGCCCGCCCGCACCGACCTCGGCCCGCGCCGCCTCCCGAACTACTGACCTCCGGGCCGGGTCCCCGCCCCGCCCGCACGGCGTCCCCGGCAGTCATCGGGCCCCCGTAGGATGGTCCGCATGGCGAAGACCGGTACGACGACCCAGGGGCTGCGCGCGGCGATCGAGCGCAGCGGCTACTACCCGGCCCTTGTGGCCGAGGCGGTGGAGGCCGCCGTCGGTGGAGAACCGGTCGCCTCGTACCTGGTGCACCAGGAGACCACCTTCGACTCCAACGAGGTGCGCCGTCACGTCACGGTCCTCGTCCTGACCGACAACCGCTTCATCGTCAGCCACACCGACGAGCAGGCCGCCGACACCAGCTCGCCGACGCCCTACGCCACCACGTCCACCGAGTCCGTGAAGCTCGACCGGATCTCGTCCGTCGTGGTCAGCCGGGTCGTCGCCAACCCGGAGAAGTACGTCCCCGGGACACTGCCCCGCGAGGTCGTCCTCACCATCGGCTGGGGCGCCGTCTCCCGGATCGACCTGGAGCCCGCCGCCTGCGGCGACCCCAACTGCGAGGCCGACCACGGCTACACCGGCAGCTCCACCGCCGACGACCTGAGCCTGCGGGTCAGCGAGGCGGGCGACGGACCGGACACCGTGCGCCAGACCCTCGTCTTCGCGCAGTCGCTCTCCGAGGCGACGGCCGCGACCGCGACGACCGGCCGCTGATGGCGGGGTCGCCCTGGCCGGACCCCGTCCCGCTGGCCCTCGACACGGCCCCCGTCCCGGCGTACGGCGGCGGTTCGCTCGCCGACCTGCTGCCGACGCTCGCCGCCGGACAGGGCGTGCCCGGCTTCGAGCCGCTGATCGCGGAACTCACCCCGGCCGACCGCAACTGCGTGTTCCTGATCGACGGGCTCGGCTGGGAGCAGATCAGGGCCCACCCCGACGAGGCCCCGTACCTGTACGGGCTGCTCGCGACCTCGCGCGGCGGCACCGGCCGCCCGATCACCGCGGGTTTCCCCGCCACCACCGCGACCTCGCTCGCCTCGGTCGGCACGGGCCTGCCTCCGGGCGAGCACGGGCTCCCCGGCTACACCGTCCGCGACCCCGCGGCCGGCCTGCTGATGAACCAGCTCCGCTGGAAGCCCTGGACCGATCCGCACGTCTGGCAGCCGCACCCGACCGTCTTCCAGCTCGCCGACCGGGCCGGAGTGCACACGGCACAGGTCTCCGCCCCGGCGTTCCAGCACACCCCGCTCACCAAGGTCGCGCTCAGCGGCGGCACGTTCCACGGCAGGCTCTCGGGCGAGGAGCGGATGGACCTCGCCGCCGCCGAACTCGCCGCCGGGGACCGGTCGCTGGTCTACACGTACTACAGCGAGGTCGACGGCAAGGGCCATCGCTTCGGCATGGACTCCGACGCCTGGCGCGGGCAGTTGATGTACGTCGACGGTCTGGTACGTCGCCTCGCCGAGCAACTGCCGCCGCGTACCGCCCTGTACGTCACCGCTGACCACGGCATGATCGACATCCCGTTCGACGAGCGGTCCCGGATCGACTTCGACGAGGACTGGGAGCTGGGCGCGGGCGTGGCCCTCCTCGGCGGCGAGGGCCGGGCCCGTCATGTGTACGCGGTCCCCGGCGCCGAGGCCGACGTGCTCGCCGTCTGGCGCGAGGTGCTCGGCGAGCAGTTCTGGGTGGCGAGCCGGGAAGAGGCGATCGGAGCGGGCTGGTTCGGACCGCGGATCGACGCACGCGTGCGCGGCAGGATCGGCGACGTGGTCGCGGCGGCCCACGACGACGTGGTGATCACCGCGTCCGTCAAGGAGCCGCATGAATCCGCGATGGTCGGCATGCACGGCTCGATGACCCCCGCCGAGCAGTTCGTGCCGCTCCTCGAAGTACGCTCATAACGCCGCGGAGCGCCCCGCGCCCCCGTACGAGCACCGCTGCCCACTCACCTCGAAAGGCCCCCGACCCCTCATGTCCGAGCTGGTGTTCTTCTCCGGGACGATGGACTGCGGAAAGAGCACGCTGGCCCTCCAGATCGGGCACAACCGGTCGGCCCGCGGCCTCCAGGGCGTGATCTTCACCCGGGACGACCGGGCGGGCCAGGGCAAGCTCTCGTCCCGGCTGGGGCTGGTCACGGACGCGGTCGAGGCGGCCGAGGGCATGGACCTGTACGCGTACCTCGTCGATCACATAAGCCGGGGCGGCCGTGCCGACTACGTGATCGTGGACGAGGCCCAGTTCCTGGCGCCCGCCCAGATCGACCAGCTCGCCCGGGTCGTCGACGACCTGGGGCTGGACGTCTTCGCCTTCGGCATCACCACCGACTTCCGGACGAAGCTCTTCCCGGGCTCGCAGCGGCTGATCGAGCTGGCCGACCGACTGGAGGCCCTTCAGGTCGAGGCGCTGTGCTGGTGCGGCGCCCGCGCCACGCACAACGCCAGGACGGTCGGCGGCGAGATGGTGGTCGAGGGCGCGCAGGTGGTGGTCGGCGACGTCAACCGGCCGGCCGCCGAGATCGGCTACGAGGTGCTGTGCCGGCGCCACCACCAGCGCAGGGCCACCAGTGCGACGGCGCGGGCCGGGGTGCTGTCCCCGGACGTGCTGCCGATGGGCCCCGGCTGACGGCCCGCCCGCCCGACACGTGGCGACGCGTCGTACCGGGCGGGCGGCGGCCGGGACACCCGCGCCCCGGCGACGGTGCCGCGCCGGGCCGCACGGACGTCAGCCGCCGAGCAGGTCCAGCAGATCGTCGGCGTGTTCCTCCTCCTCTTCGAGGATGGTCTCCAGGACCCGCCGGCTGGTCGGGTCCTTGTCCCCGAGCCAGCGGATGATCTCCTGGTAGGTGGAGATCACGATGCGCTCGGCCAGCAGGTTGTCCCGCAGCATCTGCTTCAGGTCGTGGTCGGCGGGCGTCGTGTAGTCGGTGTGCGCGCGCTGCTGGACCGTCGCCGGATCGAAGTCCGGGTCGCCGCCGAGCTGGGAGATCCGCTCCGCGGCCATGATGGCGTGCTGCATCTCCTCCTTGGCGTGCTCGGTGAACTCCGCCGACACCTGGGCGCGGTCGATGCCGGTGGCCGAGATGGCGTGGCGCGTGTAGCGCATCCAGCAGACCACCTCCGTCGCGACCACCTCGTTGAGCACCGCGATGACACGTTCCTTGTCACTGCCGTACGTCTCGGTGACCGGGCCCTCATCCATCTTCTTGCGGGCCTCGTCACGAATTCTGCTCACGTCGAGGACGAAATCGGTGCTCATGGCTGCGTGCTCCTTGTGGTCGTGCCCATCTCCGGGTACACCACCCCTTCCACCCCGTGGCCCGGTTCTCGCGCGTGGCGGGGCAGTACCACCGGTTTGCCGGACCGACGGGAGCGCCGGACCCGGCGAGCGGTCCGGACGGACACCGGGACGGGCCCGGCAACGGGCGGCGCGTCCGGGCGACCCGGACGCGCCGCCCGGCGGGCGATCGGGCCGGGGCCGCGGTCAGCGGGCCTTCGACCGTACGAGCGTGAACACCGCGCCCTCCGGGTCCGCGACCGTCACCGCGCGTCCACCCGGACCGTCCTCGGGCGGTCTGACGACAAGCCCGCCCAGCTCCACGACCCGGACGGCGGCCTCGTCGGCGTCCGCCACCTCGAAGTAGGTCATCCAGTGCGGCCCCCGGTCGCGCGGCATGGCACGGCCGACGCCGCGCAGCGACGCCACCGGTCTGCCGTCCAGGAACAGGGTCCGGTGGTCGGACCCGGCCGGGTCCTCGGTTCTCGTCCCGTAGCCGAAGACCGCCTCGTAGAACTTGACGACCGCCGACGTCTCCCGGGTCACCAGCTCGTTCCAGGTCGGGGTGCCGGGGGCCGCCTCCACCGCCGTACCGGGGTGGGCGGCCGCCTGCCAGATGCCGAAGACGGCTCCGCCCGGGTCGGAGGCGATGGCCATCCGGCCCGCCTCGCCCGCCTGGAGCGGCCCGACCGCCACCGTGCCTCCGCAGGCCCGGATCGTCTCCGCGGTGAGATCGGCGTCGTCGGTGGCGAGATAGGTGGTCCAGGCGATCGGCAGATGGCGCTCGGGCGGCAGCTGCCCGATCCCCGCCACCTCCTCGCCGTCGAGCAAGGCCCGTACGTAGGGGCCCAGTTGGTCAGGGCCGGGACGGAACTCCCAGCCGAACAGGGCAGCGTAGAAATCCTGGGTCGCGGTCAGACCGTGCACGATCAGACTGACCCAGCAAGGTGTTCCGGGCGTGCGCCGAGCGGCAGCCTCGGTCATCGTCATTCTCTCCTCGGACCATTGTGGTGGCCGTACGGGGGAACGGGGCGGACATTGCGCCCGGTTGTACGGGTACGCGCCCCGCGCGAATGTCCGCACCCCCTGGGGCGCGACGCGCCCCGGTCGCACCGCATTTTCCGGGTTCCCGGTCATGGAAGCCCGCTTCGACGCGGCACGTTCGTTTCGGAGTCGTCCCGGCCGGGCCGGCCTCTGCGCGAGGATGGCGGACATGAAACCCATCATTTCCGCATCCGAGTGCGCGAGCGAGTCGGCCGGGCCACGTCCGCCGGTGCTCCTGGACATCCGCTACCGGCTGGGCGGCCCGCACGGCCGACCCGAGTACGACGCCGGACACATCCCCGGCGCGGTCTTCCTCGACCTGGAGGCCGAACTGGCAGGCCCGGCGGGCGCCGGTGGCCGGCACCCGCTGCCCGACCCCGAATCCTTCGGAGCGGTGATGCGCCGGGCCGGGGTCTCCCAGGACACGCCGGTCGTCGTCTACGACGGGGGACAGGGCTGGGCGGCGGCCCGGTGCTGGTGGATGCTCCGCTGGACCGGTCACCAGGACGTCCGGGTGCTGGACGGCGGTCTCGCGGCCTGGACGGGGGAGCTGTCGACCGAGCCACCGCGCCCGGCCGAGGGCGACTTCGTGCCCGTGCCCGGAGCCGTCCCCCTGCTGGACGCGGACGGCGCCGCCGCGCTGGCCCGCTCGGGGCTGCTGCTCGACGCGCGGGCGGCGGAGCGGTACCGGGGCGAGGTGGAGCCGATCGACCGGGTGGCCGGACACATCCCGGGCGCGGTCTCGGCGCCGACCTCGGAGAACGTGGAGGAGGACGGCCGTCTGCGCCCCGAGGAGGCGCTGGCCGACCGTTTCAAGGGGCTCGGCGCGGGCGACGGCCGTGAGGTCGGTGTGTACTGCGGCTCCGGTGTCTCCGCCGCGCACGAAGTGCTCGCGCTGGCCGTCGCCGGTATTCCGGCCGCCCTGTACGCGGGTTCCTGGTCGGAGTGGTCGGCCGACGCGTCCCGCCCGGTCGCCACCGGCCCCGACCCGAGCTGACACCACCGGACCCGGAACGGCACGCGGGCCCGTACGCGACGGCGTACGGGCCCACGTCATGCCACGGTCACCCGGGTCAGTCCTGCTTCTTCCGGCGGGTGCCGAAGACGATCTCGTCCCAGCTCGGCACCGCGGCCCGGCGACCGGGACGGACCCCGTCCGCCTCGGCCTGACGGTCCGTAGTCCCGGTCAGCCGGTCGCGATGACCGGCGACCGCCCGGGGCATCAGCACGTCCGCGTAGGCGGACCCCGCGCCCGCGGAGGCGGCGGGCGGCTCCTCGGCCTCCGGCTCCAGCACGCCGGGCTCGTCCGTCGGCGGTTCGGGCGGTGCGGGCCGCTCCGGGACGACCATGTCGCCCCGGAAGCTCGGCACCGCCTCCAACAGACTGGTCAGCGAATCGCGTTCGTTGGCCGAGACCCCGCCGATGTACTCCTCCGGTTCGGGAGCGGGCGGCGCCGGACGCTCCATCTGCCGGTCCAGGGCGCGGTCGAGCGGCCGGTCGCGCGGCAGCCGGGCGATCCTCGGCACGAACGGGAAGCTCGGCTCGGGCGCGGCGACGTCGTCGGTCTCGCCGATCAGCGAGCGGGCCTCGTCGTCCACGGCCTGGACCAGCCGGCGCGGCGCGTCGTAGGTCCAGCTCGCCGAGTGCGGTTCGCCCGCCACCCGGTAGACGAGCAGGACTTCCCAGGTGCCGTCGTCGCGGCGCCAGGAGTCCCACAGAACGGTTTCCCTGTCGGCGCCGCGCAGCAGGAGTCTCTCCTGCACCGCCTCGCCGAGCTGGGGTCCGGTGTTCTCGCCGGGACGGCGCACGGGAGTCTTCCGGGCCCGCTCGGCCATGAAGGCGCGCTCCGCGAGCACAGGGCCCTCGAAGCGGCGTACACGGTCGACCGGAATCCCGGCGAACTGAGCGACCTCCTCCGCGGAGGCACCGGCACGTATCCGTGCCTGGATGTCGCGGGGGCGGAGGTGACTCTCCACTTCGATCTCGATCTGGCCGAGCCGCGCGCGGTCGTTGCGCACGGCGGCGCGCAGCCGCTCGTCGATCGGAAGCGTGTACTCCGTGCTGTCCGCAGCCTTGAGCACCAGTCGTGTGCCGTCGTTGGAGACGGCCACGACACGCAGTTCGGGCATGGGGACCTCCCGGGTGGTGCCTGCCGACGTCACGTGCGTCGCTGCTTCCGCTGGTCGAGTGTGGCCTGCCCGGGTGCAGCCTGCCACAACATTGCCGTGTTGCCCGGCGTGTCGGGCACTTGTCCTGGAGCGCCATGGTGGCACGGTTGCCTGTCGCGACTCAAAGTGACCAGGGTCGCTCTGTGCCGCCGACGGCCGCACGCAGCCGCGGCGATGACCGGTCAGAGTGCCGTCTCCGACCCCCTTTCCGCAGGTCCGGGCCCCCTTGCGGGAGTCCGGCCCCAGGGCTCGCCACAGTACTCCATTCGGGCCACATGGGTGGACCGCCGCGCCGCCGAAGTTCTCACCGCGCGTTGAAGGGGCTGTTACCCAGTCGTTCGCGAAACGCTCCCGGGAAGTGTCCTCCTTCACAGAACCGACGTAAGCGGAACTATTCACTTCGCTTACCTGTCCCTCCTTGGTGCAGGGCGGGGGAGATGTCGAGCGAGGACCGGTTGATGGCGCGAAGGGCAGAGAGCGATACGGAACCCCGGGCAAGGCGCATGGAGCTGAGCCTGCCGCAGGTCGCGGGCAGCGCGGTCGCGGCGGTCGCGGCGGCGGTGGCGGCCTCGCAACTGGGCGTGTACGGGACGATCCTGGGCGCGGGCGTGATGAGCGTCGTCGCCACCTGCGGCGGTTCGGTGTTCCAGCACTTCTTCCGGCGCACGGGTGAGCAGATCCGCGAGGTCACCGTCCTCAAGCACCCGATGGGGCGCCGGATCACCGTACGGACGCGGGGGACGGCGGACGGCGTCGACGCCTGTCCGGTCGACCGGACACAGATGCTGCCCTCGCTCGACGGTACGGCGCCCCTCGCGGCCGGTTCCGCGCCGGAGCGGGGCGGACGGGGGGACGACGGGCGGGACGACGAGTTCGGCGAGGCCCGGACGTACGGCACCCGCGTCCGTGGCTGGAAGCGGTCGGCCCTCGCCGCCGTGGTCGTCTTCGTCGTGTCGATGATCGGGATCACCACGTACGAACTGATCGCCGGAAACGACCTGAGCGGTGGCCGGGGCACGACCGTCGGCTCCGTGGTGCGCGGTGGCGACCCGGACCCCGGCACCGTCGATCCGGCCCCTTCGAGCGGTACCGGGGAGGACGGCGAGGACGACCGGCGGCCGGGCGACTCCGGCACGGCGTCCCAGGGCCCCGGCACGGACGACGACGGCGGGACCCCCGCGACCACTCCCGAGGGGGACCCGAGCCCGGACTCCGGCCGGGACGACGGCTCGACGGCGGGGCCGACGCCCGCGCCCTCACGGTCCGGCGGCGACACCGGCCCGACCGGTGCCCCCGATCCGACCGCACCCGGCGACGGCGCCACCGGCCCGTCGGGGCCCGCGGGCGCCCCGGGTCAGGACCAGCGGGGGACGACCGCCCCGGACACCGGCCGGTGAACGGCCGCGGTCAGTCGCCCAGCACCCGGCGCAGATAGTCGTTGCCGAACAGCCGGTCCGGGTCGAGCCGGTCGCGTACGGCGGTGAACTCGCCGAACCTCGGGTAGACCGCGGCGAGCTGCCCGGCGTCGCGGGTGTGGAGCTTGCCCCAGTGCGGACGGCCGCCGTGCGCGGTCATGATGCGCTCGACCGCGGTGAAGTACGCCCGGTGGGGGGTGCCCCGGTACAGATGGACGGCGATGTACGCGCTCTCGCGGTCCGACGCCGTGGAGAGCGGGATGTCGTCGGCCGGCGCCGTGCGGACCTCCACCGGGAAGCCCACCCGCAGCGGCGAACGTTCGACCATCGCTCTGACCTCGCGCAACGCCTCGATCGCTGCCTCCCGCGGCAGCGCGTACTCCATCTCCACGAAGCGCACCCGGCGGGGACTGGTGAAGACCTTGTACGGGATGTCGGTGTACGTACGGGCGGACAGTGCCCGGCTGGAGAGCCTGGCCAGCACCGGCACGGTCACCGGGACCGCCCGGCCGAGCGAGCAGGCCACCTGGAAGACGCCGTTGGAGAGCAGTTCGTCGTCGATCCAGCCGCTGACCCGGCCGGGCGGCGCTGCCGGGCCCTCGCTGCGGTTGTTGCGCTTGGTGTTGCAGTTGCCGGTGTGCGGGAACCAGTAGAACTCGAAGTGCTCGTTCTCGGTCACGAGCTGATCGAACTCATGGGTGACCTTGTCGAAGGTCATCGGTTCCTCACGGGCCGTCAGCAGGAAGACCGGCTCCACGGCGAAGGTGATCGAGGTGATGACGCCCAGTGCGCCCAGACCCAGCCGGGCGGCGGCGAAGACGTCCGGGTTCTCCTTCTCGGAACACGTCAGCACCCTGCCGTCCGCCGTCACCAGTTCGAGGGCGCGGATCTGCGCGGAGATCGACGCCGAGTCCCGGCCGGTCCCGTGGGTGCCGGTGGAGACGGCCCCGGCGACGGTCTGTTCCATGATGTCGCCCATGTTGGTGAGCGAGAGGCCGTGCCCGGCGAGCGCGGTGTTCAGGTGCTTCAGCCGGGTACCGGCCCCGACGGTGACGGTCATCGCGGTGCGGTCGATCTCCCGGACGCCGGACAGCAGCCCGGGACGTATCAGCAGGCCGTCGGTCGCGGCGGCGGCCGTGAACGAGTGACCCGCGCCGACCGGTTTCACCCGCAGACCGTCCTCGGACGCCCGGCGCAGCGCCTCGGCCAGCTCATCGGCCGAGGCGGGGGTCACGGTTCTCACCGGCCGGGCGGTGACGTTCCCCGCCCAGTTACGCCAGGTGTTCGTCGTCGGCCGTGCGTAGGTGTCGGTCATCTTCCCCGCGCCCTCCCGTAGGAACCGGCACAAGCCGGCGGTACCCCAGGAACGCCACCGCGGCCGCGAGCGCTCCCGCCACGGCGGGCACCGCGTACCCCGCCCTGGCCCCCGACGCGTCGACGACCCAGCCGGCGGCCGACGAGCCGAGCGCCACTCCGACGGCGAGCCCGGTACTGGTCCAGGTCATGCCCTCGGTCAGATGCGTGCGCGGTACGTGCTGTTCGACGAGGGCCATGGTGGTCACCATCGTCGGTGCGATGGCGATACCCGCGGCGAAGAGCGCCACGGCCAGGAACGGCAGGCTCCCGGCCAGTTGGAGGGGGATCATACTCACGGCCATCGCGCACACTCCCACCAGCCACCTCACGGACGGCTCCCCCTTGAGGTGCAGCAGTCCGAAGACCGCGCCGGCCAGACAGGAACCGAGCGCGTAGACCGCCAGGACGACGCTGGCCAGCGCCTTGTGGCCGCGCTCGTCGGCGAAGGCCACCGTGACCACGTCGACCGCCCCGAAGACCGCCCCGGTCGCCACGAACGTGACCACCAGCACCTGGAGGCCGGAGGAGCGGAGCGCGGACCCGCCGGTGTGCTGCTCGCGCGGGTGCGGCACCGGCTCGGTCGCGCGCTGGGCCGTCAGCCAGAAGACGCCGAGGACCAGGAACCCGGCGGCGAGCAGCGGGCCGGCCTCGGGGAACCAGGTCGTGGACAGACCGATCGAGATGATCGGCCCGAAGATGAAGCACGCCTCGTCGACGATCGACTCCCACGAGTACGCGGTGTGGAGCCGGCGCGAGGACGTCCGGTAGATCTCCGCCCAGCGGGCCCGGACCATCGACCCGACGCTGGGGACGCAGCCCGCGCCGGCCGCGAAGACGAAGAGGGTCCAGTCGGGCAGTCGCTGCTGGGCGCAGATCAGCAGCCCGGCCACCGCGGCCACCGCGACGAGCGTCACGGGACGCAGGACGCGGCGCTGCCCGTGCCGGTCCACCAGCCGGGAGATCTGCGGGCCGAACACGGCGGCGGCCATGGCGAGCGTCGCGGAGAGCGCGCCGGCGAGACCGTAACGGCCGGTCAGCTGCGACACCATGGTGACGACGCCGATGCCCATCATGGACAGGGGCATCCGGCCGAAGAACCCGGCCGCCGAGAACGCCTTGGTGCCGGGGGCGGCGAAGATCGCGCGATAGGGACTGGGCAAGCGGGGCTCCGGTGAAACGTGTCATGCGTGAAGGCGGCCGACACAGCTTACGGCCTCGTCCACGGCCGGGAGCGGGCTCCCGACGCCTCCGTCGAACGGTCCGACGCCGGTGACACGGCCGGGGTCGCCGCCCGTCACGAGGAGGACGCGGTGATGGCCTACCCGCCCGGCGTACCGACGGCGGGGCGGAAGGCGATCCGTGGGCCGTGGGAGAAGGCGCCGGCCAACCGGCCCCGCTTGGAACCGGCGACCCGGCCTCCCGGGTCCTCGTGGGCGAGGCCGCCGGAGGGGAGCCGCCCGCCCGGTGCCGGTCAGGGCGCCGGTCGCCGGACCGCCGGAGGCGAGTGGCAGGATCGGTGTCATGTCCGATCTGCGCGATCCCGCTCCCTACGACGCCCTGCTGCTGCTCTCCTTCGGCGGCCCCGAAGGCCCGGACGACGTGGTCCCGTTCCTGGCGAACGTGACCCGCGGCCGGGGAATCCCGGAGGAGCGGCTGAGGGAAGTCGGCAAGCACTACTTCCTGTTCGGCGGGGTCAGTCCGATCAACGGCCAGAACAGGGCCCTGCTGGAGGCGCTGCGCGAGGACTTCGCGGACCACGGGCTCGATCTGCCGGTCTACTGGGGCAACCGCAACTGGGCGCCGTACCTCACCGACACGCTCCGCGAGATGGTCCGGGACGGGCGTCGCCGCGTCGCCGTCCTCGCCACCAGCGCCTACGCCTCGTACTCCGGCTGCCGGCAGTACCGCGAGAACCTCGCCGAGTCACTGGCCGCCCTGGAGGCGGAGGGCCTGCCGGCGCCACGCGTCGACAAGCTCCGCCACTACTTCAACCACCCGGGCTTCGTCCGTCCCATGGTGGACGGCGTCCTCAGGTCCCTGGCCGACCTCCCCGAGGACGTACGCGCGGGGGCACACCTCGCGTTCACCACGCACTCCATCCCCACCTCGGCCGCCGACACCTCAGGTCCGGGTGAGGACCACGGCGACGGCGGCGCCTACGTCGCCGAGCACCTGGACGTGGCCCGGGTGATCGTCGACGCCGTGCGCGAGCGGACCGGCGTCGACCACCCGTGGCGGCTCGTGTACCAGTCGCGCAGCGGCGCCCCGCACATCCCCTGGCTGGAGCCCGACATCTGCGACCACCTGGAGACACTGCACGGCCAGGGCGTGCCCGCCGTGGTGATGGTCCCCGTCGGCTTCGTCTCCGACCACATGGAGGTGCTGTACGACCTCGACACCGAGGCCACCGCCAGGGCCGCCGAACTCGGACTGCCGGTGCGCCGCTCCGCCACCGTCGGGGCCGACCCGCGGTTCGCCGCGGCCGTCCGCGACCTGGTCCAGGAGCGCGCGGCGGCCGAACGGGGGCGCCCGGTGGACCGCTGCGCCCTCGGCGCGCTCGGCCCCTCCCACGACCTCTGCCCGGTCGGCTGCTGCCCCGCCCGCGCCCCGAAGCCCGCCGCCGCGGGCGCCGACAGCCCGTTCTGAGTCCGCACCCGCACGGGCCCGCACCGGCATGCCCCGGCGGCCGGACGACGCCCCCGTCGACCAGGAGAACCGTGACCGACCCCACCCTGTCCGAACTGCTCGCCCTCGCCCTGGAGGCCGCCCACCGCGCCGGGGCGCTGCTGCGCGACGGCCGCCCCGCCGATCTGGGCGTCGCCGCGACCAAGTCCAGCCCGATCGACGTCGTCACCGAGATGGACATCGCCGCCGAGAAACTGATCACCGACTTCCTCGGCGAGCGGCGCCCGGACGACGGATTCCTCGGTGAGGAGGGCGCCGGCTCCGAGGGCAGCAGCGGCATCCGCTGGGTCATCGACCCGTTGGACGGCACGGTGAACTACCTCTACGGGCTGCCGACCTGGTCCGTCTCCATCGCCGCCGAACGCGACGGCGAGCGGGTGGTGGGGGTGGTGGAGGCCCCGATGCGCCGGGAGACGTACCACGCGGTACTCGGCGGCGGCGCCCGGCTGGGTGACCTGACGCTGCGCTGCCGTCCCGCGCCGCCGCTCGACCAGGCGCTGGTGGCGACCGGTTTCAACTACGTCACCGAGGTCCGTACGCACCAGGCGGCCGTGGCCCGGCGGCTGATCCCCCGGCTGCGGGACATCCGGCGCGGCGGATCGGCCGCGATCGACCTGTGCGACGTCGCGGCCGGCCGGCTGGACGGGTACTACGAGCGCGGACTGCACCCCTGGGACCTCGCGGCGGGCGATCTGATCGCCCGCGAGGCGGGTGCGCGCACCGGCGGCAGGCCGGGCCTGCCCGCCGACGGCGATCTGGCGGTGGCCGCCGTCCCGGGTGTCTTCGAACCGCTCCAGGCCGCCTTGGAGGAGCTGGGCGCCTGGCACGACTGAGCCCGGCAGAGGGGCCCGTCCCGTCGAGCGGCGCCCGGACACGGCCACCGGACCGCCGAGGGCCCCACAGGGGCGCGCACACGCGAAGAGGGCCCCGGGGGGCCGGTCACGGCTCCCGGGGCCCTCTCCCGGCGGCTCAGGCGGTTGTGGCGCCGATCTGAACGCCGTGCTCGGCGGCGAGGCGGCGCAGGTCGTCCAGCTCTCCCTGCTCGACATCCGCGAGGAAGTCGTCTCCCGTCTCGCGAGCCCTCGTGAGGTCCGATTCGGTGGTCCTGATTCGGTGCAGCAGTCCTGCGGTGAAAGCGTCCATGAAGCGCCCCCTCATCGTGGGTCGGTGGCACGGGGCTGTGCCCGGGGTTCCTTCTGCGGAGCACAGAAGGCGAGTGATCACGCGCTCCCTCTGGGGGACAGAGCGGGCTACGGCATGCCGTCGGCAAGGCGTGATCGCGGGTGTGAATTCGTCCTCCCCGCGGCCGATCCCGGAGAAACCTCAACTGGCCCGGAAATCCGCCGTATTCCTGGAATCCGCAGGTCGGCCCCGGTCGTCTTACCGCCGGTTTATACGTGTTCCGGGCAGGATGGAGGCACCCGCGGGTGTCCCCGCGGGCTCCCCTCACGGGTTGCGAAGTTTCGAAGGAAGGACAGCGCCGTGCGCGTACTCGTCGTCGAGGACGAGCAACTGCTCGCCGATGCGGTGGCCACCGGACTGCGCCGGGAGGCCATGGCCGTCGACGTCGTGTACGACGGCGCGGCGGCTCTGGAGCGCATCGGGGTCAATGACTACGACGTGGTGGTGCTGGACCGGGACCTTCCCCTGGTGCACGGCGACGACGTCTGCCGGAGGATCGTGGAGCTGGGCATGCCCACCCGGGTGCTCATGCTCACCGCGTCCGGGGACGTCAGCGACCGGGTGGAGGGTCTTGAGCTGGGCGCCGACGACTACCTCCCCAAGCCGTTCGCGTTCACCGAGCTGATCGCGCGGGTCCGGGCGCTGGGGCGGCGTACGACCGTCGCGCTGCCGCCCGTCCTGGCGCGGGCCGGCATCAAGCTCGACCCCAACCGCCGCGAGGTCTTCCGGGGCGATCAGGAGATCCAGCTCGCGCCGAAGGAGTTCGCGGTGCTGGAGGTCCTGATGCGCAGCGAGGGCGCGGTCGTCTCCGCCGAGCAGCTGCTGGAGAAGGCCTGGGACGAGAACACCGACCCGTTCACCAACGTCGTCCGGGTCACCGTCATGACCCTTCGGCGCAAACTCGGCGAGCCGCCGGTGATCGTCACCGTGCCCGGTTCCGGATACCGGATCTGAGGCCGGTGTCCGCCGCGCCCTCGCAGACGCCTCCCAAGCCCACCTGGGACCCCCGGGACCCGGGCCGTCCCTGGCTGCGTCCGACCATCCGGATACGCCTCACGCTGCTCTACGGCGGCATGTTCCTGATCGCGGGCATCCTGCTGCTCTCGATCATCTACATGCTGGCGGCCCAGGCCCTGCACGACGCCGGGGGCCCTGACTTCCAGGTGTCGGGCACGAACATCCAGATCACCAGCGACTCCTGTCCCCAGCTCGGCGGAGCGCTGAACAACGACCAGCTGAACGGCGGCATCAAGGCGTGCACGGCGACCATGCGCCAGCACGCCCTGGACGATCTGCTGAACCGGGCGCTGTTCGCGCTGGTCGGTCTCAGCGTGATCGCCTTCGCCTTCGGCTACGCGATGGCGGGCCGGGTGCTCTCGCCGCTCGGCAAGATCACCCGTACCGCCCGCCGGGTCGCCGGGACGGACCTGTCCCGGCGGATCGAGCTGGACGGCCCCGACGACGAGCTCAAGGAGCTGTCCGACACCTTCGACGACATGCTCGACCGGCTTGAGCGGGCCTTCACCGCACAGCAGCGGTTCGTCGGGAACGCCTCGCACGAACTGCGTACCCCCCTCGCGATCAACCGCACGCTGCTGGAGGTCCACCTCTCCGACCCCGAGGCCCCGCCCGAGCTCCAGCAGCTCGGCAGGACCCTGCTCGCCACCAACGAGCGCAGCGAACAGCTGGTCGAGGGGTTGCTGCTGCTCGCCCGCAGCGACAACCAGATCGTCGAGCGCAAACCGGTGGACCTCGCCGAGGTCGCCACCCGCGCCATCGACCAGGCGCACGCGGAGGCCGAGGCCAGGGGCGTGGAGATCCTGGGCGACCGGGCCCCGGCGGTCGTACAGGGCAACGGCGTCCTGCTGGAGCGGATCGCGCTGAACCTCGTACAGAACGCCGTGCGCTACAACGTCCCCGAGGGCGGCTGGGTGGTGGTCACCACCGAGTCGCAGCCGGGGCAGGCGGTGCTGATCGTCTCGAACACGGGCCCCGTGGTGCCCGCCTACGAGATCGACAACCTCTTCGAGCCCTTCAGGCGACTGCGTACCGAGCGGACGGGCAGCGACAAGGGGGTCGGGCTCGGTCTGTCGATCGCGCGTTCCGTGGCGCGGGCCCACGGGGGCCGGATCTTCGCGGAACCCCGCGAGGGCGGTGGTCTCGTGATGCGTGTCACCCTGCCCCTCTGAGAAGCTGGGGCGGGACGAGGAGGTTCAGACCACTTCGTTCGCTCGGAGCGGAATTTTCAGGGCCGGAACCCGAGCAATTCATGTGTGATCGATCACAGAATCGAATTTCCGGCCATCCACGCTCAGTAACCGGACTTCCCAGCGGAAAGCCGGGAAACGTCCGGGTTTTCGAGGGGCGATATCACGGGAAGTACACGGGGTGGCGCACGTAAGGTGCACCATTCGGACCGTGTACGGTCCCCATCGCCACCCAAGCCGACCGCCTCCCCAGGGGGCCGGTTGGGTGTCGATTGAGTAACAGACCTTGATGTGAGGCAAAATCTCCGCCTCAGGTCGGGCACAAGTCCGGCCTCTCACGCGTTACGTGCGCTGAGACACCCGCAGACACCCAGAGGGGGAGAGCGACATGGCAACGGATTACGACACCCCACGCAAGACCGACGACGACGTCGATCAGGACAGCCTTGAAGAGCTCAAGGCTCGTCGGAGCGACAAGACGGCATCCGCCGTTGACGTCGACGAATTCGACGCGGCCGAAGGACTGGAGCTGCCCGGCGCGGACCTTTCCAACGAGGAACTGGCCGTCCGGGTCCTGCCCAAGCAGGCCGACGAGTTCACATGCATGAGCTGCTTCCTCGTGCACCACCGCAGTCAGCTGGCCCGCGAGAAGAACGGCCAGCCGATCTGCCGCGACTGCGACTGAGGTCCGGTCGGCCGTGGCAGGCGACACACCGTTCCGGAAGCGCCGCTCGCGGCGCAAGAAGTCGTCGGAGGCGGATCAGGGCGGTACAGGCTCGGCGCAGGGCGTAGCAGCGCCCGCCGAGCGGTCCGCCCTGGCACCCTCCCCGGACGCACCTGACGACGAGCGGGGCCGTCCGGCCTCGCTCGAAGCAGTCGACACGGCCGACAGGGCCGAAGAGGTCGACAGGACGGAGCCCGTGACCGGGGCAGGCCGTCCGAACGTGGTGAAACGGGGAGTACGCAGGGGCGGGGAGGGCGCCCGAGCAGCGGTCGGTCACATCACCGACCGCGTCATCGACATCGCCCCCCGCGTCCCCGTCCGCGATCTCGGAACACTCCGCAGGCAGTTCCCGGACCGCGGCCCGGAGGAGATCGCCGACCGGCTCGTCGCCGGTGCGACCAGAGCCACCGCCGCCGTCGGCGCCGGCATCGGCGCGGCGGCCATGATGCCCGTTCCGCCCGCCATGCTCGCCGAGCTGGCCGCGGAGATCACCGGGGTCGCCGCGATCGAGCTGAAGCTCATCGCCGAACTCCACGAGGTCTACGGACGGCGCCCGCCGGGCCACCTCGGCCGGCGCAGCACCGCGTACCTGACGTCCTGGACGGAGGAACGCGGCATCGACGTGCTGCGCCTCTCGACGTTCGACGCCGCGCTCGGCGGCCGGATGAAGCGCGAACTGCGTCAGCAGATCACCAGGCGCATGGTGCGCGATCTGCCGAACCTGGCCCCGTTCCTGGTCGGTGCCGCGTTCGGCGCGATCATGAACCGACGTGACACCGCGAAGCTCGCCGAACGCGTCAGGAAGGACCTCCGCGAGCACCAGGTCCCGTGGGACCGGCTGCCCGAGCTGCCTCCACTGGAGCGGCCCGACCCGCTGCCCGGGGAAATCGCGGAGAAGCTGGGGGACTGACCCCGTACCGCGAGCCCGCGCGGGCGGCCGGACGGCTCGGTCCCCGCCGGGCCGGACGACGGGTCCGCGCCACAGCGAGGGGCGCGGTACGCCGAACGGCGTCAGTGGCCCCCGGCCGCCAGCGCCGCCACCAGGGCCTGCGGCTCCCGGGTCGACAGATAGACGTACGGCGTCGGGTCGGCCGGGTCCGTGACCTTCACCCGCACGGCCGTCGGGATGTAGCTGCGCAGCAGCATGAACGCCCGGGTGTCCGCCTTGTAGGAACGCCAGGCGCGCGCCTCCTCCTCGTCCAGCACCTCGGCGTCACCGAGCGCCGAGACCGGGATGCGGGCGTCGCCCGCGACGAGGGAGCCCGCCACCACCCGGATGCGCACCGATCCGTACGCGCTCACCAGCACCGCCGTCACGGCCGTGCCGCCGACCAGTCCGCCGAGCAGCGGCAGCGTGCCGAGCGGCAGCAGCATCAAGGCGCAGGCGATCCCGACCAGGAAGGCGATGAGCCACCAGGAGCGGGGCGCGGTGAGACGTTCGTCGAAGGGGGGCGCGGAAGGCTGCATGAATCCAAGCTTGGCACGGCGCGACCCGCGGGCAGCCGCGCGGGTAAGGTCTGCGCCTGTGAGTGGAACATCTACGGCTCTGACGCCCCCCACCGACGCGGTCGCGCCGGTACGTCATCCCGAAGCACCGGCGCCCGGGGAACTCCTCGGCTCGCATTACGAACACTGTTTCGGCTGCGGCGGGGGACAGCCGCACGGACTGCACCTCCAGGCCCGCGCGGGCGAGGGCGTGCGCGTCACCGCCGAGTTCACCGTGCAGGCCGCCCACCAGGGCGCCCCGGGGCTGGCGCACGGAGGAGTCCTGGCCAGCGCGCTGGACGAGACGCTGGGCTCGCTGAACTGGCTGCTGCGGGTGATCGCGGTGACCGGCCGGCTGGAGACCGACTTCGTCCGGCCGGTGCCGGTGGACACCGTGCTCCACCTCGACGCCGAGATCACCGCCGTGCACGGCCGGAAGATCTACTCCACCGCGACCGGCCGGATCGGTGGTCCGGACGGGCCTGTCGCGGTCCGCGCCGACGCCCTCTTCATCGAGGTCAAGGTCGACCACTTCGTCGACAACGGCCGCCCGGCCGAGATCCGGGCCGCGATGGCCGATCCGGACCAGGTCAAGCGGGCCCGTGCCTTCGAGGTGAACCCCTGATGCGCCGTCCCGTCGATGTGCTGATCCGCCTGGTGGACCCGGACGTGCCGATCCCGTCGTACGGCCATCCGGGCGATGCGGGGGCCGACCTGGTGACCACCGAGGCCGCCGAGCTGGCTCCCGGCGAGCGGACCGTCCTGCCGACCGGGGTTTCCGTCGCCATCCCGGACGGGTACGCGGCCTTCGTGCATCCCCGATCCGGTCTCGCCGCCCGCTGCGGAGTCGCCTTCGTGAATGCCCCGGGGACGGTTGATGCCGGGTACCGTGGGGAGATCAAGGTGATCGTCATCAACCTCGATCCACGGGAGACCGTACGGTTCGAACGGTTCGACCGGATTGCCCAACTGGTCGTCCAGCAGGTCGAGAAGGTGCGCTTCCACGAGGTGGCGGAGCTTCCCGGTTCGGCGCGGGGCGAGGGGGGCTTCGGCTCCACCGGTGGCCACGCCGCCGTCGATGGCGCCAGGGACGGGATCACCCAGGGTGGGAACAGCTACGCTTCGGTCGTATCCGACCGGGAAGGACAGTGACGTGTTCGGACGTCGCAAGAAGAGTGATTCCGCCGAGGACGTGGCGGACGAAGCGCGCGAGGCCGAGCAGGTCGCCGACGAGCTCGAAGGCACCGACGAGGCCGCCGGGGGTGGCTCGCGCCGCACCAACCTCCCGCCGGCCCCCCGGCCGGACGGACCGTGGGACATCGACGAGGTCTCCCAGCCCGACGAGGGCCGGGTCGACCTGGGCGGCATCTTCGTGCCCGGGGTCGAGGGCATGGAGCTGCGGGTAGAGGTGGCCGGTGACGCGATCGTCGCCGCGACCGTCGTCCTGCGCGACAGCGCGATCCAGCTCCAGGCATTCGCCGCCCCCAAGAAGACGGGCATCTGGGGCGAGGTCCGCGAGGAGATCGCCTCGGGCATCACCCAGCAGGGCGGGATCATCGACGAGGTCGAGGGACCGCTGGGCTGGGAGCTGCGGGCGCAGGTCCCCGTGCAGCTCCCGGACGGGACGAACGGCGTGCAGCTGGTGCGTTTCGTCGGCGTCGACGGGCCGCGCTGGTTCCTGCGCGGTGTGATCTCCGGTCAGGGCGCGGTGCAGCCGGAGGCCGCGGGACTGCTGGAGACGATCTTCCGGGACACCGTGGTCGTCCGTGGCGAGGGTCCGATGGCGCCGCGCGACCCGATCGTCCTGAAGCTCCCCAACGACGCCCAGATGGTGCCGGAAGGCGTCCAGCAGGAGGATCAGGAGAACTCGAAGTTCTCCGGTGGCATGGGGCAGCTCCAGCGCGGGCCCGAGATCACCGAGATCCGCTGAACAGAGCGCGACGAGCGGCGCCAGGCCGCTCGGGCCGGTGGGCCGCACTCCTCCCCGGGAGTGCGGCCCACCGGCCTTTTCACGCGCCTTCACGCAGGTCGGGGCGGTGGAGCCGTATGAATGACGTCAACGGACCGCCCCGGTTCGTAAGGAAGCCGTCAACGGACGCCGGGGCGGCTCCCGGGCGATGTCTCCTCAAGAGGTCAGAGAATCCGCACCTCATCCAGGAGCACACGAAATGGCCGATCCGGCCTTCGTCGTCATCACACTCGCGGTCTTCGCTCTGGTGGCCCTCGTCGCCAAAGGGGTGGCGAAGCTGTGACCGCCGAGAACATCGCCGGCCTCCTCGTGGCCGTCGCCCTGCTGGGCTGTCTCGTCCTCGCCCTTCTGCACCCGGAGAGGTTCTGAGCGATGAGCCCCGTCCTCGCCGGCGTGCTCCAGCTCCTCGCGCTCGTCGTGGCGCTCGGTCTGGCGTACCGCCCGCTCGGTGACCACATGGCCCGGGTCTACTCCGGAGGCCCGCACCTGCGGGCCGAGAAGTGGATCTACCGGGCCGTCGGCGTCGATCCCGACGCCCGGATGCGCTGGCCCGCGTATCTGCGCGGAGTCCTCGCCTTCTCCCTGGTGAGCCTCCTCTTCCTCTATCTGCTCCAGCGGCTCCAGGGCGGCCTGCCGGGCTCGCTCGGCTTCGTCGCGATCGATCCCGACCAGGCGTTCAACACGGCGGCGTCCTTCGTCGCCAACACCAACTGGCAGTCGTACGCCGGTGAACAGGCCATGGGCCATGTCGTCCAGACCGGCGGGCTGGCGGTGCAGAACTTCGTCTCGGCCGCCGTGGGCATGGCGGTCGCGGTGGCGCTGGTACGGGGCTTCGCCCGCACCGGGACCGCCGGGTCCGGTCGCGGGGGCGAGGACTCCGGCGGCGCGGACGACCCCGCGTCCCGTTCGGGCGAGCTGGGCAACTTCTGGTCGGACCTGGTGCGCGGTGTCGTCCGCGTACTGCTGCCGCTCTCCGTCGTCGGCGCGCTCGTGCTGGTCTCCCGCGGTGTCATACAGAACTTCTCGGGCGTCCACGAGGTCGGGCAGTTCCTCGGCGGCACCCAGCAGTGGAACGGCGGCGCGGTCGCCTCCCAGGAGGTCATCAAGGAGCTTGGCACGAACGGCGGCGGCTACTTCAACGCCAACTCGGCCCACCCGTACGAGAATCCCGACGGGTTCTCCAACCTCTTCGAGATCTTCCTGATCCTCCTGATCCCGTTCGCGCTCACCCGCACCTTCGGCCGGATGGCCGGCTCGTTGCGGCAGGGGTACGCGATCCTCGCCACCATGGGCGTCATCTGGCTGTCCTTCACGGCGCTGATGATGTGGACCGAGTTCTCCCACCACGGGCCGGCGTTCGAGCTGGTGGGCGGGGCGACGGAGGGCAAGGAGAATCGTTTCGGCATAGGGGGTTCCTCGCTCTTCGCGGTGGCCACCACGCTCACCTCGACCGGCGCGGTGAACTCCTTCCACTCCTCGTACACCGGATTCGGCGGCTGCATCACCATGCTGGGGATGCAGCTCGGCGAGATCGCCCCGGGAGGTGTCGGCTCCGGGCTGTACGGGGCGCTGGTCATGGCGGTCATCGCGGTCTTCATCGCGGGCCTGATGGTCGGCCGTACCCCCGAATACCTCGGCAAGAAGATCGGCACCCGGCAGATCAAGCTCGCCGCCTGCTACATCCTGGTCACCCCGGCGCTGGTGCTCTGCTTCACCGCGCTGTCGGTGGCCCTGCCCACCCCCGGCGACTCCATGACCAACTCGGGGGCGCACGGCTTCTCCGAGATCCTGTACGCCTACACCTCGGGCGCCAACAACAACGGTTCGGCGTTCGCCGGGCTCGACGCGGACACCCAGTGGTTCAACACCACCATCGGGCTCGCGATGCTGCTGGGCCGGTTCCTGCCGATGGTGTTCGTCCTGGCCCTGGCCGGATCGCTCGCCGGGCAGCGACCCGTGCCCGCGACCGCGGGCACCCTCTCCACCGACAAGCCCCTCTTCAGCGGGCTGCTGGCCGGCACGATCATGATCGTCGCCGGGCTGACCTACTTCCCGGCCCTGGCACTGGGCCCGCTCGCCGAAGGGCTCGCCTCATGAGCACCGTCACTCCCACCCGGGCCCCGCAGGAGGAGCCCATCGGTCACCGTCCCGGCGACGGACGGGTCGGCGGGGGACTGTTCGACCCGCGGCAGCTGATCGCGTCCCTCCCCGCCGCCGTCCGCAAGCTCGATCCGCGGATGATGATCACGTCACCGGTGATGTTCGTGGTCCTGGTCGGCTCCGTGTTCACGACCGTGCTCGCGATCGGGGACCCGACCGACTGGTTCGGCTGGGCGATCACCGGCTGGCTCTGGCTCACCACCGTCTTCGCCAACCTCGCGGAGGCCGTCGCCGAGGGCCGGGGCAAGGCCCAGGCCGACACCCTCCGCAAGGCCAGGACCGGCACGGTCGCCCGCAGGCTCGTCGCGGGCGGTGAGGAGCGGGTGCCCGGCACCGACCTGCGCGTCGGTGACCTCGTGGTCTGCGAGGCCGGTGATGTCGTCCCCGGTGACGGTGACGTCGTCGAGGGCGTGGCGGGCGTCGACGAATCGGCGATCACCGGGGAGTCCGCACCCGTCATCCGGGAGTCGGGCGGCGACCGCAGTGCCGTCACCGGGGGTACGAAGGTGCTCTCCGACCGCGTCGTCATCAAGATCACCACCAGACCGGGCGAGACCTTCATCGACCGGATGATCCATCTGGTCGAGGGGGCGGCCAGACAGAAGACGCCCAACGAGCTGGCGCTCAACATCCTGCTCGCCTCCCTCACCATCGTCTTCCTGCTCGCGGTCGTCACCGTGCAGCCGTTCGCCGCCCACGCGGGCGCCGAACAGTCGATGGTCGTGCTCGCGGCCCTGCTGGTCTGTCTGATCCCGACCACCATCGGCGCGCTGCTCTCCGCCATCGGCATCGCGGGCATGGACCGGCTCGTCCAGCGCAATGTGCTCGCCACGTCCGGCCGGGCCGTCGAGGCCGCGGGCGACGTGTCGACGCTGCTGCTCGACAAGACGGGCACCATCACGCTGGGCAACCGGCGGGCCGCCGCGTTCGTACCGGCCGCGGGAGTCACGGAGGCCGAACTCGCCGAGGCGGCCAGGCTCGCCTCGCTGGCCGACGGGACGCCCGAGGGCCGTTCGATCGTCGCCCTGGCGCGGGAGGCGTACGGCCTGCGGGAACCGGAACGCGGTGACCTCGCCGGGGCGCGGTGGGTGGAGTTCACCGCCCGTACCCGGATGTCGGGGGTGGACACCGGCGGGCGCGAGGTCCGCAAGGGGGCGGCGGGTTCGGTGCTCCGGTGGGTGACGGAGCGCGGCGGCACTGTCCCGGACGACATCCGGGCGCTCACCGAGGGGATCTCCCGGGCCGGGGGCACACCCCTGCTGGTCGCCCTGGACGACGGTGACGGGGGTTCGGACGGCGGCCACGGTGACGGCTCGGGCGGCGGCCACGGGGGTTCGGGCGGCGCCAGGGTGCTCGGGGTCGTCCACCTCAAGGACGTCGTCAAGGAGGGCATCCGGGAACGGTTCGACGAGTTGCGCCGGATGGGCATCCGTACGGTCATGATCACCGGGGACAACCCGCTGACCGCCAAGGCCATCGCCGAGGAGGCGGGCGTCGACGACTTCCTCGCCGAGGCCACGCCCGAGGACAAGATGGCGCTCATCAAACGGGAGCAGTCGGGCGGCAGGCTCGTCGCGATGACCGGCGACGGCACGAACGACGCCCCGGCGCTGGCGCAGGCCGATGTCGGCGTGGCCATGAACACCGGCACCTCGGCCGCCAAGGAGGCCGGGAACATGGTGGACCTGGACTCCGACCCGACGAAACTGATCGAGATCGTCGAGATCGGCAAACAGTTGCTGATCACCCGCGGCGCCCTGACCACGTTCTCGATCGCCAACGACGTGGCCAAGTACTTCGCGATCATCCCCGCGATGTTCGCGGTGGTGTACCCCGGCCTGGACACGCTCAACATCATGCAGCTGTCCTCGCCCCGTTCCGCGATCCTGTCCGCCGTCGTCTTCAACGCGCTGGTCATCGTCGTCCTGGTCCCGCTCGCCCTGCGGGGAGTGCGCTACCGGCCGGCGGGTGCGGACCGGATGCTCCGCCGCAATCTCGCGGTCTACGGACTCGGCGGGCTCGTCGCGCCGTTCGCCGGCATCAAGATCATCGACCTGATCCTCTCCCTCGTCCCCGGAATCGCCTGATCATGATGAACAACTCCGCAGGAAACACCGCCCGGTTGCTGTGGGCCGGGCTGCGCGCCCTCCTCGTCCTGACCCTGCTCTGCGGGGTCGTCTACCCGCTCGCCGTGACGGGTGTCGCCCGGACGCTCTTCCCCGGGCAGGCCGGTGGCTCCGAGATCACCGTGAACGGCGAGGTCGTCGGCTCCGAACACATCGGGCAGCGCTACGACCGGCCGGCCGGGGACGGACAGGAGACGGCGGCCCCGGACCTCCGGTGGTTCCAGCCGCGCCCGTCCGCCGGACTCGGCACCAACAGCGTCAACACCCGCTACCACCTGCTTCTGTCGGGCGCGAGCAATCTGTCGGGCGACAACGAGGAACTGATCGGCCGGGTCAGGGCGGCCAGGGCGGCCGTCGTCCGGGACAACTCCGTCCCGGGCCACCCGGTCAGCCCCTCGGACGTACCCGCCGACGCGGTCACCTCCTCCGGCTCGGGACTCGACCCGGACATCTCCCCGGCGTACGCGGAACTCCAGGTCCGCCGGATCGCCGCGCGCAACCGTCTCGACGTGGCCCGGGTGACGGACCTCGTCCGGCGGCACGAGGAGGGGCGGCTGCTCGGATTCATGGGGGAGCCCCGGGTGAACGTCCTTGAGCTGAACATCGCGCTGCGGGCCCTCGTCGAGCGGACTCACGGGGCGGAATGAGCCGGGTGGTGCGGGAAGGGTCAGGGCGGCGGGGAGGGAAGGGCCGGGGTGGCGGTGTGGGAAGGGCCGGGCGGCACGGGAAGGGCCGGCGGTGAGATGAGGGATGGGGCGCTGGTGCGGGAAGGGCCGGGCGGTGAGACAAGGGCCCGGGTGGCGCGGAATGAGCCGGGCTGTCCTGAATGAATCAAGCGGCGGCGGAATGAGTCCGGCGGTGCGAGGGGGCGGCTGGAATTCCGTGACTCAGCCCGCCCGCCCGTCCGCTGGGCCCGTCTCCCGATTCGTCTTCCGGTTCTCCTCCGGGGCGCCGGACCGGTCGCGGCGGGGAATTCCGGACCGTACGTACCAGCCTTCACCCGTGCGTTCGGTCGCGCACCGGCCATTTCGATATGCGGAGTGCCGAACCCTCATATCGAAATGGCCGGTTCACCGTCGGGACACCCGCACTCGGGCGACCCCGAGAAGCCCGGCGAGGGGCACCCGCGCGGAGGTCTGACCGGGGCTCACCGCGAGGCCGTCGGCGCGCAGGACGTCGAGGAGGCGTTCGGCCAACGGCATCACCATGTGCCGTCCCCAGCAGTGCTCGTTGGCGTGGCCGAAGGGGAGGTAGCCCGGCCGGTGGTCGGGATCGACGCCGTTCCACCGCTCGGGGCGGAAGGCGTCGGGTTCGTCCCACAGGCCGGGGTCGCGATGGCTCAGCAGCGGGAGCATGAGCACGTCGTCCTTCACGCCGATCCGGCTGTCCAGGGCGTGGAACTCGGGCGACGCCACCCGTAGCAGATTCCAGGACGGCGGCAGCAGCCGCAGGGTCTCCAGGAGGATGTGCCGGTTCGGCACGTCGTCGTCGAAGGGCGATCCGAGCCACAGGGCGTTGGCGACGAGCGTCGACACCGTGAAGCAGACCGGGGCCGCGGCCCGCCGGTACAGGCCCATGGCGTGGCGCCGGTCCCCGTAGCTCGTGGCCAGGGCGGTGAGGCCCGCGAGTCGGGAGACCGGGGCGTCGGGGCGGGGAGCGCCGGGCAGCGCCGCACCGGTCCCGATGACCGTCCAGGTCAATTTGGGCGTCAATTCCAGCTTGCGGTCCATGAGGATACGGAGCCGATAGGGGTCCGCGCCGAACACCAGGTCGCGAAGATACGCATGTCCTGTGCGCGGCCATTCACCGGAGAGGTCGACCGAATTCTCCACGGGTACTTTCAGTGCGGTCCTGACGTCCTGGGAGACCGCGCGCATGACCGCTGTCGACTCCGGTCGGCTGATTGATTTTCCCTGAAGCGGTTTGAAGGTCGGCCGCTCGAAATCATTCGCCGGTCTGCTGCGGAGGACTTCGTCGATCAGGGTGGCGCCGGCGATTCCGACCGTTCCGGGGTCGAGGCGGAACACGTCCTCGCCGCGGCGCGTGCGGAGGAGTTCGTCGATCCGCGGTGTGAACACCGTGACCCGGGTGCTCCCGTCGATACCGGACCTGTGCATGCGATGAGCCTCCAACGGCGAGAGGATCGCGTCCGGCGGGGCCGAGGGACGGCCCCGCCGGACACGGGCCCGGACAGGTGGGACTACCAGGTCAGGGCGGTGTTCGCTGGGCGGGCAGCGGTCATCGTGCGGCCGGGGCCCGCGCCTTGGGCAATGGCCGGTCGGCCGGCTCAGTACCAGATGTACCAGGCGTACGACTTCAGGCTCTTCTCGGGCATGATCTTCTTCTTGAGGGAATTGACGAGCTTCATAAAGACACCTCCGTTTGGCGATGGGCCAGGCTGGTTTCTGTACAGAGATTCAGCGACTCGAAGGGCGGTGACTGAACCGGCCCGACGGAATTCGCATTTCCGTCTCTCGTCGCCGCGAAAAGTGAAGCCCAGCGCGAAAGATCCGTCAACGTGGCGTAGGTCACCAGCCGGTGAGGTCTTTTGAATGTTTCGTTCCATGGCGCTTGCACGGTTCTGCCGATGGTCATTGAGGGGCTGAATTAATTCCGGCCTCGTGTGGTCCATGGGTTTCATTTCAGCGGCGCCGGGGAATCGGGTGGCGCGGCCGCGCGCCCGGGAATCGGGACGCCCGGCCTCCGGGAAGCGCGTCCCGCGTGGGCGCGCGTCGACGGTTTTCGGCCACCGAGGACACACGTGCCCGGCTTCCGGCGGCGGGCCCTGCCCCGCCCGCCCACCCCGGTCCTTGCCCGCCCGCCACCCGCCGGAACGGGCGCGCGGTCCGGCCCGGCCATTGCCCGGCCGTGTCCCGCGCGCACATACTGACGGCTGCGGGAACGAGCACGTACGGGGAGAGACATGGCCGAGAACACCAGCGGGCAGGGCGGCACGGCCGTCGTGGACGAGCCGGCCCGCGGTCCCATGGTGCGGGTGGAGGATCTGCGTCGCTCGTACGGAACCGGCCCCGCCGCCGTACACGCGCTGCGCGGGGTGTCCTTCGAGGTGCCCCGCGGCGAGCTGGTCGCGCTCAAGGGCCGCTCCGGCTCGGGCAAGACGACCCTGCTCAATCTCGTCGGTGGCCTCGATACCCCCGACGGCGGGCGGATCACCGTCGACGGCACCGACCTCTCCGGGCTCGGCGAGACCGGTCTCCTGGACCTGCGCAGGGACCGGATCGGTTTCATCTTCCAGTCCTTCGGCCTGATCCCGATCCTGACCGCCGCCGAGAACGTCGGCGTCCCCATGCGGCTGCGCAGGACCGACCCGGCCGAACGCGACGAGCGGGTGGCGCTGCTGCTCTCCCTCGTCGGCCTCGGCGACCACGCCGCTCAGCGCCCCGGTGAACTCTCCGGCGGTCAGCAGCAGCGCGTCGCCATCGCCCGCGCACTCGCCAACCGGCCCGCCCTGCTGATCGCCGACGAACCCACCGGCCAGCTCGACGCGGATACCGGGCTCGCGGTGATGCAGTTGCTGCGCGCGGTGGTGCGGGGCGAGGGTGTCACCGCTCTGGTGGCGACCCATGACGCCCAGCTGCTCGGTCTCGCCGACCGGGTCCTGGAACTCGGCGACGGGCACATCGTCGAACACGCCTGAGATCGGCGAGCACTCCTGAGGTGTCCCAGGACCCCGGTGAGGCGCCCGGGGATTCCGGCAGACCCTGGGCGCCGCCATGTGCACCCGTACGACCTCGCACTCCGTGCGGTTTCGTGCGGTTCCGTGCGGATCGCCTATGGGTCCGCGCGCTTCGCGTACGGGTCCGCGCGCACTCCGTACGGCCTTGCCCGCATCACGCACGCTCCCGCGCCTGCTCCGTACGGTCACCGCCCGCCCCGCGTACGACCTCCGCGCCCGTGCGCCCGCGCGTCAGAATCCCGTCAATACGGACCTCACCGCCCACCCTCTGTCCGATATGCCGGACATTCGCGCGGTAGCTTCGACAGCGGCTGCCGCGTCGGCCGCCACCGCTTCGGTGAAAGACAATGGGGCCATGGCACGCGGCAAGCTTCGGATCTACCTGGGCGCGGCACCGGGCGTCGGCAAGACGTACGCGATGCTCTCCGAGGCCCACCGCCGTGTGGAGCGGGGCACCGACTGCGTCGTCGGCGTCGTGGAACACCACGAACGGCCCCGCACGGAGGTCATGCTGCACGGCCTCGAACAGATGGCCCGGCGTGAGATCGTCCACCGTTCCGCCGTCTTCTCGGAGATGGACGTCGACGCCGTGCTGCGACGGGCCCCGGCCGTCGCCCTCGTCGACGAACTGGCCCACACGAACGTGCCGGGTTCCCGCAACACCAAGCGCTGGCAGGACGTCGAAGAACTCCTCCGGGCCGGCATCGACGTCATATCCACCGTCAACATCCAGCACCTCGAATCGCTCGGCGACGTCGTCGAGTCGATAACAGGCGTGCGGCAGCGCGAGACCGTGCCCGACGAGGTCGTCCGCCGTGCCGACCAGCTCGAACTGGTCGACATGTCGCCCCAGGCACTGCGCCGCCGCATGGCACACGGCAACATCTACCAGTCCGACAAGGTCGACGCGGCCCTGTCCAACTACTTCCGCCCCGGCAACCTCACCGCCCTGCGCGAGCTGGCCCTCCTCTGGGTCGCCGACCGGGTCGACGAATACCTCCAGCAGTACCGGGGCGAGCACGACATCCGTACCGCCTGGCAGGCCCGCGAACGCATCGTCGTCGGCCTCACCGGAGGCCCCGAGGGCCGTACGCTGATCCGCCGCGCGTCCCGGATGGCGGCCAAGGGCTCGGGCACCGAGATCCTCGCCGTGTACATCGCCCGCAGCGACGGACTGACCTCCGCCTCGCCCAAGGAACTCGCCGTCCAGCGCACCCTGGTCGAGGACGTCGGCGGCACCTTCCACCACGTCATCGGCGACGACATCCCCTCGGCGCTCCTCGAATTCGCCCGTGGCGTCAACGCCACCCAGATCGTCCTGGGCTCCAGCCGCCGCAAGGCGTGGCAGTACGTCTACGGGCCCGGCGTCGGCGCCACCGTCGCCCGCGAATCGGGACCCGACCTCGACGTCCACATCGTCACGCACGAGGAGGTCGCCAAGGGCCGTGGCCTGCCCATCGCGCGCGGCGCCCGCCTCGGCCGGGCCCGGATTCTCTGGGGCTGGACGATAGGGGTGGGCGGTCCCGTACTGCTCTCCCTGCTGCTCAACGGCCTGGAGAACGGCCCCGGACTCGCCAACGACGTCCTGCTCTTCCTCTTCATGACCGTCCTGGCGGCCCTGCTCGGCGGGCTGCTGCCCGCGCTCGCCTCCGCCGCCAGCGGCTCGCTGCTGCTCAACTACTGGTTCACCCCGCCCACCCACACCCTGACCGTCTACGACCCGGAGAACTTCGTCGCCATCGTGATCTTCTTCGCGGTGGCCGTCGCGGTGGCCTCCGTGGTCGATCTGGCGGCCCGCCGCACCCATCAGGCGGCCCGGCTGCGCGCCGAGTCGGAGATCCTGTCCTTCCTGGCGGGCAGCGTGCTGCGGGGCGAGACGACCCTGGACGCCCTGCTCGACCGGGTACGGGAGACCTTCGGCATGGAGTCCGTGGCCCTGCTCGAACGGCAGAGCGACGTCGACCCGTGGACCCGGGCGGGGAGTGTCGGTCCGGCGCCCGCGGCCCGCCCGGAGGACGCCGACGTGGACATGCCGGTCGGCGACCACATGGCGCTCGCGCTGTCCGGCCGGGTGCTGCCCGCCGAGGACCGCCGGGTGCTCGGTGCCTTCGCCGCCCAGGCCGCCGTCGTCCTCGACCGGCAGCGGCTGGTGTGGGAGGCGGAGGCGGCCCGGCGGCTCGCCGAGGGCAACCGGATCAGGACCGCCCTCCTCGCGGCGGTCAGCCACGACCTGCGGACCCCGCTGGCGGCCATCAAGGCCGCCGTCAGCTCGCTGCGCTCCGACGACGTCGCCTGGTCCGACGAGGACGAGGCGGAACTCCTCGCGGCCATCGAGGACGGCGCCGACCGCCTCGACCACCTGGTCGGCAACCTGCTCGACATGTCCCGGCTCCAGACCGGCACCGTCACCCCGCTGATCCGCGAGATCGACCTCGACGAGGTGGTCCCGATGGCACTCGGCGGCGTACCGGAGGACAGCGTCGACCTGGACATCCCGGAGACACTGCCCATGGTCGCCGTCGACCCCGGTCTGCTGGAGCGGGCCGTCGCCAACATCGTCGAGAACGCCGTCAAGTACAGCCCCGCCGGCGAACGCGTCGCGGTGGCCGCCAGCGCCCTCGGCGAGCGCGTCGAGCTCCGCGTCACCGACCGGGGCCCCGGCGTCCCCGACGAGGGCAAGGAACGGATCTTCGAACCCTTCCAGCGGTACGGGGACGCCCCGCGTGGCGCCGGAGTCGGACTGGGGCTCGCGGTCGCCCGCGGTTTCGTGGAGTCCATGGGCGGCACGCTCGGCGCCGAGGACACCCCCGGCGGAGGCATGACCATGGTGCTGACGCTCCGGGCGGTCCCGGGCCACACCCCCGCGGCCGGCCCCGACCTGCCCGCCAGGGTCACCTCATGACGACCGGGCCCACCCCCACGACCCCTGACACGTCCGTACAGCAGAGAGGCAGGACCGCGATGACCCGGGTGCTTGTGGTCGACGACGAGCCGCAGATCGTACGCGCCCTCGTGATCAACCTGAAGGCGCGCAAGTACGAGGTCGACTCGGCGCCCGACGGGGCGACCGCCCTCCGGCTCGCGGCCGCCCGCCACCCCGACGTCGTCGTCCTCGACCTGGGGCTGCCGGACATGGACGGCGTCGAGGTCATCAGGGGGCTGCGCGGCTGGACCCGGGTACCGATCCTGGTGCTCTCCGCCCGCCACACCTCCGACGAGAAGGTGGAGGCCCTGGACGCCGGGGCGGACGACTACGTGACCAAACCGTTCGGGATGGACGAGCTGCTGGCCAGACTGCGGGCGTCGGTACGGAGGGCCGAGCCCGTCGGCCAGGACGGCGCCGACGACGTGGTCGTGATCGAGGCGGAGGGCTTCACCGTCGACCTGGCGGCGAAGAAGGTGCACCGCGAGGGCCGCGACGTACGGCTCACCCCCACCGAATGGCACCTGCTGGAGGTCCTGGTCCGCAACAGCGGGCGGCTGGTCAGCCAGAAGCAGCTGCTCCAGGAGGTGTGGGGACCCTCGTACGGAACCGAGACCAACTACCTGCGGGTCTACATGGCCCAGCTCCGCCGCAAGCTGGAGGCCGATCCGGCCCACCCCCGGCACTTCGTCACCGAGCCGGGCATGGGTTACCGGTTCGAACGCGGCTGATCCTGGGCCGCCCGGCCGGGCGGGGCGGGCGCCCGCGGCTGCTCCGGCTGCCATTCCCGCGCCTGACTCCGGGGGCTGCCCCGCCCCCGCGCCGCCTCCTGGGCACGAGGCGACCTCTGGCCTGTGCCGCCTCCTGGGCCGGGGGCGACCTCTGGCCTGTGCCGCCTCCTGATTCCAGAGTGTGCCTGCTCTCCGCGCCTGCCCGATTCCCGCGCCTGCTCCGCGGCCCGGTGGCGCCGGTCCCTCGTCGTCCCGCCCCCGACCGAACGCGCCGTCCCGACGGACCGGAGTGACTCGTTCGGGTTACTTCTCGTGCCCCGCGCGCTCACTCGTCCGGACGGGGCACCCGGACAGCCGTCCGTACCCCGCGCCCCCGGTACCCTTCGGGTATGAGTGCTCTTCCCCGATCCGAGAAGACCGGAAAGGCCGGGAAGGCGGAGAGGCCGTCCGGCCGCTTCCGCCGGATGATCGACCGGCTGTCCAGCTCCCAGGAGGATCTGGAGTCCGAGGAGCTTCAGGAGGACGCGCAGGCGTCGGGGTGCACCCGCATCTCCGACTGCGACGACCGCCAGATCGTCAAGGTGACTGGTACCTTGCGGACCGTCACCCTGCGCCCCCGTGCCGGAGTACCCGCGCTGGAGGCGGAGCTGTTCGACGGCACCGCGCCTCTGGACGTGGTCTGGCTCGGGCGGCGTTCCATCGTCGGCATCGAGCCGGGCCGTCGGCTCATCGCCTCGGGCCGGATCGCCATGAGCCACGGGCGCCGGGTGCTGTTCAACCCCACATACGAACTCCGACCGCTCGGCAAGGAGTAGCCGGTGACGTCTCTCGACAAGCCGACGTCCGACACGGACACCAGCAATCAGCCGCAAGCCGACCAGAAGGCGGTCACCGAGGCTGCCCTCTTCGAGGCGTTCGGAGGTGTGCGCGGCATGGTGGAGACAGTCCTGCCCGGACTGCTCTTCGTCACGATCTTCACCATCAACAAGAACCTGCACCACTCGGCGATCGCCGCCCTGGCGCTCTCCGTGGTGCTGGTCGTCGTCCGGCTGGTCCGCAGGGACACCGTCAAGCACGCCTTCAGCGGCGTCTTCGGTGTCGCCTTCGGCGTGGCCTTCGCGATGATGACCGGCGACGCCAAGAACTTCTACCTCCCGGGCATGCTCTACACGCTGGGCCTGGCCCTCGCGTACATCGTCACCACCATCGCCGGTGTGCCGCTGATCGGACTGATCCTGGGCCCGGTCTTCAAGGAGAACCTTTCCTGGCGGACCAGGAACCCCGGCCGCCGCAGGGCCTACGCCAAGGCCAGCTGGGCCTGGGGGCTGATCCTGCTCGCCAAGTGCGCGGTGCTGTTCCCGCTCTACTGGTGGGCCGACACCACCCAGCTCGGCTGGGTGCTGGTGGCCCTGAAGATCCCGCCTTTCCTGCTGGCGGTCTATCTGACCTGGGTCTTCCTGGCCAAGGCGCCCCCGCCCATCGACGTGTTCGCCGAGATGGAGGCGGAGGAGCAGGCCGAGAAGGCCCGCAAGGCCGCGGCCCGCAGCCCGCAGGACCAGGAGCTCTGACGGCGCGGCCGCACCCCACCGAGGGACGCGGCTCCGCCCGTATCAACGGCGCAGGAAGGGCCCGGGACCATGCGCTCCATGGTTCCGGGCCCTTCCCTGAGGTCTCGTACGGCACGTGGCGCGCGGAACGCGTCGGAGCCGTACCGGAATCAGTCCTCCGGACCGTCCCGGCGCACCGACAGCAGGTCCTCCAGCTGCTCCTCGCGGGCCTGAGCGGCCACGAACAGCAGCTCGTCGCCGGGCTCCAGGGTCTCCTCCGCACCGGGCGTCAGCACCCGGGTGCCCCGGATGATGGTGACCAGCGAGGTGTCCTCGGGCCACGCCACGTCGCCGACCTGGGTACCGGCCAGCGCCGACTCCGGGGGCAGCGTCAGCTCGACCAGGTTGGCGTCGCCGTGGCTGAAGCGCAGCAGCCGCACCAGATCGCCGACGCTCACCGCCTCCTCGACCAGGGCCGACATCAGGCGCGGTGTGGAGACCGCGACGTCGACGCCCCACGACTCGTTGAAGAGCCATTCGTTCTTCGGGTTGTTGACCCGGGCGACGACCCGCGGCACGCCGTACTCCGTCTTGGCGAGCAGCGACACGACCAGGTTCACCTTGTCGTCGCCGGTCGCGGCGATCACGACGTTGCATCGTTGCAGCGCCGCCTCGTCCAGCGAGGTGATCTCACAGGCGTCCGCCAGCAGCCATTCGGCCATCGGTACCCGCTCCACCGAGATGGCGGTCGGAGCCTTGTCGATCAGCAGTACCTCGTGCCCGTTCTCCAGCAGCTCGGCCGCGATGGAACGGCCCACCGCGCCCGCTCCGGCAATCGACACGCGCATCAGTGACCGCCTTCCTCGGGGCCCTCGGCGAAGGCCGCCTCGACCTGGGCGATCTCGTCCGTACGCATCATCACGTGGACCAGGTCGCCCTCCTGGAGCACGGTCTGCGAGGACGGCAGTATGGCCTCACCCAGTCGGGTGAGGAACGCCACGCGGACGCCCGTCTCCTCCTGGAGCGTGCTGATCCTGTGCCCGATCCAGGACGGTGTGGTGTGCACCTCGGCGAGCTGCACCCCGCCGCTCGGGTCCCGCCACAGCGGCTCGGCGCCGGACGGCAGCAGCCGCCGCAGCATCTGGTCCGCCGTCCAGCGGACCGTGGCCACCGTGGGAATCCCGAGACGCTGGTAGACCTCGGCGCGCCGGGGGTCGTAGATCCGCGCCGCGACGTTGTCGATGCCGAACATCTCGCGGGCCACCCGCGCCGCGATGATGTTGGAGTTGTCCCCGCTGCTCACCGCGGCGAAGGCACCGGCCTCCTCGATCCCGGCCTCGCGGAGGGTGTCCTGGTCGAAGCCGACCCCGGTGACCCGCCGGCCGCCGAACCCCGACCCGAGGCGACGGAACGCCGTGGCGTCCTGGTCGATGACCGCGACCGTGTGCCCCTGCTGCTCCAGGGTCTGCGCGAGAGCGGCACCGACGCGCCCGCAGCCCATGATGACGATGTGCACCTCGCGCCTACCCCGCAGTCCTGGTCATGCCGCTGACCTGCGAAAACACTGTGCTCACTCTTCTCTCTCGGCTTGCCGGGCAACGACGGGCGACAACGCGCCGCGTTGCCTGGGCACGAGCTTATGCCGCGCCCACGGCGCAGCCGTCATCCGTGTGGGTGTTCGGGGGCGGCGTCGTGTCGAACAGGGCGGAGGCGCGACGGGAGAGCCACCGGGGAGGCATGACGAGAGGGCCGTTCCGGCGGCCGGAACGCCCGCTTCCGGCCGCCGCCACCGCCGGTCGCGACGGATTGCCCAACCTTTGGGGTGGTGGGTGAGCCGGGCCCCGTACCCAACGCTTACGATCCTCTGCGTGTCCAAACTGACCGACGTGCCCAAACGGATCTTGATCGGCCGGGCGCTGCGCAGCGACAAGCTCGGGGAGACTCTTCTCCCCAAACGCATCGCACTGCCCGTCTTCGCGTCCGACCCGCTGTCCTCGGTGGCGTACGCACCCGGAGAAGTCCTCCTCGTGCTCTCCGTCGCGGGCGTGTCGGCCTACCACTTCAGCCCCTGGATCGCGGTCGCGGTCGTGGTCCTCATGTTCACGGTCGTCGCCTCCTACCGGCAGAACGTGCACGCCTACCCCAGCGGCGGCGGCGACTACGAGGTCGCCACCACCAACCTCGGCCCCAAGGCCGGACTGACCGTCGCCAGCGCCCTGCTGGTCGACTACGTCCTGACCGTCGCCGTGTCGATCGCGTCCGGGGTGGAGAACCTGGGCTCCGCGATCCCCTTCGTCGTCGAGCACAAGGTGCTCTGCGCGGTCGCGACCATCGTGCTGCTGACGCTGATGAACCTGCGCGGCGTCAAGGAGTCCGGAAAGCTCTTCGCCGTACCGACCTACATCTTCGTCGCCGGTGTCTTCATCATGATCGTCTGGGGCGCGTTCCGCGGCCTCGTCCTCGGTGACACCATGCACGCCCCCACCTCGGACTACGAGATCAGGCCCGAGCGGGAGGGCCTGGCCGGATTCGCCATGGTCTTCCTGCTGCTGCGGGCCTTCTCCTCCGGCTGCGCCGCCCTCACCGGTGTGGAGGCCATCAGCAACGGCGTACCCGCCTTCCGCAGGCCCAAGAGCAAGAACGCCGCGACCACCCTGGCGGCGATGGGCCTGCTGGCCGTCACGATGTTCTGCGGCATCATCGCCCTGGCCATGGTCACGGACGTGAAGATGGCCGAGAACCCGGCGCGCGACCTCATCCACAACGGCGCGGCGGTCGGCTCGGGTTTCGTCCAGGACCCGGTGATCTCGCAGGTCGCGGCGGCCGTGTTCGGTGACGGGACGTTCTTCTTCGTGGTACTCGCCGCGGCCACCGCGCTCGTCCTCTTCCTGGCCGCCAACACCGCGTACAACGGCTTCCCGCTCCTCGGCTCGATCCTCGCCCAGGACCGCTATCTGCCGCGCCAGCTGCACACCCGGGGCGACCGGCTCGCCTTCTCCAACGGCATCGTGCTGCTGGCCGGCGCCGCCATCCTGCTCGTCATCGTCTACGGCGCCGACTCGACCCGGCTGATCCAGCTCTACATCGTCGGCGTCTTCGTCTCCTTCACCCTCAGCCAGACCGGCATGGTGCGGCACTGGAACCGCCATCTGCGCACCGAGAGGGACCAGGCCAAACGCCGCCACATGATCCGCTCCCGGGCGATCAACACCTTCGGCGCCTTCTTCACCGGCCTGGTCCTCGTCGTGGTCCTGGCCACCAAGTTCACCCACGGCGCCTGGGTCGCCCTGCTCGGCATGGTGATCTTCTTCGGCACGATGACCGCGATCCGCCGCCACTACGACCGGGTCGCCGAGGAGATCGCCGCCGACGACACCCCCTCCGACGACAGCATGCGTCCCGCCCGCGTCCACTCCATCGTCCTGGTGTCCAAACTGCACCGGCCCACCCTGCGCGCCCTCGCGTACGCCAAGCTGATGCGCTCCGACCGGCTCGAAGCCCTCTCCATCAGCGTCGACCCCGAGGAGACGAAGGTGCTCAGGGGGGACTGGGAGCGACGCGGCCTCGACATCCCCCTCAAGATCCTCGACTCGCCGTACCGCGAGGTCACCCGGCCCGTCGTCGAATACGTCAAGGGCCTGCGCCGGGAGAGCCCGCGCGATGTGGTCAGTGTGTACATCCCCGAGTACGTGGTCGGGCACTGGTACGAACACCTGCTGCACAACCAGAGCGCGCTGCGGCTCAAGGGGCGGCTGCTGTTCACCCCCGGGGTGATGGTCACCTCCGTGCCGTACCAGCTGGAGTCCTCCGAGGCGGCGAAGAAGCGCGCCAGACGGCGGGCCGACTGGAGCGCCCCGGGATCGGTGCGCCGAGGACCGGTGGAGCGCCGTCCGAAGGAACCCGGCAACAAGAGCTGACTCTCCGTATGCGCATGTGGTAAGCGGCCGGACGGCACCCACGTAGAATGGTGGGCTGTTGTCCGGCCGCTTCCCTCTTCCCCTCTTCTCCCCCTCGTATCCCCTTGACCTCTGGAGCCACCCCCTCATGCAGAACGAATCCACGCCGTCGCTGGTCGGGGAGGAGTACGAGGTCGAGGTCGGGCCCGTCGCACACGGCGGCCACTGCATCGCCCGCACCTCCGAGGGTCAGGTGCTCTTCGTACGGCACACCCTGCCCGGCGAGCGGATCGTCGCCCGCGTCACCGAGGGCGAGACCGGCTCCCGCTTCCTGCGCGCGGACGCCGTCACCGTCATCGAGGCGTCCAAGGACCGCGTCGAGGCGCCCTGCCCGTACGCGGGCCCCGGCAAGTGCGGCGGTTGCGACTGGCAGCACGCCAAGCCCGGTGCCCAGCGACGGCTCAAGGGCGAGGTGATCACCGAGCAACTGCGGCGCCTCGCGGGCCTCACTCCCGAGGAGGCCGGCTGGGACGGCACGGTCGTGCCGGCCGAAGGTGACAAGCTCCCCAAGGGTGAGGTCCCCGCCTGGCGCACGCGTGTCCAGTACGCCGTCGACGAGGACGGGCGGGCCGGACTGCGCAAGCACCGTTCGCACGACGTCCAGCCGATCGACCAATGCATGATCGCGGCGCCCGGTGTCTCGGAACTCGGCGTCGAGAAGCGCGAGTGGCCCGGAATGGAGTCCGTCGAGGCCATCGCCGCCACCGGCTCCCACGACCGCCAGGTCATCCTCACCCCGAGGACCGGCGGCCGGCTGCCCCTGGTCGAACTGGACCGGCCGGTCTCCGTGCTCCGCGTCGAGGAACACGACGGCGGCATCCACCGCGTGCACGGCAGGGGCTTCGTCCGCGAACGCGCCGACGACCGCACCTACCGGGTCGGCTCGGGCGGCTTCTGGCAGGTCCACCCGCAGGCGGCGGACACCCTGGTCAAGGCCGTCATGCAGGGCCTGATGCCGCGCAAGGGCGACACGGCCCTCGACCTGTACTGCGGCGTCGGACTGTTCGCGGGCGCCATCGCCCAGCGGGTCGGCGAGAAGGGCGCGGTGCTCGGCATCGAATCCGGCAAGCGCGCGGTCGAGGACGCCCAGCACAACCTGAAGGACCTCGACCGGGTCCGCATCGAGCACGGCAAGGTCGACCAGGCCCTGCCGCGCACCGGGATCACCGAGACCGACCTGATCGTCCTCGACCCGCCGCGCGCCGGCGCCGGCAGGCAGACCGTCAAGCACCTGACGGGCCTCGGCGCCCGCCGCATCGCCTATGTGGCGTGCGACCCGGCGGCCCTGGCGCGGGACTTGGGCTACTTCCGGGACGGGGGGTACACGGTGCGCACGCTGCGGGCGTTCGATCTCTTCCCGATGACGCATCATGTGGAGTGCGTGGCGATTCTGGAGCCTGCCGCAAAGGGCGCCTGACCTGCCGTTTTGCCGAGTGTGCATTATGTGTGCTGTGGGCGTTACGGGCGACATCTTGACGCATATTCGACGCACGTTGGGCCCTTCTGACGCACGTTTGACGCACGTTCTGATGAGCTGTCAGGTGCTCGTTTCTGCAGGTGATGGTGTGTCGAGTACGGCTTGAGAGGGCTCCTTCTCTACCTCCTCTTGGTGAAGTCGTACACGATATGGCCTGATTTGAGGCTCAGTAGGAACGGGGTCCGTAAGGGCTCCAGTGGTCGAGGAAAGGCTTGAGGTCGTCGCCGCTGGGCTTGGGTGGGGAGGGCGGCTTCGGCGCTGCGGCGGACTCGGTGAGGTGCTGGAGCCGGGCGTCCGCGAAGGCGAGCCACGCCTCGATCTCTGTCCTTTCCTGTCCGGGGGGCAGCGATGTGGTGTGGTCGCGTACCGCTGTGACGTATTCGGTCAGGCGCTTGGTCTGGTGCCAGGCGTCTGCTTGTTCTTCGAGGTGCTTGACGCGATAGGCGTAGGCGTATGCGGTGCGCGCTTCCTCCATGGCGGTTTCCCAGCGTCTCTGCTGGGCTTTCCTGGCTTGCTGGTCTGCAAGGCGTTGGTGTTCGGCGGCTTCGCCGCGGAGGTCGGCTTCTGTTGCGATTTCGGCGAGTTGGTCTTCCAGCGGCCGGTCGGGGACCCGGGCCCATTCGCTCGCGCGGTGCGGGCTGCCGCCGCGGAGGATGAAGCGCAGGCGGTTTGAGGGGGTGTAGTCGAAGCGGGCGATGCGCATCCATGAGGGCTTCTTGGCGTCGGCGAGTTCCTTGTCGGTGGGGATGTGTTCGCTGCGGTCCTGTTCTTGAGGGACGAGGAATCCGACGCTTTCGCCTTGGGTGCCGATGGTGAAGTGCGGTGGTGGCGCTGCGGCGACGGTGGGGTGGGGGAGCGCCTTGCGCGGTTCCGAGTGCTGCCTTATGGCCTTGTGATTCGGTGGCGATGATGAGGGCTTGGATGACGCGCAGGGCTCGGCCTTGGATGGATTTGGTGAGCCCTATGGGCTGTGGCCGTTGTTGGAGGGCGGCCACGAGGGGGTGGGGTTTGGTGAGTCTGGCCGGAACGGGGAGCGGGGTGAGTTCGGCGAGGCGCCAGGCAGGGATGTCGACGACGAGTTGATTTCGTAGCCGCGGTGGGTGCGGTGTGCGTAGAGCTCTTGTCTGCGCGGGATCTTGTCGGACTTGCGGACGGTGTTCACCTGTGGTGCCCAATTCACTGCGTGTGGGCCGGGCTCGATGGGCTTGACGAGGCGGCCATCGTTCGCGGCAAGCTCTTCGAGCAGTTGGTCCGTGTAGTTGGCACGGGCCTTCGGCGCAGTTCTGGGCGTGGTGGTGTCTGATCGCGGCCGGTCCGCTCAGGTGGTGCTGGGCTCTGCTTCACGGGGTGGATTCCGCGCTGTCGGAACCGGGCTCGCTCACGTAACTCGGCGATTGGCTGTGACAGTTGGCCGATGAGCTCGCCCAGCGCAGGTTCGGGGATGCCGGTGAGTTCTGGGCTGCGCAGATACCCAGTGCAGGGCTGTGAGGAGGAAGCGCTGGTCCGCTGCGGGCTTTGGGCCGTGGTGGTGACGTCGAGTCGAGATCGCAGGGTGTGGTTCCAGTCGCGGTGGAAGCGACCGCGCCAGTTCATCGAGATGATGGGAGAACAACCGGTGCTCCATTCTGTTCCACTTCGACGTGCCTGGTCGCATGTGGCGGACCGTGATCTCGAGGCCGGTCTGGGTGGCCAGAGCGCCGAGTTCGGTCTTCCAGACTCGCGCTGCCGACGTCGGCACCGGGTCACCCGATAGCGCGCCCGAGCCTCTGATACCGTCAACCTCGTTGACGTTGAAACCGGGGGGTTACAAATGGTCGGACAGCTTGCCCTGCCTGCAGCGGGACGCACCGCACCGAGGCTGTTAGGCCCTGACTGGCCCAGTCATCCGCGGCAACCACAGAGCAGGAACCGTCCGCCGGACAGCGGTGTCACCTACTGCACGGTGTCCGCACGTCGCCTGCGCGTCCTCGTCGCACAAGGCGCGGGGAGGGGGCAATGACGGCGACCACCGCACGTTCCGCCTCACCGTGGCCGGTCGTGAGGGTTGCCGACTGGCTCGCCGATCGAGTGCGGCGCGAAGTCGGCGTCGAGCCCGGAGACCTGGACCGGGACGCGACGTTCTCGGCGACGGGACTGGGGTCCCAGGCGGTCACCGCTCTCATCGCCGAGTTGGGCCGCGAGTTGGGCCGTTCGATACCGGTGATGGCCGGCTGGACGTTTCCGACGGTGAACGGGCTGGCCCGCGCCGTCGTCTCCGGGGAGGCCGCGAGCATCGGCAGCGCCGCCGGGTCCGGGGATCGCGCCAGGCAGGCGGACACCGTCCGTGGGGATGCGGACGAACCGCTGGCCGTGGTGTCGATGGCCGTGCGGCTGCCGGGAGCGGAGACGCTCGCCGAGTTGTGGGATCTGGTGCTCGACGGGTCGGAAGCCATAGGTCCGCCACCCGCGAACCGGTTCGGTGAAGAGCCGGGAACGCTGCCCGACGCGGGCTATCTGCGGCAGTCACTCGACGAGTTCGACCATGGCTTCTTCCATCTGACCCCGCGCGAGACCGCGGCACTCGACCCAGTGCAGCGGCTCTTCATGGAGGTGTGCTGGGAGGCGATCGAAGCCTCCACACTGCTGCGCACGGGCCTGCGGGGCAGCGCGACGGGAGTCTACGCGGGAAGCATCTGGAGCGAGCACGGAGCGGCGGGCCGTCCAGGACGTCACACACTGCACACGGCCACCGGCTCCAGCCTCGCCATGGTGGCCAACCGCATCTCCTACCTCTACGACCTGCGGGGGCCCTCGGTCACGTTGGACTCCGCGTGCTCGTCCTCCCTGGTCGCCGTCCACCTGGCAGCCCAGGCGCTGCGGGCCGGGGAGATCGACGTGGCACTGGTCGGCGGCGTCAACCTGCTCCAGTCCGAAGCCACCACAGAGGACCTCATGTCTTTCGGGGGCCTCGCCCCCGACGGACGCAGCAAGGCGTTCTCCGCTCAGGCCGACGGCTTCGGCCGCGGAGAGGGGGCGGCCGCACTGATACTCAAGCGACGCAGTCATGCCGAGCGCGATGGGGACCACATCTGGTGCCTTCTGCACGGCACAGCGGTCAACAACGACGGTCACACCAACGGGCTCACGGCGCCCAGTCCCACCGCGCAGCAGGCGGTCGTGGCGCAGGCGCACGCGCGTGGGGGCACCGACCCCTCGCGGGTCCGGTTCGTCGAAACACACGGTACGGGCACCTCGCTCGGCGATCCGATTGAGGCGACGGCACTGGCCCGTGCCCTCGGTGTACGGAACGCGCCGGTCCATCTCGGCACGCTCAAGGCCAACATCGGCCACCTGGAGGGCGCTGCGGGCGCCGCCGGGCTCGTGAAGGCGGCGCTGGTCATGCACCACCGCACCGTTCCGCCCTGTCGGCTCACCGGTGGGATCAACCCCCACATCGACCTCGACGCGCTGGGCCTGGACGTCCCCACGGAGCCTTTTCGGCTCCCGCGGGACGAGACGTTCCTCGGCGGGGTGAGCGGCTTCGGCTGGGGTGGAACCAATGCCCATGCGGTCGTCGGCCCCTACCCGCAGCTGGCACAACAGCCCGCCGTGCCCGGCACGGGGGAGTCCGAGGCAGCGGTCGAAGGCGCCCGGGCCTTCTTCGCCTTCACTCCTTTCGGCGGGCAGTGGCCTGGCATGGGGCGCGACCTCCTGCGTACGGACGCCGAGTTCCGGGCTGCCGTCATCGAATGCGACCGCGGCAGCACACCGGTGCTCGGACGTTCCGTGCTCGACCTCCTGGCCACAGGCGCCGACCCGGATACGGAGGGGGTCGCCGTCAGCCAGTGCGCCGTGTACGCGGTGCAGGTCGGACTCGCACGCAGCCTGGTAGCCCGGGGCGTGTGCCCTGCCGTCGTCGCGGGGCACTCCCTGGGCGAGATCGCCGGCGCCGTGGCGGTGGACGCCATCACTGCGGTCGAGGGCGGGCGGATCGTGGCGCACTACGCGCGGGCTCAGCAGCGGCTGACCGGGCGTGGCGGCGGGATGGCCGTGGTGCCGCTTCCTTCCGCGGAGCTGGCGGCCCGTTTGCAGAAGTACCCAAACGTCGTCGTCGCCGGGCAGAGTTCCGCACGGTCGACTAACCTGTCGGGGCCAACGGCGGAACTGGACGAGCTCGTCGCCAAGCTCGTGCACGACGGTCACAGGGCGAGCCGTATCAACGTCGACCTGGCCGCTCACAGCCCGGCCATCGACGAGGTGCGCGGGGATCTGACGCGGGACATCGGCCACGTGGACCAGTACCCCCCGGTGCTCCCGATGGTTTCCGCGTTGGACGGACGGGTCATGGGAGCCGGTGACTTCGATGCCGACTACTTCGCCACGGGCCTGCGCGAGCCGGTCGACTTCGCCGGCGCTCTGGAACACCCGCTCGTCGCGGACACGCAAGCGGCCATCGAGATCAACGCGCACCCCATACTGGGAAGCTCGCTGCGGGACCACTTCGGCGAGCGCATGCGGGTGCTGTCGAGCAGCTCGCGGTCCGGACACGCGCTGGACCAGATCGCGACCGCATTGGTGGCACGGAACGGCGCCAGGAGGTCAGAGACCGCTGGAGAGCCGGACAACTCTCGTCTCCACGAGGACGGCCCGGCGGATTCCGCAGCGGACCGTGCCGTGCTGCTGACACTGAGCGCCCACACGCCTGCCGCCCTGGCCCAGCGATGTCGCGACGCCGCGAACTGGTGGGGAGAGGACGTGTCCCCCTACGCGGCGGGGGCGGCACTGAACGGATTCGGGACGCTCCAGTACCGGACAGGCATCGTGGCCGTCGAGCGCAAAGAAGCTGTGCAGCGACTCCTCGAACGTTCGCAGACCCTGGACGACGCGAAGAAGACCGTGCGACGGGCCCGCGCGACCGGGAACGCCGGAGCGGGGCCTGTGCCGGGACCGCGTGTGGCGTTTGTTTTCCCCGGCCAGGGCGGTCAGTGGTGCGGAATGGGTCGCGACCTCTACAGGCGCGACCCGGTATTCGCACGGCACCTGCGGCGTTGCGACGCCGTGATGGCGCAGGCGAGCGGCGCCGAGGTGCTGAAGCCCCTGCTGGAGGGCGATGACGCAGCCTTCACCAACGTGGCTACGGCGCAACCGCTCCTGTTCGCGATGCAGGTGTCGCTCGCCCGTACGCTGGTGCACCACGGCGTCACCCCGCACGCGGTGGTGGGGCACAGCATGGGTGAGGCGGCCGCCGCGCATCTGGCCGGGGCGCTCAGTCTCCATGATGCCGCCGCCGTCATCGGCCGCCGCTCCCGGCTGATGGACTCATTGACCGGAACGGGCGCCATGCTGGCCACCGAGCTGTCGCTCGCGGAGGCGGAGCGAGTGTGCGCCGACAGTCCGACCGTCTCGGTCGCGGTCAGTAACTCGGCGCGCTCCACCGTGCTCTCGGGCGCCAAGGAAGACATCGGGCGGCTGGCCGCCGAACTCACCGCGCGCGGGGTCTTCAACCGACTGGTGCGCGTTCAAGTGGCCTCGCACAGTCCACAGATGGAGGCGATCCTGCCACCGCTGCTTGAGGTCCTCTCAGACGTGCGGCCGACGGAGTCCCAGCTGCCGCTGTACTCGACGGTGCTGGGCAGGGTGGCGAACGGCGCGGAGCTGACCGCAGATTACTGGTCGCGCAACCTCCGTGACCCGGTGCTCTTCGGAGCTGCCACCGGACAGTTGCTCGGCGACGGCTTCGACTGTTTCGTGGAGATCAGCCCGCATCCGGTGCTCAGCTCGTCATTGCAGGAGACCGCCGCGGAACATGGCGGAGCCCTGGTGGTGCCCGCGCTGCGTCGCGAAGAGCCTGAGTGGCCGACGCTCCTGGGCGCGCTGGGCCAGCTCTACGAAGCGGGCGTCCCGGTGGAGGTCCAGGCGGTCGCCCCCACAGCCCGCGCCACCCCGCCACCGCTGCCGTACCCCTGGCAGCGGGTCCGCACACCGGTGCTCGGCGGCGACGGGCCCCGTCGCGACCGGACGAACCCGGTGGGTGTTCGGACCCAGTTACCCCACGATCCCGACGTGTCGGTGTACGCAGGAGTGCTGGACACCGGAACCTGGTCACTGGCCGACCATGTGATCGACGGCCAGGTCATCGTTCCGGCAGCCGCGTTCGTTTCGGTCGCCGCGTACGCGGCGGCAGAGGCGGCGCACGGCACACGGACCGGGTCGGCCTCGCGGGACAGCGGGCCTGCCGCAGCCTGGACCGTACGGGACCTCGACCTGCCCACGTCGTTGCCGTTGGAATCGGCCGGGACCACGTTGCAGACCACGGTCAGGACCGGCACCGCAAGTCCGTCCGTCGGGGAGATGGAGGTCGCGTTCCACCGCCGTGACGGGCAGGCGTGGACGCAGGTGGCGACAGCGCGGGTGGCCGCATACCCAGGTGGCGACGGGTCGGACGACGTCGGCACACCGGCCCCCCTCGCCCCCGGAAGCGAGGGCAAGCATGCCGGTGATGCCGATCGCGCCCAGGACCTCTACCGCAGCTGTGCCGCCCGCGGGCTGGAATTCGGGCAGCACTACCGGCGTATCAGGCGCCTCTCCGTGACGGCGACGGGCGCGGTGGCGGAGCTGGACGTGGACCTACGCCGGGCCGAACCCCGTCTGCCGGTCGATCCGCGGCTGCTGGACGCCGTCTTCCAGGCCGCGGCGGCGCCACTGCTCACCGGCCCCGGTGCCCTCCCACCGGACCGCACGGTCATGACCACCGCGGTACGCGAGGTGACGCTGAACGGCCCCGTCGAGGCCGATGCGCGTGTACTGACATCTCTGGCGGCGGCACCAGACGGGGAGACGTACACGGCGGACGCGGAGGTGCACAGCGGGGGGCGGGTCGCCCTGCGGGTGCAGGGCATGCGGATCCGTCACCTGCCGGCCGCGGCGTCGGGCCCCGGTTCGGAAGTTCCGTCCATGCGAACGGAGTTGGCGGACCTTCCTGTGCACCGCCGTTCGTCCAGGATCGCCGAGGCTGTCAAGAAGACGGTGGGCGAGGTCGCGGGGGTGTCGACGACCGAGGTCGATCCGGCGGAGCCGTTCCGCGACATCGGCCTGAACTCGATCATGGGATTGGAGCTGCGGAGGCGGCTGGAGGTGCTGTTCGGTCTAAGGCTCTCCTCGACGGTGATCTGGAACTACCCCACCGCAGACGCGCTCTCGACCGAACTTGAGCGGCGCCTCGCCGAAGAGGCCGTTCCGGCGGAACCCCAGGAGGACTGCCCCGCGCCGCAGCCGGACAACGCCGACGCAGCCGGGACGGCGGCGGACCCGGACACGGAGCTCGCCGCGCTGCAACAAGAACTCAGAGAACTGGAAGCGCTGGTGGGGGAGCTGTGACAGAGAACGGGGGATCCGCGGAAGCGCTGAGCGCCGCGCTGACGGCGGTGCGCGACCTGCGGGCACGAGTGGAGGAACTTGGCTGTGGTCGGCGCGAACCCATCGCCGTAACCGGCATCGGAGTCCGGCTGCCGGGCGGGATCGGCTCTCCGGCGGACCTGCACGAGGCGCTGGCCGCGGGCCGGGACACGGTAAGGGAGCTCGGCACGGTGCGCTGGGACCACGACGCACTCCACGATCCGGATCCCGAGGCGCTCGGCCGAACGCATATGAGGCATGCGGCGCTCGTGGACGACGTGGACCGATTCGACGCCCGCTTCTTCGGCATCTCACCCCGTGAGGCAGCACACATCGATCCACAGCAGCGGCTGCTGCTGGAGGTGGCGTGGGAGGCGTTCGAGGACGCGGGACTGCCCGCGGAACGGCTCGCCGGGTCGGGCACCGGGGTCTACGTAGGGGCCAACTCCAGCGACTACCTCACCATGCAGCTCAACCGTCCGGAAACGGTGGACCTGTATTCGGTGGTCGGTGGCACCAACTGCATCATCGCCAACCGGCTCAGCTACCAGCTCGACCTGCGCGGTCCCAGCATGGCGGTGGACACCGCATGCTCATCCTCGCTGGTCGCCGTGCACCTGGCGGTACAGTCCCTGCGCTCCGGAGAGTGCGACGCGGCGGTCGCCGCGGGCGTCAACCTGTTGCTCTCCCCCGCCAGTTCCGTCGCGCATTCCAAGGGCCTGCCGCTGTCGCCCGACGGCCGGTGCAAGACGTTCGACGCGGCCGCCGACGGCTACGTACGCGGCGAGGGAGTGGTCGCCGTCGTCCTCAAGCGGCTGACCGACGCGGTCAACGACGGCGACCGGGTGTACGCCGTGATCCACGGCACCGCCGTCAACCAGGACGGACGGACCAACGGCCTGACGGCACCCAGCGGGCGCGCACAGCGGGAGTGCATCACCGCCGCTCTGCGCGCCGCCCGGGTGGAGCCCGGACAGATCAGCCTGGTCGAGGCCCATGGGACCGGGACCAGCCTCGGCGACCCCATCGAGGTGGAGGCCCTGGCCGAGGTCTACGGCGCGGTCGACGGGCCCACCTGCCGGCTGGGCTCGCTGAAGACGAACATGGGGCACCTGGAGGCGGCGGCCGGGCTCGCCGGCCTGGTGAAGGCGGCCCTGGCGACCTACCACCGGAAGGTCTACCCGACGCTCCATCTGCGCACCGTCAACCCGCGTCTCGAGACGGCCGGAACGCGGCTGGCCTTCGCCGGGGACGAGGTGCGGCCCTGGGACGAGGACGACGAGCACCGGCTGGCTGCCGTCTCTGCGTTCGGGGCGGGTGGCACCAACGCGCACGCCGTTCTCGGCCCGCCTCCGGTATCCGTGCAGACCTTGCAGGCAGGCGCTTCCGAGGCAACCGCCCCGGCCGTCGACGGCCCGTTCACGCTGCGGCTGTCCGCCGCCACCACCGAGGGCCTGGAAGGGGTCGCGGACCGGTACGCGGACCTGCTCGCGGATGCCAATGCCGCGCGGGTACGGGCTGTGGCCGCAGCCACGGACCACCGTAGGACGCTCCTCCCGCAGCGGCTCTCGGTTTCCGGCGCAACGCCACAGGAGTTGGTCGCGGCCCTGCGCACGGCGGCCGAGGGAGAGCCGGGACCCGCTGGAGTGACGGGCTCGGCCAAGGGCACCGGCGGTATCGTCTTCGTCTTTCCCGGCCAGGGCCCCCACTGGCTCGGCATGGCGAGCGGGCTCCGCACCGCCAGCCCCCGCTTCGCCGCCGTCCTGGACGAGGTGGACCGCGCCATGCGGCCGTTCCTCGGCCGCAGCGTGCTGGAGCTGATAGACCACGGCGACGAGGGAAAGTTCCCCACCCGCTTCGTGCAGCCCGCGCTGTTCGCCATCGCCGTCGGCCTGGCGGCAATGTGGCGGGAAGCAGGAGTCGAGCCGGACGCGGTCGTCGGGCACAGCATGGGAGAGGTCGCGGCGGCGCACGTCGCCGGGGCATTGAGCCTGACCGACGCCGCCCGGATCATCTGCGAGCGCTCCCGGCTGCTCTCCCGCATTGACGGGCAGGGCCGGATGCTGGTGGTGGGTCTGGGCCGGGACGCCGCCCACGAACTGTGCTCGGTCTACGACGACATCTGCGTCGCCGTCATCAACTCCCCCCATTCAACGGTTCTCTCAGGTGGTGCCGACTCCCTGGAACGGGTCGCCACGCAGCTGGCCGAACGCAACGTGTTCGCCAAGTTCGTGCACGTGGACGTCGCCTCCCATAGCCCGCAGACGGACGCGCTGCAACCCGCGCTGCGCATCGCGCTCGCCGGCATCCGGCCACTGGCGCCGAAGGTACCGCTGGTCTCCACGGTCAGCGGCGCTCCCCTCACCGAAGGGCCCGACGCCGAATACTGGTGCGACAACCTCCGGGCACCGGTGCGCTTCACGGACGCCGTGGCCGCCCTGCTGGCGCAAGGCTGTGACACCTTCGTCGAACTGGCCCCGCACCCCACGCTGATCGACGCCTTGGAAGGGCTGTGCGCCGGCACGGGCGCGGCGGCCACCTGGACGCTCCACCGCGACCTGCGGGATGTGGTCGCCCGCGAACGGGCCTCCGGCTTCCTGTACGCCCACCGCAGGCGCGGCCCTTGGCCGCACCGCGCCGGGGAGCACCGGGCCCCGGTCCCCATGGTGGCCCTGCCCACCTATCCGTTCCAGCGCGAGCGGCACTGGTTCACTGAAAACCAGTGGGCGCACCCGTGGCCGGAACCCGGAATTCCGGGCCAGCGCACCGCTGAGCCCTCCACAGGTGCGCGAAAGCCGGGGAACTCGGGCGCGTCCGGCACACCACGGCCGGTGGACCCGTCTGGGGCCCCCGGTGGGTGGACGGTCGCGCAGGTCGTCGAAGCCGTGGACCAGGCCATCGCCGAGACCCTCGGTCTGACGGCCGGAACGCTGGACGTGGACGCGGGCTTCTTCTCCCTCGGCATGGACTCCATGCTGGCCGCCCGCGCCAGGAGCCGCCTCTCGCGCGCCTTCGGCCTCACCTTGCCCACCAGACTGCTCTTCGAGCATCCAACGGCGGCCGAACTCGCTTCCTGTATTGCACAGTTGTTGAACGCCAGGCAGGGGCACGTGACCGCGGCCCGGCCCATCCCGCAGGCCCGCTCCGGCGCCACCGCGGCGACCAGCGCGCCTGCGGCCGGAGCGGCGCCCGTCGGCACGGGCACCGCCCTCACCGACGAGGACATCATCCGGGCGCTGGAGTCTCAGCTCCGGCGCTCTCATCCGACGCACGGGGGACATGCATGACCGACCACATACCCGCTGACACCAGAGCCCTCCTGGAGACGGCTCTGGAGCGGATCAAAACCCTTTCCGAAGAGCGGAACTTCCTTCGCTCGGGTATCGGCGAACCCATCGCCATCGTCGGCATGGGTGCCCGGATGCCCGGCAGCGCCAACGATCCCGAGCAACTGTGGAACCTCCTGGCCGAGGGCCGGGACGCCGTGACTCCCTACCCGGCCGCACGACTGGCCGACGTACCGGGCGGATTCCCCGACGGAACGCCTTCGGGAGGCTTCCTGGACCAGGTCGACGGCTTCGACGCGGAGTTCTTCGGCGTGTCCCCCCGCGAGGCGACCTGTCTCGACCCACAGCAGCGGCTCCTGCTGGAGGTGGCCTGGGAGGCCCTGGAGAACGCCGGCACCAGGCCGACGAGCCTCCGCGGCTCCCGCACCGGCGTGTACGTCGGCGTCACCAACAACGACTACCAGCAGGCACTACTGACTCAGGTCGCCGCGGAGGACCTGGAGGCGTACGCACTCACCGGCGCCGCCTCGACCTTCGCGGCGGGCCGGATCGCCTACTGGCTGGGGACGCACGGACCCAGCCTGTCGGTGGACACCGCCTGCTCCTCCTCGCTCGTCGCCGTCCATCTGGCGGTGCAGGCGCTGCGCTGCGGTGAGGCGGACACCGCCCTGGCCGGCGGCGTCAACGTCCTGCTGGCGCCCGAGTGGTACACGGTGCTCGGCAAGGCCGGCATGCTGGCGGCGGACGCGCACTGCAAGACCTTCGACGCGGCAGCTGACGGCTACGTACGGTCCGAGGGCTGCGGCGTCCTCGTACTGAAGCGGCTGTCGGACGCGCGGGCTGACGGGAACCGGGTCCTGGCCGTCATCCGTGGCACCGCCGTCAACCAGGACGGACGTTCCAGCGGCGTCACCGTCCCCAGCGCGAAGGCCCAGCGCGACGTGGTCCGCGCGGCGCTCGCAGCGTCGGGGCTGGAGCCGCACGACATTGACTACGTCGAGGCGCACGGCACGGGGACCCCGCTGGGCGACCCCATCGAGGTGCACGCCCTCGCTGACGTGCTGGCCACCCCGGAGCGCGAGCGACCGCTGCTCATCGGCTCCGTCAAGAGCAACCTGGGCCATCTCGAACCCGCCGCAGGCGTCGCGGGACTACTCAAGGTCGTCCTGAGCCTCACCCACGAGACGCTGCCCGGCCACATGGGTCTGCGTGAGACCAACCCCGAGATCGACCTGGCCGCGCTGAACATCTCCGTCCCCACCGTTCCCTATGCATGGGCCCGGGGAGAGCGGACGCGCCGGGCGGGGATCAGCTCCTTCGGCGCCAGCGGCACCAACGCCCACATCATCGTCGAGGAGGCCCCCTCGTCGGGGCACGCCGCGACGTTAACCGGCCCCGGGCCACGCACCGTGCGGGAACCGGAGGCATGGGTGCTCCCCCTGTCCGCGCGTACCCCAGAGGGCGTCGCCACCCTGGCCCGCGGCTATCTCCGACAGCTCGACGACTCCGCGAACGGCTCCGGCGCACCCCGTCAGCCAGTCACGACGGCACACCTCGCGGATCTCGCCCACACAGCCGGCACAGCCCGCGACCACTTCCCGTACCGGCGCGCGGCCGTCGCCACCACGCCGGAAGCCATGTGTGAGGAACTGATCCGCATCGCGGCCGAAGAGAATGGCCCGGCCATCGCCGCCTCCCCAGGACCGGTCCGGACGGCATGGCTGTTCACCGGACAGGGGACTCAGTACCCCGGCATGGGGGCCGAGCTCTTCGCACAGTCGCCCGTCTTCCGGCTGAGCATGGAGCACTGCGCCAAGCTCCTCGACGACGTGCTGGACCGGCCCCTGCTGGACGTCGTGTTCGGCGTCGGCGAAGCGCCCATTACACCGAGGGGCGAAGGACCGTCCGGTGTGGACGAGGCGGCCGGGAATCCGCTGGACGACACCCGCTACACCCAGCCGGCCCTGGTGGCGCTGGAATGGTCGCTGGCACAGATGTGGCGCGCGGCCGGCCTCGCGCCCGATGTCGTAATCGGCCACAGCGTGGGGGAGATCGCCGCAGCGGCGGTCGCCGGGGTGCTGGACATCGCCGATGCCCTTCGTATGGCGGCCGCACGCGGGCGCCTGATGCAGGAACAGACCGAACCGGGAGCCATGGCGGCAGTCTTCGCCCCCGGCGATACCGTGCGAGCCCTCTGCGTCCCGGGCGAGCGGGTGGAGGTCGCCGCTGTCAACGGACCGGAGCACGTAGTCGTCTCGGGCCCGCCCGCGGAGGTCGACGGTGTGCTCCGGCGCGCCGCCGGGCGAGGGCTGCGCAGCAAGCGCCTGGCCGGCACCCGGGCCTTCCACTCGCCGCTGATGGAGCCCATGCTCGACGCCTTCGCGGCGGAAGTCGCCGGGATCGTCTTCGCCGCACCGGAGGTACCGCTGATCTCCACCGTGACCGGCGACGCGCTGGGACCCGGGGAGTGGAATGCGGACTACCTGCGCGGCCAGGCCCGCCTGCCTGTCGACTTCCACGGTGCGATGACGACCGCGCTGGCCATGGATGTACGGCACGTCCTGGAAATCGGCCCGTGCCCCACACTGACGGCGGCGGCCGCACGGTTCGTTCCGGCCGAACTGCGGAACGGTCTGTGGGCGGCCTCACTGCGTCCCGGCCGCCCGGACGGTGAGACCGTGGCCGAGGCGGCCGCCGACGCGTACACCGCGGGGCTGGACATCGACTGGCGTGATCTGTGGTCGGGACGGGACGCCACGATCACAGACGCACCGACATACCCCTTCCGGCGGACCCGGCACTGGTACACGGCCAGTCGACCCCGGCCCGGTGGCGTCACCGACGCCGTCTCTCCGGCCATGACCGAGGACTTCTCGGACCCGGCCGGGCAGGGCTATCCGAGCCGCGACGGGCTCCGTCTGCCGCCGGGCACGGGACTGTTGGGCGCGCGGGTGCCCGTCCCCGGAACTGGCGCGGCCTTCCTGGCGACGCTGGACAGCGCGGCTCACCCGGTGCTGGCCGACTGTGTGATCGGCGGAGAACCCATCGTCAATGTCGGGTTCTTCGTCGAGGCCGCCCTGGAGGCCGCCCAGGCGGTCGGCGACCGCACCGACGTGGTGCTCGAGGACATCACGGTTCTCCAGCGGCTTGTCTACGACGAGGCGTGTCGACCCACCGTGACGCTGACACTCGAACCCGCGGGCAGGGGCGCACTCCACTTCTCCTACCGGTCCGCCCCCGGTGACCCGTCGCACTCCTGGCCTCTGCACTGCCGGGGCCGAATCGCTGCGGACCCCGCGCTGCCCGCCGCTCCGCCGGATCGACCCACGCCGCTGCCCCGGCGTATGACGGGGGACGCCTTCTACCGGCAGCTGTGGTCACGTCGCCTGTATCTCGGCGCCGGGGCTCGGTGGGTGGAGGACATCTCCTTCGACCGTGACAACGCTCACGCCCGGTTGCGTGCGTCCGGCCCCGAGGAGGCCGGACCGTACGTACTCGCTCCTGGGCTGACTGACGCCATGTTCCAGGTGCTCTTCGCGCCGCTGACCGCCCGCGGGGTGGCCGACCGAGCCTTCATGGTCGTCGGCATCGACGCGCTGCACGTCCGCCAGGGGCTGCCCGACGCGCCGCTGGACGTGCGGCTGCGGCTGCGGGACAGCGAGGCGGACTCCCGGACGCTGGTCGCGGACGTCCACCTGCTGGACGAGTCAGGCGTCTGCTGGGCGGCCGTCACCGGGGTCACCCTGGCCGAAGCCCGGGCCGGAGACCGCCGGGAGATCCCGGCCGCGTCGGAGTCCGTGGCGTCGACATGGGAGCCGGTGACCGACACCGCCGCGGCGCCTGGCGCGGCCTCGCCTGTCGCCGCGGGTCCGGTGCTCGATCCCCTCGATGCGGTGACCGTGGCCTGCGCCCGCTCGCTGCGCGCCGACCCGGCGGGCCTTCCCCACCACGAGCCCGTCCAGAACCTGGGCCTGGACTCGCTCATGGCGCTGGAGATCAAGGAGGACCTCGCGGGGCGCTGCGGTGTCTCGGTGCCGTTGGGCCTCTTCCTCGACGGGGCCACCATCTCGGAACTCGCCGCCTACGTGGCGGAGCGGACGACTGGGTCCGGCCGGCCGGGTCCGCGGGAGGAGAAGGCAACGGTGCAGGAGGCCGCTCCGGCCACCCCGGTACGGGCGCTCGATGCCGGGCCGGGCGCGGTGGACGCCGCCGCGGACCACGTGGTGAAGGCGGCCGCACCGGCCCTGGTTCCCGACCCAGCGGCGCAGTACGAGCCGTTCGGGCTGACGGACCTGCAGCAGGCGTATCTCTTCGGCAGGTCCGAAGGGATCGAACTGGGCGGCGTCTCGACGTTCTTCTTCCTGGAGGTGGACCTGCGCGGCCTGGACTGCGACCGGCTCGAGGATGCCGTCAACGCCGTCGTCGCCCGGCACGGCATGCTCCGCGCCGTGATGACGCAGGACGGGGAACAGCGGGTCCTGCCCGAGGTCGGCCGTTATCGGCTGGACCGGCTCGACCTCACGGACCTGTCCGAGGAGGAGGCGCGGAGACGCTGCGCCGAGCGGTCCGCCGAACTGGCAGGGCAGGTCTTCGACCCGCTGTCCTGGCCCCTGTTCCAGCTGGCCGTCACCGGACTGCCCGGTGGCGTCACCCGGCTGCACGTCGGCATCGACGCCCTCATCATGGACGCCTGGAGCACGGCGCAGTTCTTCGCCGAGCTGGCACGCACCTACGAGAGTGCCGCGCCGCAGCCGGCTCCGCTGGAACTGACGTTCCGTGACTACGTTCGGCATCTCCGTGCCAAGGAGGCCGAGCCTGCCTACGCGGAGGCCCGCGCGTACTGGGTGGAGCGCATCGACGCGCTGCCGCCGGGGCCGGAACTGCCGCTCATCGCTGACCCTTCGGAGATCGGGCGTCCCGACTTCGCCCACCTCACCGCGACTGTTCCGCCGCAGCAGTGGGACCGCTTCAAGGAACACGCCGCTGCGGCGGGGGTGACCCCGTCCGCCGCGCTGGCCGCCGCCTACGCGGAGACCCTCGCCTGATGGTCCGGGAACCCACACTTCACACTGACGCTGCTGTTCTTCAACCGCAGCCCTGTGCACCCCGAGGTCTCCTCGGTGCTGGGTAACTTCTCGGCGACCACCTTGCTGGAGGTCGACACTCGCGGGGAGGACGCTTTCGCCGAGCGCGGCCGCCGTCTTCAGCGGCAGCTCTGGAGTGATCTGGAGCACAGCGCCTTCAGCGGGGTGCAGGTGCTGCGGGAACTCTCCACCCGGGACGGTTCGGCGCGGGCCGGCCGGGCGCCGGTGGTGTTCGCGAGCACCCTGAACTTCTCCTCCGGCGAAAGCCCGGCCTCCACCGCGCTCACCGACCACCTGGTCGCGCTGACCGGCGAGGGGCACGAGGTCTCGTCGGTGATCCGCACCCCGCAGGTATGGCTCGACCACCAGGTGATCGAGGACGCCGAGGGATTGCGCCTCAACTGGGACCATGTCACCCAGCTGCTCCCCTCGCACATGGTCGGCTCGATGTTCGCGAGCTACCACCGCCTGGTCCAGCAGCTCTGCGACGAACCGGACGCCTGGGAGCGGCAGCCCATGGTCGAACTCCCGGAGTCCGAGCTGGCACCGCGCCGACGGGCCAACGACACCGCGGCTCCGGCCCCCGAGGGACTGCTGCACCACGGTTTCGAGGAGGCCGCCGCTAGGCGTCCGGACGCGCTCGCGCTGGTCTGCGGAGAGCAGAGCGTGAGTTACGCCGAACTCGACGCCCGGGCGGAGGATCTGGCCGACCGCATCGCGGAGCGCGCAGGCGCCGGCCGGGAGCAACTGGTAGCGGTGATGCTGCCGAAGGGCGTCGAGCAGGTCGTGGCCGCTCTCGCGGCGCTCAAGGCCGGCACGGCGTATGTCCCCGTCGCCGCCGATCTGCCCGCCGAACGGGCACGCCGCACAGTCGAGTCGTCGGGTGTCGCGCTCATCGTCGCCGACGCGTCGGTACGCGCCGACCATCCCTGGCTGGCCGGTTTCCCCGCCCTCGACGTGGCGGAAGGCGACGGAGGCCGGGAAGGCGGGACGGGCGGCATCCCCGTAGCGAGGAGGCCACGCGCGGTGGCACGGCATGGCGACATCGCCTACGTCATCCACACCTCCGGGTCCACCGGCGAGCCCAAGGGCGTGATGATCGAACACCAGGCTGCCCTCACCACCCTGAAGGACGTCGGCCGCCGCTTCGGCATCGGTGAGAGCGACACGGTGCTGGGCCTCTCGGCGCTCAACTTCGATCTGTCCGTCTTCGATGTGTTCGGGGTCCTAGCAGCCGGGGGAACCCTCGTGCTGCCACGCCCCGAACAGCTCCGGGACCCGGCGGCTTGGGAGGCACTGGTCCGCCGGCACGGGGTGACGGTGTGGAACTCCGTGCCCGCGCTGCTGCAGATGTTCGTCGATCACTTGGAGGGGCTGGAGGAGACGGTTCCGTCGCTGCGACTGGCCATGCTCAGCGGCGACTGGATCCCCCTTGACCTGCCCGACCGCGCCCGCCGTCGCGCGCCCTCGATGGCGGTGCACTCTCTGGGTGGCGCCACCGAGGCGGCCATCTGGTCCATCACCCACCCGGTCGGCGACCTCGACCCCGCTCTGCCCTCGGTGCCGTACGGAAAGCCGCTGGAGAACCAAGGCTTCCATGTCCTGGACGCGCGCTTGCGACACCGTCCCACGCATGTGCCGGGAGACCTCTACATCAGCGGCGACGGGCTGGCCCGCGGCTACCTCGCGGACCCGGTGAGGACGGCGGCGAGCTTCCTGGAGGACACCCCGCACGGGCGGCTCTACAGGACCGGCGACCTGGGCCGGTATCTGCCGGACGGCACGATCGAGTTCCTCGGGCGGCAGGACGGTCAGGTGAAGGTCCAGGGGTTCCGGATCGAGCTCGGCGAGATCGAGGCGGCCCTGTCGCGACTGCCGGGGGTCCGAAGCGCCGTAGCGGCTGCCGTGGGCGCCGAGCGGGGGATGAAGTCGCTGGTGGCCGGGGTGGTCTCCGACGCCGACGTGGATGGGGACGAGTCGGTGCGCAGTGGCATCCTCGCCTCCCTCCGCGAGCGGTTGCCCGCGTACATGGTGCCCAGCCGCGTCGTGGGCCTGGACTCCGTCCCGGTCACTGCCAACGGAAAGGTGGATCGCCAGGCACTCGCCGCCCGGTGCGCCTCGATTCCGAGTCCGACGGCCGTCGAGCCACCGCGCGGTGAGACTGAGCGCCGGTTGGCCGAACTGTGGACTCGGCTGCTGCCACACGCTCCTGAGAGCAGGGACCAGGACTTCTTCGCGCTGGGCGGCAACTCTCTGCTCGGGGTGCGCCTGATGTCCCTCGTGCGCACCGAGCTGGGCGTCGATCTGCCGCTGTCCACGCTGTTCACGCAAGCCACGGTGGCGGCGCTGGCCGAGGCGGTGCGTGGCGGTCCCGTCGGACGGGCCGCTCTGGTGCCCCTGTCCCGTGGCCAAGAGGCGCCCACCGCCTATTGGATACACCCGGTCGGCGGCGATGTTGCCTGCTATCGCGAACTGGCCGCGAAGCTGGGGGTACCAGTAACCGGCGTCCAGGTTCCTGACGGCCTCCCATCGGGGTTCCTCCTCGCCGAACTGGCCGACGTCTACGCCGCGGCCATCGCGGAGGACGTGCTTGGCCCTGAGGGCGACCTCCGGGATGCCGGGCAGGCTCCGTCGCCCGGCTCCTCCCCCGGGCTCGAGATCCGAGTCGCGGGCTGGTCGATGGGCGGGGTGCTTGCGCTGGAGGTCGGGGAACGGCTGATGCGGCAGGGTTTCGCCGTCGCACCGGTGGTCGCCGTCGACCTGATGGAGCACCCGGACGATCCCGTCACCACGCCTCGGTACACTGACCTGCTGTCCTGGTTCGCGCGGGACGTGTCCCAGGTCGCCGGCGTCACCGACCCACTTGCGGGCTTCGACCTGGCAGAGCTGCCCGACCCGGAGGCTGCGCTCGCGGAACGGCTGCGCGCCGGGGTCGTCTTCGGAGCTGACACCGACGATGACGCGATCGTGACCCTGGTGAAGCGCTTCGCGGCCAACGCCCAAGCGCTGTCGACCCACCGAGCGGGTACCTACACCGTCCCGGCCGTATTGGTGCACGCCCGGGACGGGGCATCCGACGCCGTAACAGCCGCATGGCTCGACCATCTCGCCCAGCCCTTGGCCGTCCACACGCTGGACGGCGACCACTACTCCGTGCTCCACGCCGACCGGCTCGACGCGCTCGCGTCGGTGGTCCGGGAGTCCTGGGACACGGGTTCCGACCGTACGGCGACACGTCGTACGGGCTTCACCGAGAAGAACACCCTGGAAGGAACAGAAGCATGACCGAGACGTTCACCCGGCACGACGCCTCCTCCGCACCCGAGGCCGCCCGCCCCATCATCGAGAACACCCAGAAGGGCTTCGGCTTCCTGCCGGCCCCGGTCGCCTACATGGCGGAGTCACCGGAGCTGCTGGAGAACTTCATGAGCGGCAACGCGCTGTTCAACAAGACCACGCTCAGCCAGCTGGAGCGCGAGGTCTTCATTCTGACCGTGGCCACCACGGTGCAGTGCCACTACTGCGTGGCCATGCACTCGGCGATGCTCACCAAGTCCGGCGCCGACCAGGAGCTCATCCAGGCGCTGCGGGACCGCAAACCCCTGAAGGACTCCAGGCTGGAGGCCATGCGGGTCTTCACCCACGCCGTCATGGAGGGCCACGGCCATGTCGCACCGGAGATCATGGAAGCGTTCCTGAGCGCGGGCTACACCCGGCGCAACGCCCTGGAGGTCGTTCTCGGCCTGGGCGTCTACACCATCTCCACCTACGCCAACCGCATGACCGAAGCCCCGCTGGATGAGGCGTTCGCGTCGTTCGCCTGGCACGCCGAGCACTGAGAAATCAACGGGGGAACACACCATGATACGTAATGTGCTGCGGATACGCTGGTCGCTGCCGCTGGCTCTCGCGCTGCTGGTGGTCGCGTCGTTCACACCGATGCTGATCGCGGGAGGGACGCAGGCATCCGCCTCGGCTCCCGCCGCCGAAGCGGACGGGGCCGCTCTGCCGAAGTTGACCTCTTTCAACAAGGTCTCGCTCGGCGACGGCACCGTGGAGACGCTCTACGCCGCCGACTCGGCCGCACACCCTGTGGTGTTGGCGGTACGAGTCGATGCGGCGGCCATGAAGTCGCTGCCGAGCACGCCGACGCACGACGGCCAGACGTGCTTCGACAACGGCGGGGACGGCATCGACCTCGAAACGGACTGCGCGAGCGGTCATGAGCGGAACCTTTGGTTCCCAAAACTGGACGGGCTTCCGTTCCAGTGGCTGATGTTCAACTGGCAGAAGAACGGGCACGGTCCGACGCACGTCTTCGACAAGCCGCACTTCGACATGCACTTCTTCATCCAGGACTTCAGCGCCCGCAACCAGATCCGCACCGGGTCGTGCAACCTCGTCATCAACTGCGACGACGACGCCACGGCGAAGAAGCCGGTGCCCGCTCCGTACGCACCGGCGGGCTGGGGTCTGCCCGGCGCCGCCGGACGGATGGGCAACCACATCATCGACCCGAACGCGGCGCCTGCCAACGGTGGAGCCTTCACCCAGGCGTTCGCCTACGGGACGTGGAACGGACACATCAGCTTCTGGGAACCGGTGGTCAACCGGGACTGGGTCGTCAGTGAGAAGCCGGGCGTGACCTGCCGGCCGATACCCCAGACGCCGCAGGTGGAGCTGACCGGCTACTACCCGGAGAAGATGTGCACCCGGTACGGAACAGGGGGCGAGATGACCTTCACTTTCGAGAACTTCGTCAAGCGCACTGCTCCGGCCGGAGCCAAGGCCCCGGTCTGGTCCTCGAAGACCACGTCCGGGCAGACGACGGCGCACCAGCACTGATCCACGTCACCTGACGTGATCATCGGTACCACCTGTCCCGGGTCGCCCGCAGCCAGCGGCGGACCGGGGCAGGGGCCGCGGGGCCCCCGGACCGACCGCCGGATCAGGAGCCCAGCCATCCCAAGATGCGATCCATGCCATCCTGTCCGGAGGCTCTCTCCAGCACCTCCTCCAAGACCTGCATCTCCTCTTCGCCGGCCCGGGACGCCCACTCGTCCCGCAGTTGGTTGAGGATCACCCCGGACAGTGCGAGAGCTTCGACTCCCCGTCCGGTGAGCACGACGTCGATCCGCCTGCGGTCTGTGGCGCTGGGTCGACGCTGTGCGTACCCTAGGTTCTCCAGGCCCATGACCGTCTTGTGGGCCGCCTGCTTGGTGACACCCAGCCGCCGTCCCAGATCCGTGATGCTCCCGCCGCGGTTGATCATCTGCAGGGCGAATCCGTGGACGGGCTGGAGCTGAGGGTGCCCCTGTTCGGCGAGCTGTCGATGAAGGTCATCGATGAGCGCGCGGAACGCCCCGAGAAGCAAGAAGGGAAGCGCGTTCCCAGGACGTCGGATCGGCATTGTGGCCCAGGTTTCGAGGAGACCGTGCAAGGGGCGCAAATCGTACCGCGCCCGAGGTGCCAGAAGCCCGGCAACAGCTGTGTCCGCCCTATGCGGGGCGAAGACCCGGACGGCCTCGGCATCGGGCCATCCGCGGAGGACGGTGGCGACGACGCCCGGCCGGTCGTCGGGCGGCCCCCGGTCGGGCACGATGTCGGATTCAGGGGGCGGCCAGATGCGTCGCAGGCGGTCCGGATGAGGCGACGGGCGAGCCCACCGGTGCGCTGCGCGGGACCCTGGGGGCCGAGGACGGTGGCGGTTACTGTTGAGGTCGTTGAGGAGTAGAAGGAGATCGTCGGCGAGCTGCTCGAGGTCGGGCGCACCAGCGTCGACCGCACGTTACCCACGGCTTCGCCTACGGGAGGAGCGGCTCCACGTTATACCGCAGACCTGCGTCGCTGAGATCCCGCGCCAAGTTAGGTGTCAGGTGCGACACAGGCTCACTCTGTGCGTCAACTTGTCGCGCGTAGCGCACGCAGTGCACATAACGCGCACGGGTGGTTTGCCCCTATTTTTTCCATGAGGGGCTCTGGCCTGCTTCTGCTTCTACATGTTTCTGTTCGACATGTTTCGCGATGACGCATCATGTGGAGTGTGTCGCCATCCTCGAACCGGCCGCAAAGGGCTCCTGACCTGAGGTTTTCCTAGGCGCGTTATGTGCGGTGCGGGCGTTACAAGCGGGATCTTGATGCTGAAACGATGCTTTCCTGACGGGAAGTCACCTGACTGGTTGTGCAAGCCGTGCCAGGTGGAGGGCGCGTTCCCGCAGGCTGTCTTTGCAGGAACTCGAAGGAAACCAAGCCGAGTTCTTGCATGCCGTAGTTCGGCGGGTCGGACGTTGGCTGAGTGGGCGCTCATAGGTCGGTCCGTAAGGGCTCCAGCGCCCGAGGAAGGGCCTCAGGTTGTCGGCTCGCGGTTCGTGGACGTCGGGCAACCGGGGTGGTGAGCTCAGCGGGTCGAGGCGCTCGACGGTGGTCGCTGCCCAGCTGATCCATGTTTCAGCGTCGGTTCTGGCCTGCCCCGGTGGCATGGCCTCGACTCGCGCGCACAGCGCTCCGAGGGCACCGATGCCGGCCACCTTCGTCCACAACTAGCTGGAGATCGCCACCCTGCCGGGCAAGCCGTCCAGCCTCATGGCTCCCGTCTCTCGTCGTGCATTCCGCGACGCACACTGCTGCGCCTGGCTGAGGCCGTGGCGAGGGCAGCTCTCGCCGGTTCGGACTTCCTCTCGGGCCAGGCCAGGCCGGACGTCGTCACGAAGGTGAACCGTTCCGGGTTCCGTAGAGATCTCAGATGTCGGGTGTGACCTGGGGCGTCGTGGTGATGAGGTAGCGGTTTGCTTCGTACTCGACGGGTGGGGTGTGCCCGATCTCCCCGTGGAGCCGACTGTGGTTGTACCAGTCGACCCACTCAGCGGTGGCGAGCTCGACCTGGGAAAGCGTTCGCCACGGCCGCTGGGGCTTGATCAACTCGGCTTTGTAGAGCCCGATCGTCGATTCCATCAGGGCGTTGTCCAGGGCGTCCCTGACCGAGCCGATGCTCGCCGCGATGCCGGCAGCATCCAGATGGTCGGCCAGCTTGAACGACGTGTACTGCGACCGGCGTTCGAGTGATGTATCAACTCGCCCCGAATGTGGAGGTGTTGGTCGCGACCGCGTTGCCACAAGGCCATCTCCAGCGCGTCCGGAACGAGCCGGGTCTCCCTTGTGGTGGCGGCGGATCAGCTGACGATGCGGCGCGAGAAGGTGTCCACGACGAAGGCGACGTAGACGACGCCGGTCCAGGTCGGCCACGTGGGTGAAGTCTGCGACCCAGCAATGGTTCGGTGCGTCGGAGACGAAGTCGCGGTCGACCAGGTCCGGCGCCCTGGGTGCGTTGGGGTCGGGGATCGTGGTGATCACCTTCTTGCCGCGGACGGCGCGGGTGATGCCGAGTTCGCGCATGAGGCGTTCGACGGTGCAGCGGGCCACGGGATGGCTCTGTCGGTTCAGGTGCCGCCAGAACTCCCTGGCGCCGTAGACGCGGTAGTTGGTGTCGTACGCCTCCTTGATCAGGGGCTTCAGTTCGGTGTCGCGGACGGTGCGGGCCGCGGGGGCGGCCTGGCGTTTGCGGTGGGCGTAACAGGTGGAGGGGGCGATCTTGCAGTCGTGGTCGGTGAGGACCCGGCAGATCGACTCGACGCCGCCGAAGCGGCCCTTGTGCTCGTCGATGAACGCTACGAGCGTGTGTGTGGCCGGTCGAGTTCGGCCACGAAGAAAGACGCTGCTGCCTTGAGGATGTCGTTCGCCCTCTTCAGCTCCGCGTTCTCCTTCTTCAGCCCCTTCGGCTCCGCCGAATCATTCGTCGTCGTGCCCGGCCGGGTGCCAGCGTCGATCTGGTCCTGCCGCACCCATTTACGCAGCGTCTCGGTCGTGCCGATGCCGAGTTTCGACGCGACGCCTTCATCGCGGACCACTCGGTGTCGTACTCCGGCCGCACCTCGCGACCATGCGGACAGCTCGCTTGCGCAGCTCAAGCGGGTACTGGGAAGGACGTGCCATGACTCGTTCCTCTCAAATGATCGAGTCCCTACGGAATCCGGAACGGTTCACTCGTTCGGGGACCCGGGAGGGGTTTCGGACCGACGCCCAGCTTCGGGTCCCGAGGGTAGGGCTCGACCCTGCGACACTGTCCACGTTCGTGCCATCCTGCGGCTGTGGAGCGCCCGTCCCGCGACCGTCCAGCCGGATTCAAACGCCGGAGAGCGTCGCCGCCAGCGACTGGAACCAGGCGCCGTGGGAGAACGGCTCCGGCGGGCCCACCTCCATGCCGAGTTCGGCGGCAGCCAGGGCGTAGTCCCCCTCGTCCAGGGGAAGGGCGAGCAACTCGTGCAGTTCACCCACGAGGCGGGCGACCAACTGCGGGTTCGTGGTGTCGGCGTAGGCGGCGACCGCAGCGTCGTGGCCGAGGAACTCGTCGACGATGTCCTGCGAAAACCAACCCCCCAGCAGTTGCGCGGTCTCCGGAAAGCGCGCGTGCCACTCCCAGTGCGTCTGCGGGGACGATGGCTCCGGGACGTCGCCCTCCTCGATGCTCCTCTTCAAGTGGTCGGCCAGCACTGTCAGCCAGTCACCGATGTCCGACTGGGGCTTTCCGGTGTCCGGGATCGAGTAGAACTCACCCAACTCCTGCCGGATGCGGCCCGGAGGATTACGGCTGTACTCGCGCAGCTGTCGCTCCGCCTCCGCGACGGCCGAAGGGCGGGTATGCCAGGTGTGACGGAGATACGCGTCCAGGGCGCGACTGCGCCGCTCCGGGGTGTCGTCGGCCGACTGGCCCAGATAAGCGCGCATCACCTGGTCCAGCTCGCCATACCGCCGGTCGTGTTCGAGGGGCTTCATGGACATGTGCGTGTGACCCCTACAGGTAGAACGGGACGGTCGTGTGGACGACGAAGCCGAGCGGACTCGTCGCCTCGCGGCGCAGCACCACGCGCGCCGCGCGCACGTCGACGGGGCCGCGCCCGGCCAGCAGGTCGCCCTCCAGCTGGACCCGGCCCACGGGCTCCTCACGGGACGGCCAGGCTGCCTCGAGGGTGAGGCGGACCCGGGTGTTCTGGGCTAGCCAGCGGTGGACGGCCTGTTCGTTGGCGGTCACCACCTGCTGGGTGGCCCACTGGGCGGTCTCCCGGTCGGGATAAGAGGCGGAACGGGTCAGCACGGGGGCATCCTCTCAGATCACCTCGTCAGGAGCCGGGCTCCTACGGGTGGCAGGTGCTTCAGTAGTCGGCGAAGTTCCAGAACATGCCCACCTCGGTGTCCGAGACGACGATCAGGCCGTAGTCCTCCGAGTACACGCTCAGCGGGCTGTACGCCCAGCCCGACGATGTGAAGTCGAGCGTGCCGCTCACGTGACCGGGCTTGTTGACGTTGGTGTGGAAGCTGGCGGAGTTCCCGTAGCGCGTGAGGATCGTGCGCGCCATCGCCCGGAGCTCCTCCTCGCTTTCGGCGAAGCGACTCAGGTTGGACAGGGTGCAGCGGTCGTCCGTAAGGGCGAGGAGCAGGTTCTCGGCACTGTCCCGATCGATCTCCTGGAGACGCCTCGCGATGTGTTCCGGCGGGTGGGCGACGAAGGGGTAAGTGGGGGACGCCTCGCGCTCCGGGTTCTGGGCCGCGTCATCGAGACCGGTCCAGCCGCGGGGGTCCGGGGCCCGTGCCATCAGAGCAAGGACGTCGAGGACCCAGTTCTCGTGGCGACGCGGGCCCGTGGCGTCGTACGGGTACGCGTCCTCGTACAAGTGGCGTACCGCGGCTTCCCAGGACGTCTGGTCGACGGACATGTGGTGCCGGCCTTTCTCGGGTTTCGCTAGGACTTGGAGGGCATCGACGTCATGACAGTGAACGGAGGGTTGCGGCTGCTGTCGTGGCGGATACGCGTGTCGATGCCGCTCACGTCGTACGCCTGGGCATTCAGACCGCCCTGCTTGTACCCGGACAGCGGGTCGTTGGGGTCCACCGGCTGCTTGCTCACGCTGCGGCCACTGGTCTCGCCGCTCGGCACCGTGTCGTAGAACGACTTCACGTCGCCGTCGGAGGCCGGCGGAGGCCCCTTGATCCAATCCTCGATGGCGGCCTTGTTCGTGTTGAGGTTGCGCTCGGTCAATTCCTCGGCGCGCTGGTAGTTCGGGAAGGCAGAGGAGCCGCTGGGCATCGGCTTGCCGTGGGGCCAGGCCGCTGTCGGGCCGCCCGACTGCTGGTCACGCAGGCGCTGCGCCAACTGCTCGTCCGTCTTGCCGACGTGCTTGTCCAAAGTATGACCGTTCGCCAGGTACTCGTTGGCGGCGAGGTTCAGGTCGTAGCTGCCGTTCGAATCGACCTTCAGCCAGACCTGCGAGTCCTTGAACTCCTCCAGGGCCCGGGTACCGAAGCCGTGCGCACGGGCGACCCCGGCCTCGAACTTCGGCGCGCTCCGGAATGCCTCGTCCAGCGGCTCCCTCAGCGCCTCCATGCGCGTGGTGAGGCCCCCCAGGATGCCGGTGTACTTGTCGACGATCCCGTTCAACTTGCTCGTGTCGATGTTCAGTACCGTCTTGACGTCGAACGACAGGATCAGGCCCGCGCCCTTGCCGATCACGGAGGTGACGGTGCCGAGGATGCTCTTGGGGTCCTTGGGCTTGGCGAGATCTTCGATGATCTCCTTGGCGGCTTTCCACATGGCGCGGTGGAGCTCGTCCGCGACATCGCGGTTGAGGTCGACGGCGGCCTCGGCGTATTCGCGCAAGATGGTGGCGATTTTATCCGCAGTGTCCTTCAGTACGGCCAGAACCGGCTCACTGCCCGTGGGAACCCGCGGTGTGCCCGGTCCTGAGTTGGCGGTCTGCCCCCACTGGTAGCCGTGCCGCTGCTGCCCCCAGGCCGTCCCTCCCCACAGGGCGCTGCAGAAGGTCCGCATCGCGGCTTCCCAGTCCGCCTGCTGGTGGTTGGTGATGGCACCCACCTCCTGGGTGAGCTGGTCCGCCCCCAGCGTCGCGGTGATGGATACGTTCATCCAGCTGTGACAGAGCGAGTTGAGGTAGTGCTGCTGCGGGAAGGGGTGGACGTCCGCCACCCTGCCGATCCGGAACACGTTCTTGCACAGTGGCCGGAGGACGTCCCGGACGATTTCGGGTATGCCTTCCATCAGACCGCGCAAAATGTCGTCGCCGCCGTCGTCGTCGCCCCACTTGATATCGGGTACCGAGCCGAAGTTCGGGGCCTTGTCGATGACCGCGGGCCGTGGGTGCTGCTCGGCCGTCTTCCCCGGCTCGGGGTGGGCCGCCACGTCTGCCCTGGTGTAGGCGTTGGCCGTCTCGGTGAACCCGACTGCGACACCACCGACGCTGAGCACGGACCGGCCCCAGACCTCCAGCCAGCGATTGCCGATCTTCTTGTACGCACGGGCGAACTTCTCGGCCTCGGTGCCGGCACCGCCTGCGTCGGGGTACTTGTCCAGCTCCTCGAGAAGCGCCCTGGCGCCCCGTACCAGGAAGTCCTGCTGCGCGGCGACCCGACCGGAGACGGACCAGAGGTCGCTCGGCTTGACGTCGATGGTGCCGCTATCACCCGGCGACTGGGCGGGTGAGGAAGGACCGGCCATCAGGCATTGCCTCCCCAGCCTTCGAGTACGGACCTGTTGGCCGCGGCGTAGTTCAGGTGCCCCTTCACCACGACCTCGTGGAGCCAGGCATGGGTCGCCTTGAGGTCGCCGGCGGAGTGGCTCCACTTGTCCAGCTCGTCGATGAACACTTCGCGTGCCTCACCGTCCCACCCCAGCACGGCTTTGGCGGTCCGCTCGTACAACGTGTCCAGCTTTTCGTTGAGGACGCGGAGGATGCCTTCCAGGTCACCCGAAAGCTGCTGCAAGGCACCGCAATTAACGGTGATGCGGTCTTCGTTCGACACAGTGATGATCCCCCTAGAAGCAATCACCGATGATGCTACTCATCACCTGAGTGGAGTCCGGTGCGGGCACCGGGTCGCATTACGGCCACATGTCCGCGCTATCCGAAGCCTGGCCCCCAGTGGCAGGAATGATGGAGGCGTGCGTGCGCGTGACACCGCATGCCTGTGTAGGTGTGTCCGCGTTGCTATGGTTGGTCGGCTTGCAACACAGGTTCGGACGTGGGGGACCGACATGGGTGATGAGCCAAAACTCGCTTATACGTCGTCACAGTTGAAAAAACTGGCGGACGATCTGGATGACATGCACGAGTATCTCGGCCAGCAGTTCAAGCGCATGGACGAGATCGTCGACGGCATCGAGACCGGCTGGCAGGGCCCCACTGCTACGTCCTATCGATCGCTCCACCGCGGCGCCGCGGAAGATGCCGTTCGCATCGGGCAGACCATTCAATTCCTGGCGGAGGCCATTCGTCTGAGCGAAGGAGGCTTCACGGACCAGGAGCTCGAGACTCTTGAACAGTTCCGCAGAGTCCAGGTCGACGTCGATATAGAAGCAGCCGCGGACGCCCTGTCCACGCCGTCGAACCAGCAGCCTCGCAGTCGCCTGCAAGACCTCTGAAGCATAGGGACCGTCCCCTCGACATGGTCGGAGGTCCTCCGCGGTGCCGTCTCCGGAGAGGTCGGCCGAGTGGCCGGTGCCGCGTACAGGCCACTCGTGGGCGCGTACGCCGGGGCGGCGCGGCGTACGCGCGTCGCACCTGGTGGCGGGCGCTGAGCGCCGCCATTGTGGGCGCATGACTGCACCGTCCGTCCCTGCTACCTGCCAAGCGCAACCCTCGCGGCTGTGTTCGTCCAGCGGTTCAGTTCCACCTCGCGTGGCGCGCGCCTTGCCCGTCGGCTCTTGCTGCACCAGCTCGTCGACGCATGGGGCGTGCCGCACGGCAGCGCGGCACCCGACACCGCCGCGCTGCTTGTCGCGGAACTCGCCGCCAACGCCGCCACGCACGGCCGCGTCCCCGGCCGGGACTTCGAGGGCGCCGCTGTAGTCCTCGGCCGGACTCTGTTTCCCGCGCGTTGAACCGGCCCTACGTGCCGATCCGGCGCAGTGCGAGGAGCGTCGCGTCGCAGGTGCGGGTCGTCCAGGTGGGCCACGAGGTGGTCGACGTAGTCCTGGCGCCCAGCGTGGCCGGCGCCTGGGGCAGCTTCCCGAGAAACAGTGTTGCGCAGCTACGAGAAGGCTGCGCGTGTCATGGTCCGGGTCGGTCGGACGGCGTTCGGTAAGGCGGTCCGAGTACATCAGGACGAGGTCACCGATCTCCTGCGGCGTCGCGATGGCGGTGCAGGTCGTGCCGGGGCAGGGCACTCAGAGAGAGCCCGGGCCCGCCGCCGTGGGTCGGTAGCCGGGTGGCGTGACCGTCGCGCACCAGGACGGGGCGAGGTGTCCCACGCAGGCCCAGCTAAGCAGCGCGCATGTCCGCGCTGGAAACCTGCCTGAACAAGTGGCGCCTCGTCGAGGCATGCGAGGGGGCGGTACGTGTGCCCGTCACCCGAATCGTCGGTCCGTCGGACGGAATCGGCGTCGGCGACGCCTTCCCTGGCGGCTTCCCGGTCGCCGCCAAGCCCCGCACCGGCTTCGATTCCCGCGGTGTCACCGTCGTCGAGAACCGAGCCGGCCTCGCCCCGCTCCCGTTCGTCGCCGAACTCGCCGTGAACGCCGTTCTCTACGGCGTCCCCGGACCGGGCTTCGCCCCGCCCCTTTCCCACCACGAGAGCCTGGGCATCGTCCGAATCGCGGTGACCGACCTTCCTCCCGCCCGGTTGGCGCGATCGGCTCCCGATCCGGACGAGAGCGGAGGCCGCAGAGTGCTCCTCGTTGACGTGCTCGCCGCTGACTGGGGCCTGCGCGACCGCCCCCGGCCCGGGAAGACGGTCTGGGCGGAGTGCGCAACGGCTCCCCATCTCATCCGGTTCGTCGGGGCCAGCAGGTATGGCGTTCGGTTGACCGGACTGTCGGCACCGAAGCCCCGACCAGGGCATTACTGACATGGGCGGAGCGGTATCAGGGTTGCTCTCCGAGCGGTGCCCTGACCGCTTTCGAGGGGGAAACGGTCGTCGCACAGGGCATCGGGGGAGGGGAGCCGCCGTGCAGGCTCTGTACGCCGTCAGTTTCGACATCCGGTCCGCCCAGGAACAGCCGGGCCGCGTCTACGAGAGCCTTCGGCCATCTCGCCGACTGGCTCGGCCACCACGGACGTGTACCGGCACCGTCGGTGACCGAACTCGTCCGGGATGGCCGAGCAGAGCTCGCCGGCAAGATTCCCGGCCATGGTAACCGCACAGTGAGCTGGACCGTGGCGGGCGACGAACTCACCCGCGCGCTGCGCATGACCATCCATCAGCCGCTGTCTACGGGACCGGCCCAGTTCGTCACCCGGGTCACGGTCGCCCAGTCGGAGGAAGGCGGTGGCGGGCTCAGGACCGTCATGGGCAGGGAGATCCCCGACGGCTGGATGGCACCGGTGCAGGATCCGCAGATCAAGCGCCCGAACCTGCTGCGGGCGGTGCTCGGCGACCAGGAGCTCGAAGTGCGGCTGTTGAGCCAGCTCGCCACGGGGCGGTACGAGTAGATCCGGGAGGAGAGCCATGCTGACGTGCTCCTCGATGTCCTGGCGCTGCGCACGCGGCTCCCTATTCTCCTGATACGTCCCAGGGACCAGGCGGGATGAAGCGCGGCGGCCGACGCGTCGTGACAACTGGCTGGCCTGGCCCAGGTGGTGACCCTGAACTACGTGACTGCACAAGCCGTCCGGCGGGCCCACGAGCAGTTGGCCGTACCCGGCGGTGGCGCCCGGCTGGTCTGGCCCGACCTCGGCTGGAACACCCCTCGTACTTGCGTGAGGAGGTGTCCCAGGCGTCCTTCGTGGAACGGCGGCTGATGCTGTCGCTCGCCCATCTCTCTGTCATCGCCCGTGGCAGTGACACAGCGTGGGAAAGTGCGTGGCAGGCTTCGTACCGCGCGGGAGCCGTTGTCGCGCGCCCAAGCCGCCGGAGACACGACCGCCGAGCTCGAAGCACTGCAGAAACGTGTCCGGCAGCTCGAAGAGGACGCCACGTCCTGGGAGGACATGGCACAGAGCTGCATGGAGGAACGCGACAAGGCGCGAGACGATGCCGCATCCGCTGAGGCCCTGCGTCAGGACCGGGACTACTGGAAGAACGAGTACCTGGGCCTGCCGAAGGGCGGGAGCGGGCGGGCGGCCACATTCGATGCCTGGAGCGAGATCCCTCCTTCGGGATCGGATGCCGTGCTCGCTTTCGAAGCTCTCGCCAAGGCGTCGGAGGAGCACATCGTGTTCACGCCGAGAGCGGCGCGCAGTTGGAAGGACTCCCGCTACCCGTACCCCCAGGAGATGACCGACCGGCTGACCGCGCTCGCGCAGGCTGCGATGGACCTGTACTCCAATTCCGACAAGATGCCCAGACTGGCCCAGTGGTTCTACGACAACCACGTACCCCCTTCGCGGGCTGCGGCCATGGTGGCCCGCGGCGCTCCTACGAGCGCGTGCCGGCCTGCCTCCGTTCGCGAGCGGTCGGACTCCAGGCGGAGTCCCTGAGGAACGCCTCGACAGCCTTCACGCCCGGCCGGTAGCCGCTTGAGGTGTCCACTGTCAGTATCGGCACGTCGAGCGAGATCGGCGTGAAGCGGTCGTACGAGAACTTCCCCGTGGCCATCGCGTCGAGAAGTTCTTGGTCGGCGTGTGCGCCTCGATGGGCGGAGGCCCTGGCGCGTTGGGCGATCCTGCTTCGGGCGACGGCTGATGACGTGGTGCAGCGGACGACCCGGATTCGCGCGAGTGCGGCCAGGGGTTCCAAGCCGCTCCTCCACAGCTTGTCCTGAAACGCCGCCTCGGCGACCACGGTCGTTCCGGCCCTCAGCAGCGACGTCAGCACCTCGAAGAAGACGTCAAGTGTGCGGTGGTTCAGAGGATCGTCGCCGCCGCTCCGGTAGCCAGGTGTCGCCAGAACCATCCCCTGCTTGATCTCGTCACGAATGATCGCGGGACAGCCCAGACCCTGTGCGACCTTCTGGGCGAGCGTCGTCTTGCCAGTTCCTGGTGGCCCGCTCACGACGGCCAGTGTGGGGGAGCTCGTGGAGTTGTCGGAGTGTGGCATGGGCGAAAACCTCGTTACGTTCGTTCGAAGAAGGCGCAGGAGGACGGTGTGAACTTCCCGGCGTCAGGCACGAATCCGGGCACCTGACGGAGCGGATCTCGCGCGCTCCGAAAGGTAGTGGGTCTCCTGTCGGCTGCCTGCGGAACCAGGACGGCGATGGTGCTGTTCGAGGATCGTCGGCGGACGCCCACGCCAGACCGCCTGGCGCGGGCTGAACCGGATCGGGGCCCAGTTCACCGCCCTGCGCTGCTTCACCCTCGACTGTATCGACCCGCCGACCACAAGCGGCAGGGCAGCATGGTCCGCCGCTGCACCATCCGGCGAAACCGCCGTGCCGACGACCGACGCTCACGTGCCGACGACCGACTCCCACGTGCCGTCGTCGACGGTCTACAGTCCTGTCCGACGGCGTGCGGAAAGGTTCTCCTGGAACCAGCGGTAGGAGTCCTTGGGTGTCCGCACCTGGGTGTCGAAGTCGACATGGACCAGGCCGAACCGCGGCTCATACCCCAGGGCCCACTCGAAGTTGTCCAGGAGCGACCACGTGAAGTAGCCGCGCACGTCGACGCCGTCCTCGATCGCGCGGGAGACCGCGGCGAGATGGTCACGGTGGTAGGCGATGCGCTGCGGATCATGGACCGCGCCGTCGGGGCCCGGACGGTCCCGGAAGGCGCAGCCGCTCTCGGTGACGTAGAGCGGCGGCAGCCGGTCGCCGTACCGCTGCGTGAAGGTGGTCAGGATCTCGCGCAGCCCATCGGGGACGACGGCCCAGTCGAGGTCGGTGGTGGGTACGTCGGTCAGGACGCGCGGCTCGAACGGCAGCCCCTCCGGCAGGGCGGCGCCCTCCAGAGCGGGCGAGCCCACGGACGCGGTGCCGGGCGCGCCGACGGGCACCGGCTGGTAGTAGTTCACCCCGAACCAGTCCAGTGGCGTCGAGATGATCTCCAGGTCCGCAGCCAGTGTGCCGTCCGCGTGACCGGGCATCAGCATGGCCAGCAGTTCGTCGGGGTAGCTGCCGCGCAGCACCGGGTCCGCGAACAGCCAGTTGACCAGCGTGTCGTACGACGCGGCCGCCTCTCGGTCGGCATCGGAGCCGGACGCCGGCCAAGTGGGGGCGTGGTTGGAGGCGATGCCGATGTTGCCGACGCCGGCGGCGCGCAGCGCCTGCACGGTCAGGCCGTGGCCCAGCAACAGGTGGTGGGCCACCGGCATCGCGTCGAAGCCGAGGGCCAGGCCGGGGGCGTGGGTGCCGACCGCGTGCCCGAACATCGTCGCCACCACCGGTTCGTTGACCGGCATCCACATCCCGACCCGGTCGCCGAGCCGTTCGGCGACCACGGCGCCGTAGTCCGCCAGTCGTTGAGCCGTCTCCCGTTTCTGCCAGCCGCCTCGGTCCTGCAGCGCCTGGGGCAGGTCCCAGTGGTACAGGGTCACCGCGGGCGTGATACCGGCGGCCAGCAGATCGTCGACGAGCCGGTCGTAGAAGTCCAGACCCGCCGCGTTTACTTCGCCCGACCCGGACGGCATGACGCGCGGCCACGAGATCGAGAAGCGGTAGGCATCGATGCCCAGCTCCCGCATCAGGGCGACGTCCTCCCCCGACCGGTGGTAGTGGTCGCAGGCGACCTCGCCGGTCTCGCCGTTCCTGATCCTGCCGGGCTCGGCGCTGAACGTGTCCCAGATGGAGGGCCCCTTGCCGTCCTCGGCGGCGGCGCCCTCGATCTGGTACGACGCCGTCGACACACCGAGGACGAAGTCCTCGGGCAGGCGGGGGAAGTCGGACATGGTCACACCTTTCACGGGGTCGGCGGTCAGAGAAACGTTCTGTGATGGCCTCGGTAGGTGGGGACGGTGTCGACGATGTGGCCGTCCTCGACGAGGTGGAGTTCGGGCACATGCTCGCAGAGCTCGCCGGCCTTGCTGTGCCGCAGCCAGACGCGGTCGCCGACGCGCAGTCCGGCGACGCCACGGCCGCGCAGCGGGGTCTGCACCTCGCCGGCTCCCTCCTGCGGCACCAGCCGTAGCCCTGTTGGCCAGGTCGGCGTGGGGAGGCGGTCGGGGCCGGCGGCCCCGGACGCGATCCACCCCCCACCCAGGAGCGTGGCGTGGTGCGGCGAGGGGCGACGCACCACCGACAGCGCGAAGAAGGCCGCCGGGCGGGGGGCGAACCGGGTGTAGAAGTCGAACAGGGTGGGAGCGAGGAGCCCGGACCCGGCCGCGACCTCGGTGACGGAGAACTCCCGGCTGGTCGTCTCCAGGCTCCCGGTGCCACCGCCGTTGACGAACTCCAGCGGCGCCACCGACGCGACGGCGGCGACCGCCTCGGCCCGCCGTTCGGCGAGCTCGTGTGCCGAGGCCCTCTGCATGCCCCGGACCAGGAACCGTCCCGGGCCGGGGCGGTTGTCGCCGACGCCGGCGATCTGGCCCTCGTAGGCCATCACTCCCACGAGGCGTAGCCGGGGGCGGTCGACCACCGCGCGAGCCAGGTCCCGTGCGGCGCGAGCGGTGTGTACGGGAGAGCGCCGAGCGCCGATGTGCACGCGGCCGTCGGCCAACCGCAGCGAGGCGTCGACCTCAAGGCAGACACGTACCTGCCGGGCGCTGGGTCCGAGGCCGTCGAGGACTTCGTCGATCAGGTCGAGGTGCGCAGGCGAGTCGACCATGAGCGTCACCCGGGAGGCCAGCACCTCGTCCGCGGCGAGCCGGGCGACGGCCGCCGCGTCGACGGTGGGGTAGCCGACCACCACGTCCTCGAACTCCTCCGCCAGCCACAGCGCCTCGGGCAGCGTGAACGCCAGTACGCCGGCCCAGCCGGGCTCTGCGGAGACCTGACTCAGCAGCGCGCGGCACCGCACCGACTTGCTGGCGATCCGGATCGGCTTGCCCGCGGCCCGGCGCACCAGGTCCCGGGCGTTGGCGCGCAGTGACGGCAGGTGCACCACGGCGTACGGCGGCTGGAGCTGTGCCGTGGCCTCGGCGAGTTCAGCGAAGAGCGCGCCGGGCGAGGCAGGGGGGAGGGAGGCCGGTGCGCTCATCGGGGGCCACCGACCGAGCCGAGGACGCGGTCGAGATAGGGGTTCGCGAACACTCCGGACGGGTCCACGTGAGCGCGCAGGGCGGTGAAGTCGGCGAACCGGGGGTAGAGCTCCGCAAGCTCGGCGGCGCCGAGCCGGTGCATCTTCCCCCAGTGCGGCCGACCGCCCGCGGCGCCGAGAACGTCCTCGCACACCTGGAACCACCGCTCGTGTGGCATCCGGTGGTACTGGTGGAAGGCGACGTAGGCGACATCGCGTTCGTGGGCGGGGGAGAGCCAGATGTCGTCGGCCGCGGCGAACCGGACCTCGAAGGGGAAGGAGATCGCTTCGTCGTGGGCGTCGACCCAGCGCCGGAGCTCGCTCAGGGCGTCGACGACGGCGTTGCGTGGGACGGCGTACTCGCCCTCGCGGAAGCGCACGTCGCGGGGTGAGGCGAAGACCCGGTGAGCGAGGTCGGTGACATCGCGGGTCCCGGTGAGCCGGGTCGCGAGGCGGGTGATGCCCGGCACGGTCCGGGGCCGTCTCGCGCCCAGGCGCAGCAGTCGGTCGAAGGCGTAGTCGGCCAGGAACCGGTCCTCGACCGCGCGCGCCACCCGGCCCCGGGGGCGCAGGCCGGTTCCGGCCGGGAGCCGAGTGAAGCGACGGGTCAGCGCGGTGGCGGTGTGCGGGAACCAGAAGAACTCGAAGTGGTCGTGGGTCGCGACGAGTTCGTCGAGCGACTCCAGCGTCTCGTCGAGCGGTTGCGGCCGGTCGACCCCGCGCAGTGCGAAGAGTGGCACGCACTGGAGGGTGACGGTGGTGATGACGCCCAGGGCGCCGAGGGAGACGCGGGCCGCGGCGAACAGGTCGGGCCGCTCCACGGACGAGCAGGTCACGATCGAGCCGTCGGCCAGCACCAGTTCGAGCTCACGCACCTGGGTGGCCATGATGCCGAACCGTTCGCCGGATCCGTGGGTGCCGGTGGTCAGTGCCCCGGCGACGGTCTGGCGGTCGATGTCGCCGAGGATCTCCAGGGCCAGTCCGAGTTCGGCGAGAAGCGGGTTGAGCCGGTGCAGCGGCATCCCGGCCCGGACCGTGACCAGGCCGGTCCCGGTGTCGGCGCGGACCAGTCCGGTCAGTCTGTCCGGACGCAGCTGTACGCCTTCCACGACCGCGATCCCGGAGAACGAGTGCCCCGATCCGATCGCCTTGACCGAACTCCCGGCCGCGGCCGCGTCGGCGACGACGGTGGCGACCTCCTCGGCGGAGGCGGGGAAGACGACCCGGTCCGGTGTGGCCGATTCGGTGCGGGCCCAGTTCTCCCAGCGCGTGGTCATCGGAGCCTCCGGTGGACGGGTCGGTCGGTGGCGCGACTATGGCAGCAGCGCAGAAGCTGGGTCAAGCGTCTTGGTCGTGCGTCCAAGATGGAATCGAGGACAATGGCACCCCGACGCGGGCGGTCGGGTCCTGTGACCGCCGAGCACGAGCAAGGAGTCGACTCATGAACCGGATGGCGGCGAGCGAACGACGCGAGCGGTTGGTCGACGCGGCGATCGCGGTCATGGTCCGGGAGGGAGTCTCGGCCGCCACCACGCGGGCGATCGTGGCAGAGGCCGACATGCCGCTGGGTTCCTTCCACTACTGCTTCCGCTCCAAGGAGGAGTTGCTGGGCGAGGTCATCGAGGTCATCACCGGCCACACCCTGGAGCGGGCACTGCCGGAGGTGGTGGGCGAAGGCGAGTTGGAGGAGCGGTTGCGTCGCGGGATGCGCGCCTACTGGCAGCACGTGGTCGACGAGCCGGACGAACACCGCCTCACCTACGAACTGACGCAGTACGCCGCGCGGCAGCCCGGCCTCGCTGTCGTGGCGGAGCGGCAGTACCAGACCTACCTCGCGGCCAACACCCGCCTCATCGAGGCGCTCACCGACGGCGAGGGGAAGCCGCTGGAGTGGGACGCGCCGGTGCCGGTACTGGCGCGTTACGTCACGGCGGTGCTCGACGGGGTGACGCTGCTCTATCTCAACGAGGGGAATGCGGCCGCGGCCGGTGAGGCCCTCGATCTCGTCGCCCGGCACGTGGCGGGACTCGCCCGCCAAGCCTGATCCTTGCGCTCGCGCTGATCCTTACGCTCGCGACCAATCCGGGACTCTTGACTGGGACGTTTGACCAACTCTAGGGTGCGGCCCACGCCACGCCTCGGGAGACCCCATGAAGAGAGTGCGTCCGGGCGGCATCGCCGCCCTTGTCCTGTCCCTCGTCGCCGCTCTGCTCCTCTCCGGCGCAGGAGCCGGCGGGGCCGGCGCCGTCGAGCGCCCCTGGTGGGAGCCGGCCGACCGGCCCGCCCCCGACTCCGGGATCAACGTGAGCGGCGAGCCGTTCACCGGCACCGACGCACACGGCGACGTGCGCGGTTTCGTCGATGCCCACAACCACCTGATGACCAATGAGGCATTCGGCGGCAAGCTGGTCTGCGGCAAGCCGTTCTCCGACGGCGGTGTCGCCGACGCCCTCAAGGACTGCCCCGAGCATTACCCCGACGGGGCCGGCGCGCTGCTGGAGAACCTCACCGTCGACCCCGACGGCCACCACGACCCGGTGGGCTGGCCGACATTCAAGGACTGGCCCACCTCCACCACGATGTCGCATCAGCAGAACTACTACGCCTGGCTCGAGCGCGCCTGGCGGGCCGGCCAGCGCGTCCTGGTCACCGACCTGACGTCCAACGGCGTCATCTGCTCGATCTACGTCCGCGACCGCGGCTGCGACGAGATGGAGTCCGTCCGGTTGCAGGCCGGGAAGACCTACGGAATGCAGGACTACATCGACCGGATGTACGGCGGTTCGGGCCAGGGCTGGTTCCGGATCGTGAAGACGCCCGAGCAGGCGCGGCAGGTGATCGAAGCGGGCAAGATGGCCGTGGTCCTGGGTGTGGAGACCTCCGAACCCTTCGGCTGCAAGCAGGTGCTCGGCATTGCCCAGTGCACCCGGGCCGACATCGACGCCGGTCTCGACGAACTCCACGCGCTCGGCGTGAGCAGCATGTTCCTGTGTCACAAGTTCGACAACGCGCTGTGCGGGGTGCGCTTCGACGAGGGGACGCAGGGCACCATCATCAACGTCGGGCAGTTCCTCTCCACCGGTACGTTCTGGAAGACCGAGACGTGCACCGGCCCCCAGCACGACAACCCGATCGGCTCGGCCAAGGTGCCCGAGGCGGAGGCGAAGCTGCCACCCGGGACCAGCGTGCCGTCGTACGACGATGACGCACGCTGCAACACCCGCGGCCTCACGCGACTCGGGGAGTACGCCCTCGACGGGATGATGGACCGGGGGATGATGGTCGAGGTCGACCACATGAGCGTCAAGGCCGCCGGCCGGGCGATAAACATCATGGAGTCGGTGCGATACCCCGGTGTGATCTCCAGCCACAGCTGGATGGACCGCACATGGACCGAGCGGCTCTACCGGATGGGCGGCTTCGTCGGGTCCTACGACATGGACTCGGAGAAGTTCGTCGAGGAGGCCGCGGCGACCGCCGACCTGCGCGAGAAGTACGACGTCGGGCTGGGCTACGGCACCGACTTCAACGGGCTGGGCGGCCACCCGGCGCCCCGCGGGTCCGACGCGCCGGACAAGGTCACCTACCCGTTCCGGTCCTACCCGGGCGGCCCGCTGGTGGACCGGCAGCGCACCGGCGAGCGGGTGTGGGACGTCAACAGCGACGGCGGCGCCCATGTCGGGCTGGTGCCGGACTGGATCGAGGACGTACGCGGGCTCGGTGGCGACCCGCTCGTCGACGAGCTGCTGCACGGCGCGCAGTCCTACCTGGACACGTGGAACGCCACCGACGGGTGGGACCGGCCGGCCGACCTGGCCCGGGGCGGTGCCGCGTCGGCGAGCAGCAGCGAGTTCTCCGTCGTCACCAGTTATCGGCCCGACCGCGCCATCGACGGAGACCCCGCCACCCGGTGGGCCAGCGACTGGAACGACGACCAGTGGTGGTCGGTCGACCTGCGCAGCCCCCAGCGCGTCGGCCGGGTGGTGCTGGACTGGGAGGCGGCCCACGCCACCGCCTACCGCATCGAGGTGTCCGACGACAACCGGACGTGGCGCACGGTGTGGCAGACCACGTCGGGCCGCGGCGGGCTGGAGACCGCTCGGTTCACCCCGACGACCGCACGCCACCTGCGGATGCACGGCACCGGTCGGGCCACGCACTACGGCTACTCGTTGCGGGAGGTGGCCGTCCACGCGCGGTGAGCGCCGCTTCCGGTGCGGTCCGGGCCCGCGAGGTCCCAGACGCACCGGAAGCCCGCGTTGGCCGCCGACGCGTCCTCCTCGTTGGCCGAGCGCGCGGCGACGCGGTAGCGGTTGCACCAGGAGTCGTGGCACAGGAACGAGCCACCCTTGATCACCCGGCCGCCGCGCCAGGGGTCGGCGCACCACTCCCACACGTTTCCGACGGTCTGGAAGAGGCCGAACCCGTTGGCGGTGTACGTCGTGACCGGGGCGGTGCCGGACCAGCCGTCGGCGGCCTCGTCGCGGTGCGGGAAGTCGCCCTGCCAGATGTTGCACCGGTGCTCCCCGTCCGGGCGCAGTTCGTCGCCCCACGGGTAGCGCGCACCTTCGAGTCCGCCGCGGGCGGCGTACTCCCACTCCGCCTCGGTCGGCAGCCGGCCGCCGGCCCACGCACACCAGGACTGCGCGTCGCGCCATGACAGGTGCACGGCCGGGTGGTCCTCGCGGCCGGCCAGGTCGGACCCGGGGCCTTCGGGGTGCCGCCAGTCCGCGCCCTGGATCGCGCACCACCACGGTGCCGACCGGACCCGGGGGGCACGTGCCGCGACGGCGGGCGGCAGGTGCAGGTGGAGGACGTGGGACCAGCCGAACCGCTGGGCGTCGGAGACGTGTCCGGTCTCCTCGGCGAACGCTGCCCACTGGGCGGTGGTGACCGTCGTCGCGGCGACGGCGAAGGGGCCGACGGTCACGGCACGGACCGGCCCCTCCTGGTCGTCGGGGTGGCCCAGCCCCTCGTCGCTGCCCATCCGGAAGGTGCCTCCGGGGAGCCGCACGGCGTGGGCCGGCGGCTCGGCGCCGGGTCGTGGACCACGGAGCGGCGCGGCCCCGGCGACCGGCTCGACCGGTTCGGCCGCTCCGTCCCCGCCCGGGCCGTGCCGCCCCGGTGAGCAGCAGTGACCGCTCACAGCTCGGCCAGTTCGTCGGCGATCCGGTGCAGCGTAGCGGTGGGGATGAGTCCGACGGCCACGCCCGCGACGTCCAGCAATCCCAACTCGAGCACCTCATCGGGCAGCGGTCCGTCGACGAGATCGCCCAGATGGGCACGCAGGACCGCGACCGCGTCGGGCTCGGTCAGCAGCGTCGAGATCGGTGTGGTCACGTCGATCCTGGACCTGGGGAAGTCCGCGGCCCGCAGCGGCCGTCGGCGGCTGGTCTCCACCTGGCCGGCCTGCTCGCGGCACAGCAGGTGCTCGGGCGCCAGCGGTCCGGTCGCGGGCAGACCCATCCGCTCGAACTGCTCGGCCGGCACCTCGTTGGCCACCATCAGGTCGCGCATCAGGGTGGCCATGCGCAGTTCTTGCCCGTCGTCGATGACCGGGTGCTGCTGTTCCGGGTCGGTGTAGAGGTCGAAGAGCATCGAACCGAAGGCGTAGGGGTCGGTGTACGCGGTGCCGGGCACCCGCAGCGGCGACACGTCCTTGGTGAACCCGAACGGAGACGCGAGAGCGGCCTCCCGCAGGACCTCGACCGGCATCCGGCCGCGCATGAGTGTGGGCATCAGTGTGTATTCCGCGAGCGGCTGGTTGCCAGGTCGCGCCGGGGCGCGCAGATAGACCCAGCGGCCGTCGGTGACGTTGACGTGTCCCCCGAAGATGCCGAACAGGCCGGCCTCGCGGACCGGTGCGTCGGACTCGACGACGTCCGCGAGCGACACTCCTTGCATGTCCCGGGTCGCGGGCCGGCCGAAGAAGTCGAGCAGGGTCGGAGCCAGGTCGATGGTCTGCACCAGCGAGGTGCGCCGCTCACCACTGCGGCGCGAGCGCGGATCCCATACGAACAGCGGCAGGTGGATGGTCTCCTGGAAGTACGGCGGGGTGTTCTTGCCCCACCAGTCGTGCTCGCCGAGCAGGAAGCCGTGGTCGGTGCCCACGATCAGCATCGTGTCGTCCCACATGTCGTGCTCGTCCATGGCTGCCAGCACCCGGCCCAGGCTACGGTCGCACATGGTGAGCAGAGCCGAGTAGAGCGAGCGGACGTGGTCGACGGTCTCCTGCGGCTCGGAGACCCGCACGTAGTCGGGCCAGTCCAGCTCGGGACCGTCGTACGCCGTGTCGTAGAGCTTGCGGTAGTCGTCGTAGGTGAAGAAGGGCTCGTGCGGGTCGAAGGTCTCGATCTGGAGGAACCAGTTGTCCTCCTCGGCGTTGGTGCCGATGAAGTGCAGCCCGGCGTCGAAAGTGAGCGTCTGCGGATGCTCGGCCTCGCTGGTCATGTAGAGCCGGTTCACCCGGTCCTGGCGACGCAGTTCCCCGTTCGTCACCGTCGGCGCCTGACCGGCGGCCACCGGCGGGTCGGCGACGTGCCCCTTCCACTCGTCGCCCTCCTGGCCCCGGAAGAACTCGAACGTCCGGAACCGCGGATGGTAGGTCGCTCCGCCGTCGGCCCAGTAGTGCTGGTGGTCGGTCACCAGATGCGTGTAGATCCCGGCGCGGCTGAGCAGTTCGGGCATCGAGTCGTCGAACGGCTCCAGCGGGCCCCAGCCCCGGTGCAGGAAGTTGTGCCGGCCGGTGTGCAGTTCACGGCGGGCCGGCATGCAGGGCATCGAGCCGCCGTAGGCGTTGTCGAAGGTGACGCTGCGCCCGGCGAGGTCGGCGAAGTGCGGCGCGACGACGTCGTTGGCGCCGTACGGTGGCAGGAACCGCCGGTTGAGTGTGTCGAAGAGGACGAAGATGGCACGCATATCAGGACACCGACCTTATTCGTGTCACCGACCAGGCCCCGAGCAGCACGATCAGTGCACTGGCGACATAGAGGGCGCGGTAGTTCTCGTTGGTGAGGGTGAGCACCGTGAAGCCGACGAAAGGAGCGATGGGCAGGTTCTGGGCGGCGTTGACCAGGCCCAGGTCGCGGGCCCGGGTGCGCACGTCGGGCAGGACGGCGATGGTCAGCACCTGGTCGACGGAGAGGAAGGTGCCGTATCCGACGCCGAGGAGGGCCGCGGCCAGCACCGCCGCCTCCCACGTCGGTGAGACCGCCAGGCTCAGCGCTGCCGCGATCTGGAACGCGGCGCCGGCGAGCACGAGCGGCTTGCGGCGCGGCTTGCGGTCGGAGATCAGCCCGGCGGCGTACGTCGCGACCACGCAGAACACCAGGTAGACGAGCGTGAGCGTGAGCGCCGCGCCCTCCGGGTCGGGCCGGTGGAGAACATCATCGACGTAGTAGAGCAGATACGCCGTGCCGACCAGATTACCGGCGTTGACCAGCACCCTCGTGGACATGGCCCAGTAGTAGTCCGGCGCCCGCCGCGGACGCGGTGGCGTCAGATTGCGCAGCAGGCCCCCGGTCGGTCCGGTCCCCGGAGGCGGCGCCGGTTCGCCGACGCCGAGCAGGAAGGGCAGGCAGCAGACCGCGGCGAGCAGGGCGATCACCCACCATGCGGTGGACACGTCGTGGATGACCTCGGTGACCAGCGCCATGCCGCCGGCCAGGGCGATCACCTGGGGCGCACCGAAGGCCGCCGATGCCCGGCCGCGCTGGTTCACGGGTACCTGATCGGCGATCATCGCGCTCAGGCCCACGAGCACGCATGCCTGTCCGAGCGCGACGAGCACGAGCAGCCCGCACACCACCGGCACCGAGTCGAGCTGTCCGACGAGGGCGAAGGCGAGCGAGGCGAGAGTGAACCCGCCCAGCGCCCACGCGCGTCGACGGCCCCAGGCCAGCCGGGTGCGGTCGCAGAGGAAGCCCACCAGGGGGACGGCCAGCACGATCGCGACCAGCATGGTGCCCTGGAACACACTGGCCAGACGAACCTTCCGGTCCGGATCGATGGCGCGGGCCAACTGGGCGAGCATGACCTGACTGGGCAGCATCACCATCAGCCAGAACCCGAGCCAGGCCAGAGCGAACAGCCACAGCCACGCCAGTGTGACGGGGGCGCTGGGCTCCGAGGAGTCCCCTGCCGGGGCGACCGGTTGCGGGGGTCCAGGCCGGTCATCGGGCGGTGCGGTCACCGGCGCCTCCTGATCTGGATGGTGCCGGGAGTTTAAGTGGCGCACTCTGAGTGGTCAATCGTCTTGGACAACTGTCCAATCACCAGGCCGTTCCGCGGCGGGGCCCCGGCCGCAACGGCCCTTGAACGCCCTCGGGCAGTGCGGGTCACCACCCCTGCCGCACTGCGGCAGCAGTAGGACCTGTGCCTTCCTGCCGCCACCCCGGCAGGCGTCCGGCGTCCGCACCTCCGGCCGGTCCCGGCCGCGCAGCCGGGCTTCCGGACCGCCGTCGCAGTACGGCGCGATCGAGACACCGTGGCACTCACCACCGTCGCCGAGGGCGGGGCGGGCCGACACCTCGACGGCTGGAACTGGCGACGGCGGACCTGGTGGCCGGCCGTCGACGGCGCCCACTGCTCGCCCTGTCCTGTCGGCCCCGCCGAACGCTGGTGCCCGATCCGCCGCATCCCGATCCGCATGCGGCTTTCGGTCAGTTCGTCCTGGCGCTCTGGAAAAACGGTGCGGACGGCGACAAACTATGGCTGATCGATCGCCTTGTTTGATGCTCCGGAGGAGACAAACGTGCGTACTCATCACCGTGTCGCTGCTGTCGCAGCATCCCTCGCGCTGGCGGGTGGAGGTCTGCTGGGCATGGCCTCGCAGGCCGCGGCCTCCCCGTCGGCGCTTTCCTGTGACTCACCCACGTACTTGACCGGAAGCGGAGGACACCGCGGTGCCTCCATCAGGTGTACGGGCTCCTCGTTCACCGGGGTCATCGACTGCTACAAGCCCGGGTACGGCACCTACCGGCACTTCGGCAACCGCGCGGCATCCGGTGGGACGTCGACCACCTGGTGCGATCTGAACGCCACCGTCTCATTCGCGGGGGCCACCCCCTCCTGAGCACATCGCCACGACGGTGTCGGCCGGCTCGGCGGACCAACTCCGAAACGGCTCCGCCCCCGGCATCGCTTGCCGGGGGCGGAGCCGTTTCGGGCCCGGACCGACCTGCGTTCCGGCTCGTTCACTCGCCACGGGACGCCACGGGAGTCGTCGAAAGGTTCCAGAAACCGGCGTAGCGGCCACCGCGGCGCAGCAGTTCGTCGTGCCCGCCCTCCTCCACGATCCGGCCGCCCTCCAGGAAGACGATGTGGTCGGCGCGGCGGACGGTACGCATCCGGTGCGCCACCATCACCACCGTACGGCCCGCCATCAGACGCTCGATGCCCTCGTGGACGGCCGCCTCGTTCACCGGGTCCAGTGCGGAGGTCACCTCGTCCAGCAGCACGACGGGCGCGTTCTTCAGCAGTGCTCGCGCGATCGAGACACGCTGGCGCTCACCACCCGACAGCAGCGCACCGTCCTCACCGACCTGGGTCGCCCATCCGTCGGGCAGTCGTCCGATCACCTCGTCCAACCGCGCCGCGGTCGCCGCCGCCCGTACCTCGGCCTCGTCGGCGTCGGGACGGCCGAGTCGTACGTTCTCCTCGATCGTGCCGTCGAAGAGATGGACGTTCTGGAAGACGATGGCGATCCGAGCCATCAGCACCTCGGTGTCGATGGCGCGCACGTCCACGCCCCCCACACGTACCGCGCCCGCGTCCACGTCGTGGAACCGTGCGAGCAGCCGCAGCAACGTGCTCTTGCCCGCGCCGGACGGTCCGACCACGGCCAGCCGCTGCCCCTCCCGCAAGGACAACGAGACATCGTCCAGCACCGTGCGATCACCGTGCCGGAAGGCGACCGAGTCGAACTCCAGGTCGTGGTGTTCCGGCCGGACGGGATCGGGAGCTTCCGGAAGGGGCTCGGCGCTCAATACCGCGTCGAGTCTCGCCAGTTCGGAACGCGCGCCGCGGAGTTTGCCACCGATGTCCGACAGCGACAGCAGCGGATCCGCGCAGCGGGCGGCCAGCACCAGGATCGCCAGCACCTCCGCCACACCTATGTTCCCGCCGAGCGCGAGGTACGCGCCCAGCACCAGCAACACGGTGAACATCGCCTGCACCGCGAGCGCCAGTCCCACCGCGCCGGGCAGCACGGACAGCGTGGAACGGCGGGACGCGCGCCGGACCTCACGCAGCGAGTCGTCGAGCAGCCGGAAGCGTTCGCCGGTCCGGCCGCCGGCGCGCAGCACCGGCTGCGCCTGGAGGTATTCGACGACCCGCCCGGTGGCCTCGGCGTCGCGTTCGGCGCGCTCCACGTCGGCGGCGGCCGTCGACCGTCCCGTCCGGATCTGGATCACCGCCACGACCGGTACGGCGGCCAACGCGGCCAGTCCCATGTACCAGTTGAAGGCAAGCATCACGGCGACGATCGTCAGGGGGGTCACACAGGCGGAGATGAACGGCCCCAGCAGATGCGCGATCACGCCCATCGCCTGGAGGACGCCCCGGCCGGCCAGGACGGACACCTCCCCGACGCGGCCCGCGCCGTACCAGCCGACAGGCAACCGGGCCAGATGATCACCGAGACGGTGGTACATGCCGCGCAACAGGCCCGCTCCGACGCGGAATCCGGACAGATCGCTGCTGTAGCGCAGTACCGCGTAGACCGCGAACGCGGCTCCGAACGCGATCAGCCAGGGCCAGGCGTCCGAGGGTGCCGTGCCGAACAGTGCCCGCAGCGCCGGTACCAGCAGTCCGTAGGACAGCCCCTCGACCACCGAGGTCGTCGTCATCAGCGCCACGGTGCGGCGCATCGGCCGGGCGTGCTCGTGCCCCAGCACACGGAGCAGTAGGCGGATCATCGGGACTCGTCTCCTCGCGGTAGGCCGTCGTGGGTTTCGGTCCCGTCGTCCGTCGCCGTCCGGTGGGACTGCCAGAACGCGGCGAACCTGCCGTTCCGTGCCAGCAACTCGGCGGGCGTGCCGCGCTCGACGACCGCGCCGTCCTCCAGCATCACGACGGTGTCGGCGTCGGCGACCGTCTCCAGGCGATGGGCGATGACCAGGATCGTCCGGTCGTGCCCCAGCGTCGCCAGTGCCTGGCGCACCGCCTGCTCGGTCTGCGGGTCGGCGAAGGCGGTCGCCTCGTCGAGCACCAGGACGGGGGAGTCGGCCAGCAGTGCGCGTGCGAGTGAGATCCGCTGTGCCTCGCCCCCCGACAGCCCGGCGTCCTCGCCGATCACCGACGCGTATCCGCGCGGCAGTTCGAGAATTCGGTCATGGACGCACGCCAGCCGGGCGGCGCGCTCCACGGCGTCGGGGCCGGCGTCCGGCACCGCGAGCGCGATGTTGTCCGCGATCGACGCGCGCAGCAGACAGACGTCCTGGAAGACGAACGAGACCATCCGGTAGAGCTGTCGGCTGCCGAGTTCACGTAGGTCGACACCGCCCAGGGCGACGGACCCCTGGGTCGGGTCGAAGAACCGCGGCAACAGCTGGACCAGCGTGGACTTTCCGCTCCCCGACGGTCCGACGAGGGCGGTGACCGTCCCCGGTTCGAGCACCAGGTCGATCCCGCGCAGCACCTCGCGGCCGTCTTCGTAGGAGAACCGGACGTCACGCAGTTCCACCCGGTGGCCCTGTGGTGCGACCGGGTGCGCCGGCTCCGGCAGCGACCGCACCGTGAGCACGTCCCGAATCCGGCCGACCGCGCGCCCGGCGGCCCGCAGCTCGTCGAAGCCATGGCCGAGGGCCGACACCGGAGCGGTCAGGCCCAGTCCGAGCAGCAGGAAGGGCAGCAGATCGGTCGGGGCCAGGCCACCGCCCGTGATCAGGGACGTACCGCCGATCAGCACGACCAGCAGTACGAACGGCGGCGACAGCACCAGCTGCATCCCCGCGGCGATCGCGGAGATGCCGCGCACCCACCGGTGGAAGATGTCGACGAAATCGTCCGCGGCCGTGAGGAATCTGCGATGGGCGCGGCCGGACCCCCCGAACGCCTTGACCACCGAGATGCCCTGTACGAACTCGACGACCGAACTCGCGATGTGTCCCATGGCCGCGTCGAACTCGCTCTGCTCACGCTTCCGGGCCGGGGTCATCATCAGGGGGACCATCGCCATGGCCAGCACCACCGGGATCAGCGTGATCAGCGTGAGCCGCCAGTCGATGGCGAACAGGTAGACCAACGACACCAGCGGCACCACGAACGCGGAGACGAGTTCGCCGGGGGTGTGGGCGATGAACGGGTGTACGGCGCTGACGTCCTCGCCCACCAGCTTGGTCAGTTCGCCGGTCCGGCGCCGGGAGAACCAGCCGATGGGTACGCGTCCCAGTCGTACGGCCAGTCGCCGACGGAGCGTCAGTTGCACCTGGCCGTCGAGGATGTGCCCGATTCCGGAGGACGCGGCCGTGAACAGCAGCCGGACGAACATGCCGACCGCTCCCGCGACCACGACGATCCGGACGTGACCGTGATCGACCGGGCCCGGCGCCAGCAGGGTGCGTCCCAGTTCGACGACCGCCAGCAGCGGTGCCAGACCCGCGACAGCGCCGATCACCTGAAGGATCACGACGACCGCGAAACGCCGGACATAGGGGCGCAGCAGCTCTCGCGCGTTCCGCCCCGCCACGGCATCGGCGTCCGGTGGTGGTGCGGACTGCTCCCTCGCCCGGGGGAGGTCAGCGGTGGTCATCGCTCTCCTGTCTTCGTCGATCCGGTCGTGACCGGTCACGGGACCGGTCCCGTGACCGGGCCGGTGGCCGTACTTCCCGGGCCCCGCCCCGGCCGGCGCCGAGCGGCCGGTGACGGCTCGCGGCCGTCGGTGCCGGGCCCGCCACGGCCTCACTCGGCCAGGGCGCGGCGCAGGGCCGAGGTCAGGTCGGCGAGCTGGCGCTGGGAGACGTCGGCGGACAGGATCGCCAGAGATCCGTGGAAGACGCCGGGCCACTGGTGCAGTTCGACCGACACGCCCGCCTGGAGCAGGCGCAGCGCGTAGTCGATGGCTTCGTCGCGCAGCGGGTCGAACTCCGCGGTGGCGATGTAGGCGGTCGGCAGACCGGACAGGTCGGTCGCCCGGGCCGGTGCGGCGTGGGCAGTGGCGGGCGTGGAGCCCAGGTAGTACCGCCACACCGTGGCGACCGTGTCGCGGTCGTGTCCGGGCGTATCGGTGAAGTGCCGCTGCGACCAGGTCTGTTGGCGATCGTCGAGTCCGGGCTGGTTGAGCAGCTGGAAGTGGATCGGCGGCCCCTGCCGGTCACGTGCCCGCAACGCCACCGCGGCCGCGAGCCCCGCGCCGGCGCTGTGCCCTCCGACCGCGATCCGCCGCGGGTCGACGCCGAGTTCGGCCGCGTGCTCGGCCGTCCAGGTCAGCGCGGCGTAGGCGTCGTCCAGGGCGGCCGGGAACCGGTGCTCGGGGGTCCGGCGGTAGTCCACCGAGATCACCACCGCGCCGGAGCCGCCCGCGATCCGGGCGGCGAACGGGTGCTCGGTGTCCAGATCGCCCATGACGAGTCCGCCGCCGTGCAGCCAGACGACGGCGCCCCGGGCCTGGTGCGGGCGGTAGATCCGCACCGCCACGTCCGGATCGGCGGCGACCGTCCGGTCCTCGATCTCCATGCGCGTGGTGTCCGGTGCCGGACTCGCGGCGGCGCGCTCGGCGTAGCGCCTGCGGTCGGCGACCGGATCGCTCAGGTCGGTCCGGGGGATCAACGGGATGAACGCTTCGAGTTCGGGATTCATGACGACCATCCTCACCGCGGCCCCTCCACGGGTTCATCCGCCATCCGTCGGGCATTCCGGCCGGATCGCGCACCGATCGGCGCGCCTCCTCCGCGCCCCGGGGTCCTATCCTTCTGACATGGAAGCCCTGGCTGTACGGCTGTCGGGAATGGACTCGTACGTCGAAGGCGTGGTCCGGGTCGTCGCGTTCTACGACACACTGATGCGCCGGCGGGTGGACCTTCCGGCGCTCGCGCGGGCCACGGCGGGCCTGGCCGAGTGCGTGGCCGGCATCCGGCTGCACGGCACGGGGCGGGCGATCCGCATCTCGCCCGACGGCAGGCAGGCGCCGGTCCCGCCGTCACCCCCGTCCACCACGGCGCCGATCACCCTCGACGAGGAGGAGATCGGCACGGTGTGGCTGGAACGCCCCGGCCCGTCGAGCCCGCTCGACGAGGTGCTGCTGGACCGGCTCGCCATCGCCGCCGCGGCGGTCGCCGAGCGGTACGGCCCGGCCCGTACCACCATGGCCGACCCCGCCCTCGTCGAACTCGTGGTCAGCTCCGACAGTGACGAGCCGGCCAGAGCCCGTGCGCTACGGCTCCTGGGCTTCGCCGCCGACGTGCCGGTCCGCGTCGCCGCCGTACACTCGCGGGTTCCGCTCGACCAGGTGGGCGGCCTGCTCTGCCCGGCTCGTCCGGTGAAGGCGGCCCCGCTCGCCGACGTGGGTGTCATCCTGGCCACCACCCTCGACCCGACCCGGTTCCCGCCAGGCGTACGCGCGGGCATCGGCGCCGCCGACGGCCCCGCCCGGTCCTGGCGCGAGGCCCGCACCGCCCTCCGCTTCACGACCCCGCACCGGCCCGTCGTCCGTCACGACGAACTGGGCGCGTTGGCCCTGCTCGCGGAGATACCCGAGGACGCCGCGCGCGACAACGTCGATGTGGCCGCGATCGACCGCATCGCCGGCAACGCGGAGGATCTGGAGACCCTGGACGCCTACTGCGCCACCGGCTCCCTGCGCCGGGCCGCCGAGATCCTGCACATGCACCACAGCAGCATCGCCCGTCGGCTCGAACAGATCGGCAAGGCCCTGGGCATCGAACTCACCGAGCCCACCGGCCTGACACGGGCCAAGCTCGCCCTCACCACATGGCAGCTCCTGAACGGCTGAGGGGTCTCACCGCAGCGCTCCGGGAATCCGTGGACGGACCCACGGGTCCCGTCGCGAGGGTGCGGCCCTTGTACGGAGTCCTTCCGGCGCGCCCGTCGGTGGGTCGGCCGTCGCCGACGACGCCGCCGCGAGGCGCTGTAGCTGCCGTCGCGCGCCCGCCAGGGATGACGGGACAACGCTTAGGCTCGCTCACATGCTGAAACTTGGAATCCCCGTCATCGGTGTCACGGACGTGCCCCGCGCGGTGGCCTTCTGGACCGAGGCTCTGGACCTGGTCGCCACTCAGGAGTGGAAGAGCGACACGTGGCGGACGCTCGATCACGCCGACGGCTCCGGCCGGGCCCTCGGGCTGCTGCGCAGTACGTCTCCGGCCGAGCCGCACCCCCGTCTCCACCTGGACCTCTTCACGGACACGACGGAGGAACAACAGGCGGAGGTCGAGCGGCTGATCGGTCTCGGTGCGCGGACCGTCGACTGGGACCTCTACCCGCCCGACCCGGACTTCATCGTTCTCGCCGACCCGGACGGCAACGTCTTCTGCGTGGTGGACCTGAGCCGTGCGCCCAGCGGCAGCAACCGGCCGACGACCTGACAGCCACGCGTCCGCGCGCGGGGGCCGGGCACTTCCGGTCGCGGGCCGGCATTCCGGCACGGGCGTCCTTCCGGACCGGTGTGCCGCTCCGGCGCGCGGTGTGACCGGATCGCACCGGTTGTTCGCGCCCCGGGCCCTCATCCGGACCGGACGGTATCCGGACCGGCCGACGGGGCGGTATCGGCCGGATGAGGCCGGCCCGTGACGTCGCCGGGCGGGCCGGTGAAGCCCCCGCGCGTCGGCGGGCCGCTGGGCGAAGCGGTGGGTGGCTCCGTCGGGGCCGATGATCGCGGCGCGGTTTCCCCGCTCGTCGTAAAACGGTTTGTTTCAAGGGAATATATTACCTCCAGGTAACATCAAGACCTGGCCAGGAAGGCTTGACATGTCCTGGCTGTGTGGCAATCATCAAAGGGCCCTGTCGGGGGGGCGTGCGTCGCCAATGGGGGAGAGGGTGGAGGGTGTTTTTTCGTATTCTGGGTCCGCTCGAAATCGAAGGACCGAATGGCGAAAAGGTCGGCCCCTGGGCCCCAAAGCTCCGCGCCCTGGTTTCCTATTTATGCTGTCACAACTCGGCCGTCGTCTCCTGTGAGCGGCTGAGAAACGCCCTCTGGTCGGAAACGCTGCCGGAGAGCGCCACCACGGCCCTTCATGTGTACATCTCCCAACTCCGTGGGAACTTCCGGAGCCTGGGCCTGGAGCGTTCCGTTCTCGTCACCCAGCCGACCGGCTACCAGCTGCAACTTCCCGACTCCTACCTCGACCTCAACCTCTTCGAGACGCATATGACGCGTTCCCGGGAGTTGCGGGACCGGGGGGAACTCGAAGAGGCATCTGAATTCCTCAGCGCGGCCATCGGTCTGTGGCGGGGCCCGGCGCTGGACGGATTCCGGGAACTGCCCGCCTACGAATCCCTCGGACAACTGCTGGACGAGAAGCGGGCACATGCCCATGAACAGCGGCTGCAACTGGAGTTGGAGCTCGGGCGTCACCATGCTCTCATCGGTGAGCTGTATTCCCTGGTCGCCGCGCATCCCACCTGGGAATCGATCTACGGGTATCTGATGATTTCCCTCTACAGGAGTGGCAGGACGGCGGACGCGCTGGGCGCGTTCAATCGAATCCGGCGCACCCTGGTGGAGGACCTCGGCATGGAGCCGGGTCCGAGACTGCAGAAGATCCAACGATCCATCCTCGCCAGGGACACCTGGCTGGAGAACCCGAGTCCGCAGTATGGAAGCCCTCTGAAGTTCGCCAGCTGACGTGATAGGGAAGGGCCCAGCCGACCTACACCAACAGGTGGTCGGACGGCGGCGACCATCTGTTGTCGCCTCGACACACCCCAGCCCAGAAGGACTCACCGATGACTGGATCTCGCATCCTGGCCCTTGGTCACTACCAGCCGCAGAAGGTGCTGACCAATGACGATCTCGCACGGGTGACGGACACCAGTGACGAGTGGATTCGCAGCCGGGTCGGAATCCGCACGCGGTGTGTCGCGGCCGAGGACGAGACGGTGGCAGACATGGCGGCGGAGGCCGCGCAGAAGGCGCTGGCCAACGCGGGTCTGAGCGGCGCGGACATCGACATGGTCATCGTCGCCACCTGCACCTCGCACGACCGCTCGCCCAACGTCGCGGCGCGGGTCGCCGCCGCACTGGGCATCACCGCTCCCGCCGCCCTCGACGTCAACACCGCGTGCTCCGGCTTCCCGCACGCCCTCGCCATGGCCGATCTGGCCATCAAGGGCGGCTCCGCGACCAAGGCCGTGGTCATCGGGGTGGAGAAGCTGACGGACTTCGTCGACTGGTCCGACCGCAGCACCTGCGTACTCGTGGGCGACGGGGCGGGTGCCGTCGTCGTCGGCGCCACCGACACCCCGGAGATCAGCCCCGTGGTGTGGGGTTCGGTGCCGCAGATGGGCCGGGCCGTGCTCATCGAGGGCAAGGGCGGCACCTTCTCCCAGGAGGGCCAGTCCGTGTACCGCTGGGCCACGACGGCGCTGCCCGAACTGGCGCGGCAGGTGTGCGAACGGGCGGGGATCGCTCCCGAGGACCTGGGCGGTGTCGTCCTGCACCAGGCCAATCTCCGCATCGTCGAACCCGTCGCCCGCAAGATCGGCGCGGTGAACGCGGTCATCGCCCGGGACGTCGTGGACTCCGGCAACACGTCGGCCGCCAGCATCCCGCTGGCCTTCTCGAAGCTCGTCGAACGCGGGGAGCTGGAGAAGGGGACCCCCGTCCTGCTCTTCGGCTTCGGCGGCGGCCTCTCGTACGCCGGGCAGATCGTGCGATGCCCGTGACGGCGGGGGAGTCCGCCGGCCGCCGTATCCCCAGGTGAGCCGCGAACTCCGACGGCCCCTCACCCGCCGGGTCGCGCCGGCGGACCGCGGAGGCGGCAACGGCGTGCCCGCCGCCGGGCTCGGGTCCGGCGGCCGACGCCACCGCCCGCGTCTTCATACCTCCGAGTGATGCGCCCACTCGGCCGTGCGGCCGGGCTGAACTCCGCCGACGACAACGCGTAGAAGTACCACAACAGGGTCTCCTGGAACTCGAACGGCCTCGCGGCCCCGAGTCACCGGCAGGCCCTGCCTTCATTTCCCCACGGCCAGGGGATCACCCGAGCCGGCCTCCTCCGCCGGGCCGGCCGGCCCGCTGATCACGTCCGGTGCCGCGCCGCCCGCACGGGCGGAAAGGGACATTCATGCCCCCAACCGGTACGCAGCCGCCGGTGAATGATCGAAAAGTGAAGTGGATCTTTTCTTCACACGGGCCGCCGAAAGCCATTTTTTAGGGGCTCTTAAGGGCTGTGGGATAACATTTTAGCAGCGTTTCCTGGCGCCTGGTGGGGTGCAATGTCCGACTATCGGAAGAGGCTGTCAATGGAAATCAATCGACGGTCCGGAGAGAAATTCGGCTCCACGGTCGAGGGCTTCGATCTCCAAACGGCCACGGCGGCCGACTTCGAAGAGATCAAGAGCCGCGTCTACAGCGACAAGATCCTGGTCCTGAAGGACCAGGACCTTTCCCCGGAGCAGTTCCTCCGACTGGGCCGGAGCCTCGGCACGCCGGAGACGTACTACGAGCCGATGTACCAGCACCCCGAGGTGCAGGAGATATTCGTCTCCTCCAACGTGAAGGACGGGGAACAGCAGGTAGGCGTACCGAAGACGGGCAAGTTCTGGCACGCCGACTACATGTTCATGCCGAAGCCGTTCGGACTGACCCTGATATACCCCCAGGTCGTTCCCACGAAGAACCGCGGCACGTTCTTCATCGACATGGGCCGGGCCTACGAAACCCTCCCGCAGGATCTCAAGGACTCCCTCGAAGGGGCCGTGGCGGTGCAGAGCGTGCGCCGCTACTTCAAGATCCGGCCGCACGACGTCTACCGGCCCATCTCAGAGATCCTCCAGGAGATCGAGACCAAGACCCCGGCTTCCCCGCACCCGGCCGTCTTCAAGCACCCCGCCACCGGTGAGCAGGTCCTCTACGTCAGCGAGGGGTTCACCGAGAGCCTGCGGGACGCGGACGGCGATCCGCTCGACGAGTCGGTGCTGCGTGACGTCCTGGAGGCCGTCGGCCAGCTGGACGAGACGTGCGAGCACGAGAACATCCATCTCCAGACCTTCGAGAAGGGCGACCTGCTGGTCTGGGACAACCGCAGCCTGGTCCACCGCGCCCTGCACACGGCGACGCCGGAGCCCACCGTCTCCTACCGGGTCACCGTGCACGACAGCTTCCCCTTCTACGAGGGCATCGACGCCTGACCACCGGTCACCCCCGGTCCCGGCCCGGAGGCGCCGTCCCCGCCGCCCTCCGCCCCGGGGGTCCCACCCCCCCCTGCCTTCCGCCCCAGAAAGGGTCGTCATGACCACTGCGCCGTCCGCGCCGAACCACCCGTTCCCGTTCGACGACAAGTTCTTCAAGGACCCCTACCCGACCTATGTCGCCCTGCACGGGACGGGCAGGACGGTGCACCGGATCTCCCTGCCGGACGGGAACGAGTCCTGGCTGATCACGGGGTACGAGGAGGCCAGCGAGGCGCTCAAGGACCGCCGCCTGGTGCGCAACCGCCGGCACGCCGGCTCGGACTACCAGAGCGAGATGCTTCCCGAGATCGTCCGCTCCGGCAACCTCCACATGGAGGACGGGCAGATCCACACCCGGCTGCGCCGCTTCATGAACTGGGCGTTCACGCCCAAGCGCGTCGAGGCCCTGGTGCCCCGCATCAAGGAGGTCACCAAGGGGCTGCTCGACGCCATGGAGGCGAACGGCGGCGGTGACATCATGGACGGGCTCGCGGCCCCCCTCCCCATCGCCATGACGACCGGCATCCTGGGCGTACCCGACGACCAGATCGGCGACTTCCGCTTCTGGAGCGACGAGATGCTGGGCGGTGAGCCCGCCAGGGCCCGCGCGGGCGCGGAGAAGCTTCTGGAGTACGTACAGCGGCTGATCGACCTCAAGCGCCGCGAGCCGGACGACGACCTCATCTCCTACTGGGTCTCGGCCACGGACAACGAGGGCAACCCGCTGACCGATCAGGAAATGATCGGCATGACCTTCTTCCTGCTGCTCGGTGGTTACGACACGACGGTCGGCCAGATAGGCGCCTCCGTGATCGCTCTGATCAACCACCCGGAGAAGGCCGAGCAGATGCGGAACAACCCGGAGATCATCCCCGACGCCGTCGAGGAGCTGATGCGCTGGGACGGTTCCACCCACAGCGGCATCCGGCGCTTCGCCGCCGAGGACGTGGTGATCGGCGGCGAGAAGATCTCCTCCGGTGACCTGGTGCTGATCTCGCTCGGCGCCGCCAACCGCTGCCCGATGCGCTTCTCCGAGCCCGACGAGCTGGACTTCGGGCGCGAGGAGAACTTCCAGCTCGGCTTCGGGCGCGGACCGCACCACTGCCCCGGCAAGGAGCTGGCCCGCCACGAACTGCGCGTCGCCCTGGGCGAACTCGTCCGCCGCTTCCCCGATCTGAGCCTGGCCGTGCCCGCCGAGGACATCACCTGGCGCCCGTCGTACCTCATCCGGGTCCCGTACAAGCTTCCCGTGCGGTTCTGACCCCCGGTCCCCTTCCCCGGCCCCGCCTCGTCCCGCCCCGTTCCGGACCGGACGGCGCGGGGCCGGAATCCGCTGGAACACGGGGAACTCCCCGCACCGCCCGGAGTGAGAGATGCCGACCTTGACCCAACCCGGTACCGGCGCCGTCGGCTTCGGTACCGACGACGCGCTGCTCGCTCAGGTGCTGCGCCCCTACCGCCAGAACTGCCAGTACCTCAAGTCGGCCGGACTGAAGGTCCTGGACGCGTCCGAGGGGCCCGGACTGGTCACCGCCGACTGCGAGTTCGAGATCCCGGAATCCTGCTACATCGACGACACCGGCCACTTCAACTCGGTCGAGTTCAACATCTGTTACAACCAGATGCTCTACTACACGGTCGCCAAGGTGGTGCAGGAGCGGCTGGTGGAGCCGCTGTCCGCCTGGACCATGGAGGACTACTGGGCGCGCCAGCTGGCGGACTTCCTGATCACGGACTTCCGCAGCAGCTTCAAGCGCGCGATGCGCGGCGGCCGGTTCTCCGGTGACATCACGCTGCTCGACGTCGTGGAGTGGGAGGGCGACGACCTGCGGGAACCGCTCCTCGTCCTGCACACCTCCTGCCGCTACTGGGACGAGAACGGCGGCAACTGCCACGGCGACGTCCGAGTCGCCATCACCCACCCGACCACCCACCAGACCCCCTCCTGAGGAACTCATGGCGACGACCACGCCGTTCATCGAGCAACTGCGCAAGCTGCCCGGTTCGGAGCGACGGGCCCGGATCGAGGAGCTGGCCCGCACGGAGTTCCGCGCCGCGCTGCTCATGACCGACGACGAGGACATCCCGCTCGACCAGAACTACTTCGACCTCGGGCTGACCTCGCTGCGCGTCACCGAGACGAAACAGCGGCTCGAAGAGCGGCTCGGCTGTGTCATCGACACCGCACTGCTCTTCTCCGCCCCCACCCTGGGCCGGCTCGTGGAACACCTGCACACCGAAGTCCTTCCCGCCCTGCTCGGCGAGGGCACCGCGCCCGGCGGCCCGGCCTCCGCCGTGCCCGGGACACGCAAGAAGCTCGTCGACGACCTGCTGGCCGACCTCTACAAGGCATGACGGCACACCCGGCCCGACCATGAACTATTCCGTGGGGCGCAGCGCGGTCCCCGGAGCGGAGGAAGCGACCATGTCCAACCGGCGCCCGGACGTACAGGACGAGCTGGAGACCGCCCGGCAGGCACTCCAGGAACAGCGCCAGGCGCTCGACGAGCTCCTGCTGGAGAAGTACGAGCCGATCGCGATCGTGGGCGTCGGGCTGCGGTTCCCCGGGGACAACTCCACCCCGGAGGGGTTCGCGGACTTCCTCGAACAAGGCAGGTCGGGCACGGGGCCGATCCCGGCCGACCGCTGGGACGTGGAGGGCTTCTCCTCGGGCGGCGAGGACGTCAAGGGCAAGATCCGCACCCTCGGCGGCGGATACCTCGGCCAGGTGGACCGCTTCGACCCGCAGTTCTTCAACATCTCACCGAAGGAGGCCCAGTACATCGACCCGCAGCAGCGCCTGGCCCTGGAGACGGCCTGGGAGGCGCTGGAGGAGGCCGGGATCGACCCGACCCGGCTGCGCGACGGCAACGGCGGCGTGTACATCGGCGTCTCCACCGTCGACTACACCATCGAGGCGGACGCGCTGGCGTACGAGGAACTGGACGCGGGCATCGGCACCGGCACGGCCCACTCGGCGGTGCCCGGCCGGGTCTCGTACTTCCTCGGCTGGCGCGGCCCGAGCATGGCGGTCGACACGGCGTGCTCCGCCTCCCTGGTCACCGTGCACCTGGCGGCCGAGGGGCTGCGCCGAGGCGAGTGCGACATCGCCCTGGCGGGCGGGGTGAACGTGATCCACCACCCCCGTAACCACATCGTCTTCTCGCAGGCGAACATGCTGTCCGTCGACGGCGAGTGCAAGACCTTCGACTCCGCCGCCGACGGCTACAGCCGTGGCGAGGGGTGCGGCATGGTCGTCCTCAAGCGGCTCTCGGACGCCAAGCGCGACGGCGACCGCGTCCTCGCCCTGGTCCGCGGGTCCGCGGTGCGGCAGGACGGTGAGAGCGGCGGCCTGACCGTCCCCAACGGTTCCGCGCAGGAGATGGTCATCCGCGCGGCGCTCGCGAGCGCCCTGCTCGAACCGTCCGACATCCAGTACGTGGAGGCGCACGGCACGGGCACCTCCCTGGGCGACCCCATCGAGATGGGCGCCGTCAACTCGGTGTTCTCCCGGTCGCACACCAGGGAGAACCCGGTCGTCGTCGGCTCCCTGAAGACCAACCTCGGCCACATGGAGGCCGCCGCGGGCATCGGCGGCGTCATCAAGACGGCCCTCCAGCTCTACCACGGGCGCGTCTATCCCCACCTCAACCTGAAGAAGCCCTCCGAACACATCCCCTGGGACCGGTACGTCGTGGACGTGCCCGTCACCGGCCGGGAGTGGAGGGCGCCCACGCGGCGCGCGATCGTCAACTCCTTCGGCTTCGCGGGCACCATCGCCTGCACCGTGCTCGAACAGGCCCCCGCCTTCCGGCCCGCCGAGCCGACGGCCGGTACCGGCAGGCACGTCTTCACGCTGTCCGCCAAGAGCGGGAAGGCCCTGGCCCTCCAGGCGGAGCGCTACCGAAGCCACCTCGCCGCGCACCCCGAGCAGGACGTGGCCGACATCTGCTTCACGAGCAACGTCGCGCGCGCCCACTTCGGCAGCCGTCTGTCGGGCGTCGTCCGGGACACCGGCGAACTGCTCGCGCTCCTGGACCGCGCCCCGGCCGCCGACCGCGACCTGCGCAAGGTGGCCCTCCTCTTCACCGGACAGGGCTCCCAGTACGCGGGCATGGGCGCATCGCTGTACGACGCGTTCCCCGTCTTCCGCGAACACCTCGACCGGTGCGACGCGTTGTTCGCGGACCGGATCGGCCGCTCGGTCAAGGACCTGCTCCTGGGCACCGCCGACGACTCCGGGGAGATCGACCAGACCCGCTTCACGCAGCCCGCGCTGTTCGCCCTGGAGTACGCCACCGCGCGGCTCTGGCTGAGCTGGGGCGTCGAGCCGAGCGCGCTGATCGGCCACAGTGTCGGGGAGGTCGTCGCCGCGGCGGTCGCCGGACTGTTCTCGCTGGAGGACGCGGTGGCGCTGGTCGCCGCGCGCGCCCGCCTCATGCAGTCCGTGACCGCGCCCGGCACCATGCTGGCCGTCCAGGCGGCGGCCGACGAGGTCGCCTCCCTCGTCGACGCGTACGACGACGTGTCCTTCGGCGCGTTCAACGCGCCCGGACACTGCGTGGTCTCCGGCGGTGCGGCGTCCGTCGCGGCGCTCGCGGAACTGCTCGCCGAGCGGGGCGTGCGCACCAAACCGCTGCCGGTCTCGCACGCGTTCCACTCGCCGCTGATGGCCGAGGTCTTCGACGCCTTCCGCGAGGCGATCGGGGACATCACCTTCCGCGAGCCGCAGATCACGCTCATCTCCAACATCACCGGCCGGGTCGCCGACCTCGCCGAGATCTCCACCGCCGACTACTGGGTGCGGCACATCGCGGAGCCCGTCGACTTCCAGGCCGGATTCGCGGCCCTGGCCGAGCGGGGCCGTCACATCTTCATCGAGGTGGGGCCCTCGTCGACGCTCCTCGGTCTGGGCAAGCGCATCGTGGACCCCAAGGAACACGCCTGGCTGCGCAGTTCGGCGAAGGGCGACACCGACGCCGGGGTGATCAAGGGTTCCCTGGCCGAGTACTACGCCGCCGGCCGGACCGTCGACTGGGCGGGCCACCACCGGGGCCGCGGCGGCCGGCGGGTGCCGCTGCCGACGTACGCCTTCGACACCAAACGGTACTGGCTGCCCATCGTCGGCGACCGGCACTCCAAGCAGCGCGCGGTCGACCCCGCGCACGCCCACCACCCGCTGCTCGGCGCCGAGACCACCACGGACGAACAACGCGCCGACGGTGTACGGGAGTTCAGCGCGACGGTGAGCCCCGGACAACCGGCCTACCTGGTCGATCACGTGATCATGGGGCAGACGGTCTTCCCCGGTGCGGGCTACGTCGAGATCCTGCTCGCGCTCCAGGACGCGGTCCACGGAGAGAACGACAGGCTCCTGGAGGACCTGACCATCCTGGAGCCGCTCATCCTGTCCGCCGACCGGCCCACCGAGGTCCGCACGCGGCTGCGCGCCCTTCCCGGCGGAGCGGCGGAGGCCGAGATCATCAGCCGCACGGCGGACACCGACAAGGCCATCGAGCGCTGCCACGCCACCGCGCGGATCGGCGCACCGGACGCGGCCCATCCCGAACTCGCCGCCGTCGCCGCCGGGCTGGAGCGCAAGGCGTCGGCCGACGGTCCCACGCACCCGCCCCGCCGTCCCGACGACCTGTACGCGGAGTTCGCCGACCTCGGCCTGGAGTACGGACCCGCGTTCCAGCGCATCGAGCACCTGGTGCGGCAGGGCGAGGACGTCTCGGTGGGCCGGCTGCGCGGCTGCGCGGCCCGCCCGCTGGAGCACCTGCCGCCCGTCGTCCTGGACAACGTGACACAGTCCCTGGCCGGTGTCCTGGGCGACGCGCAGACGTATCTCCCCGTCGGACTCGGCGCGTTCCGGCTGCTGAAGAAGCCCAAGGGGGGCCTGCTGCGCAGCCTGGTGCGGCTCACCGGCGACGAGGACGCCGACGGCGTGATGACCGCCGACATGCTGCTCACCGAGGACGGCAGGCCGGTGTTCGTCGTCCACGGCTTCCGCCTCAAGCGGGTCACCGCGACGGCCGGTACCTCGCGGCGGCAGCTCTTCCACGCGCCGCGCTGGACCAAGCGTTCCCTGGTACGGCCGGGCGACGGCCGCGAGCGCCGGGTACTGGTCGTCAACGGCGCCCCGGAGGACTTCGCGTCCGCGCGCGACCACCTCGACGCGCACGGCGCCTCCCTGTCGTTCGCGCCGGACACCGCGACGGCGGCCCGGCTGCTGGACGATCGGCCCACCGACGTCTGCTGGTTCTGGCGCGGCGGGGACGGACCGGTCGACAGCACCGAGAGACTGCGCTCGGAGTGCGAGACGAACTACCGGGAACTCCTCGGCCTGCTCGCCGCCCTCCAGGAGCACGGCTTCGGCCGCGAACAGCGCCTGTGGCTGGTGACCGAGGGCGCCCAGCGGCTGCCCGGCGACATCCCCGGCCGGCCGGGCCGTGCCGCGGAGGTGTCCCCGGCCGCCACCCTCTGGGGATTCGGCCTCACGCTGTGGAACGAGTACCCGGCCTACCGCGCGACCCTGGTCGACCTCCCCGTCGGCGGGGACCGGCGCGCCCTCGCCGACGAACTGCTGGCCGCCGAGAAGGACGAGTTCCAGATCGCCTTCCGCGACGGGCAGCGGCACGTGCGACGGGTGGGCGTGGTGCCGCCCGCCGACGGCGGTGACGAGAACTTCGAGCTGGCCATCACGGAGTACGGGGAGTTCGCCGACGTCAGGCCGGTCCCCGTACCGGACATCGCGCCCGAGGGCGACCGGATTCAGGTCGCGGTGCACTGCGCGGGCCTCAACTTCAAGGACGTCCTCAACGCCCTCGGTCTGCTGAAGGCCCACGCGCTGGAGAACGGCCTCGACCACCAGCCGCTGCCGCTCGGCTTCGAGGGCGCCGGTACGGTCGTCGCCGCCGGACCCGAGGCCGAGTTCGAGGTGGGCGACGAGGTCGTGCTCAGCCACCTCGGCTGCATGAAACGGCGCGTCACCGTGCCCTCGGCGATGGCCGTGCGCAAGCCCGCCGCCATCGGTTTCGCGCAGGCGGCCGGGCTGGCGACCGCGTACGTCACCGCCTACTACGCGCTGCACCACCTCGCGGGCATCAAGCGGGGCGACCGGGTCCTCGTGCACGCCGCCGCCGGCGGGGTCGGCCAGGCGGCGGTGCAGCTCGCCAGGCTCGCCGGCGCCGAGGTCATCGCCACCGCGAGCCCGCGCAAGCAGGAGCTGCTGCGCTCCCAGGGCATCGAGCACGTCTTCAACTCACGGACGCTCGACTTCGCCGACGAGGTCATCGACGCCACGGGTGGCAAGGGCGTGGACATAGTCCTGAACAGCCTCAACAAGGACTACATCCCCGCGGGCATGCGCACCCTCGCCGACGGCGGCCGGTTCGTCGAGCTGGGCAAGATCGGGATCTGGTCGCCGGAGCGGGCCCACGAGGCCAGGCCGGACGTGAAGTACCACAACTTCGACCTCAGCGAGTTCCCGCAGGAGGAACTGCTCAAGGTCAACAAGGAGATCCTGCAGACCGTCGCCGACCTGCTCGACGAGCGGGCGATTCAGCCGCTGCCGACGACCCGCTACACCCTCGACGAGGTCGAGGAGGCGTTCTCGGTGCTCAGCCGGGGCGCCAACGTGGGCAAACTGGTGATCGACCTCGTCGACGAGGACGCCCTCCCGGCCCGCCCGGTGACCATCGCCGGCGACCGCACGTACCTCATCACCGGCGGCCTGGGCGCACTCGGCCGGGTCACCGCGCGGAAGCTGGTCGACCTGGGCGCCCGGCACCTCGTACTGGCCGGCCGACGGGAGCTGTCGGCGCTGGACGCGGAAGCGTACGCCGCCGAGCTGGGCGGGGACGTGCGCGTCACCTCGGTGCGGTGCGACGTGTCGGTACGGGACGACGTGCGGCGGCTCCTCGACTCCCTGAGGGACGGCCCGTACCCGCCGGCCGGTGTCCTCCACACCGCGGGGGTCCTCGCCGACATGCCCCTGTCCGCCCTGACCTGGGAGGACATCGACAAGGTCTTCCAGGCCAAGGTGTACGGCACCTGGCACCTCGACCAGGAGCTGCGCGGGTTCCCCGAGGAGCCGTTCCTCGTCGGCTTCTCCTCCATCGCGTCGGTGGTCGGCTCGGCGGCCCAGGGCAACTACGCGGCGGGCAACGCCTTCATCGACGCCCTCATGGTCCGGCGCGCGTCGCGCGGCCTTCCCGCGCTCAGCATCAGCTGGGGTCCCTGGGCCGAGGTGGGCATGGCGGCCGGGCTGAGCGGCCGCCTGATGCGGAACATCGAGTCCCAGGGCATGAAGTTCCTGAGGCCCGCCGACGGGGCCCGCGCGATGTTCAAGGCACTCGGGCGGCCGGCCGCGCACGTGATGATCGGCGAGTTCGACTGGGAACGCCTCATCGCGGGACGGCCCGCGGCCAACGCCTTCTACGCAGAGGTGGCGGGAGCCGGCACGGCCGGACAGCGCGGCGTCGACCTGGACGCGCTGCTCGCCCTGCCCAGGTCGGAGCGCCGCGGCGCCATCAACGAGATCGTCCGGACCCGCGTCGCGACGCTCCTGCACTTCGAGAGCGCCGACGACGTGGGCACCAACGACAAGTTCCTCGAACTGGGACTTGACTCGCTCACCGCCGTGGAGCTCAAGAACACCCTCGAAGTCGCCTTCCAGCTGCCGCTGTCCACGGCGATCGTCTTCGACCATCCGTCGATCGGCGTGCTCACCGAGTACCTGGAGGAGCGGCTGCTGCCCGCGCCGGAGGCGGCGGCTCCCGCGCCCGACGACGTGCGCACGGTCTCGGACTCCGACGCGGAGGCCGAACTGGCCGCGATGATGGAGCTGTGACCGGGTGAAGGAGTACATCGAGTCCCTGCAGCAGCTCTCGAAGTCACAGCTCGTCCTCGCGCTCGCGCGCCAGCGGCTGCGCGAGACCGAACGGATCGCGGTCGTGGGCATGGCCTGCCGCTTCCCCGGCCGCATCGACACACCCGAGGAGTACTGGGACGCACTCGCGCGCGGACGCAGCGTCCTCACCGAACCGAGGGGCATACCCACCGACTCCGCGGGCCGGCCCCGCTGGAACGTCTCCGCGCCCGACCTCGCGCCCCTGGCCGGGCTGCTCGGGCAGGGCGCCTACCTGGACTCCGTCGACCTCTTCGACGCCGAACGCTTCGGCATCCCGGACGAGGAGGCCGACCACATGGACCCGCAGCAGCGGCTGCTGCTGACCTGCGCGGCCGAAGCGCTCGACGAGGCCGGGCCGTTCGACCGTTCGGCCAGGGTGGGCGTCTTCGCCGGGGTGAGCACGGTGGAGTACACCTTCGCCTGCCTGCGCAACGGCCTCGGCGTGGACGGACTGTCCCCCTACATGGGCACGGGCGGTGCGCTGAGCGCCACGGCCGCCCGGGTCGCCACCGGCCTCCATCTCAACGGCCCCGTGCTGACGGTCGACACCGCCTGCTCCTCCGCCCTGGTCGCCGCGCACCTCGCGGTGTCGGCGCTGCGCCGCGGCGACTGCGACATGGCGGTCATCGGCGCCTGCCACCTCATGCTCGCCCCCTTCACCACCGGCGTCTTCGACCGGGCGGGCATGCTCTCGCCCACCGGGCGCAGCCGGCCCTTCGACGCGGCGGCCGACGGCCATGTGCGCGGCGAGGGCTGCGGAGTCCTGGTGCTCAAGCGCGAGCGTGACGCCAAGGCGGACGGCGACCTGCCCTACGCCTTCATCAGGGCGAGCGACATCCACCAGCAGGGCGACCGGCCCTCCATGGCGGCCGTCTCCGCAGTGGCGCAGCGCCGGGTCATGTCCCAGGCGCTGGCGGAGTCCGGACTCGATCCGCACCAGGTGCACTACATCGAGGCCCAGGCCAACGGCTCCCAGCTCGGCGGTGTCATCGAGGCGGAGACGATCGCGGAGGTCTACCGGCGTACGGACCCCGGCGCGCCGCCGCTCCACCTGGGTTCCGCCAAGGCCAACCTCGGCTACCTGGAGACGGCGTCCGGCGCGGCCGGTCTCATCAAGGTCGCGCTGGCCCTCTCCCACCGGACGGTCCCGCCCCAGCCGGGCGTGGACCGGCCCGACCCGGCGGTGCCGTGGGAGCGGCTGAGCCTGACGATGCCTCGCGCCGCCCTGCCGTGGCCCGCCGAAGGACCGCCCACCGCCGCGGTCAGCGCGTTCGGCTTCACCGGCACGAACGCCCATGTGCTGATGCAGGGCGCCGACACCCCACAGCCGCGGCCCGCGCCGCGCCGCACCGTGACCAAGGGGCGTGCCCACTGGCCCGCCGAGAACATCTGGCGCTGACCGCCCGCGGCGCCGGCGGGCCGAGCGACGAGGACCTGAGGAGCGACATGTACTACCCGAACCTGCGGACGCTCGACGCGACCGCCGCCCATCACGCGGAACACCGCCCCTCGCACCCGGCGGTCCGGTGCGAGGGACGCACCGTCACCTACGGCGAACTGCACCGGCGCAGCAACCGGCTGGCGCACGGACTGCGCGCGGCCGGCCTCTCCGGCCGGGCCCGGGTCGCGTATCTCGGCAAGGAGTCGGAGCACTACTACGAAGTGCTCTTCGCCTGCGCCAAGTCGGGGACGGTCATCGTGCCCATCAACTGGCGGCTGACCGTCAGCGAGGTCGATCACATCCTGCGCGACTCGGGCACCGAACTCCTCTTCGTGGAGCGGGAGTTCCAGGCCATCGGCGAGAAGGCCGCCGCCTCGCTCCCGCACCCGGTCACGATCGTGACGGTGGACGGGGCGGACGGCGCCGGGGCCGGAATCGGCCGCTGGGCGGCCGGACACCCCGACGACGACCTGCCGGGCACCGCCGAGGAGGACGATCCGGTCGCCCAGCTCTACACCAGCGGCACGACCGGGCTGCCCAAGGGCGTGGTGCTCGCCCACCGCAGCTTCTTCAAGGTGCGGGACGCGCAGGCGGCCGGGGGAGTGGAGTGGATCGACTGGCGGGAGGGCGATGTCAGCCTCATCGGCATCCCCGGGTTCCACGTGGGCGGACTGTGGTGGGCGACGCAGGGCTTCAACGCGGGCATCACCAACGTATCCATGCGGATGTTCCACGGCGCGGACGCGCTGCGGCTGGTCCGTGATCTCGGTGTCACCACGGCCTGTGTGGTGCCCTCCATGCTGCAGATGCTGCTGAGTGAACGAGGCGCGCGCGACGAGGACTTCGCCACGCTGCGCAAGGTCGTCTACGGCGGCTCGCCCATCTCGGAGCGGCTGCTGGAGGAGGCCATCGAGCGTGTCGGCTGCGACTTCGCGCAGATCTACGGACTCACCGAGACGGGCAACACGGCGGTCTGTCTGCCCCCGCACGAGCACGTGGTGGGCGGCGCCCGGATGCAGGCGGCCGGCCGCCCGTACCCCGGATTCGAGCTGAAGATCGTCGACGGCGACGGCGAGCGCCTGCCCGACGGCGCGATCGGCGAGGTGTGCGTCCGCACGCCCTCGCACATGATCGAGTACTGGGGCCTTCCCGAGGCGACCGCGAAGACGCTGGTCGACGGCTGGATCATGACCGGCGACGCCGGATACCTCGACGACGGCGGTTACCTGTTCGTCTGTGACCGGATCAAGGACACGATCATCGTGGCGGGGGAGAACGTCTACCCGGCCGAGGTCGAGAACGTGCTCACCCGGCACGAGGCGGTGGCGGACGCCGCCGTGATCGGCGTGCCCGACGAGCAGTGGGGCGAGTCGGTCACCGCATGCGTCTCGCTGCGGCCGGGGGCGGCCGCCACCCCGCGCGAACTGATGATGTTCATGAAGGGCAGGATCGCGGACTTCAAGATCCCCGTACGGTACGAGTTCGTCGAGACGCTTCCGCGCAATCCCAGCGGGAAGATACTCCGCCGTGAGCTGCGCGACACCTTCTGGCGAGACCGCAAGCGCAACGTGAACTGAGTCTGCTGCCAGCATGGTTCGCAACGTGTCCCCGATGCCGCGGCCGCCCACCGGCCCGGCGGAACCCAGGTGGTCCGATGAGTCCGTCCTTCACGACCGTACGGCGGGTCCTGAACGCCGCCTCGTACCTCTCCCCGCGCCTGTTCGGCGGCTACGTGTTCCGCCTCTTCTGCGAACCGCAGTCCCGCGACACGGTGCGTGAGGCGCAGCGGCCGGTGCACGATCAGGCCGTGGTCGAGGAGCTGACGACCGACGGCCGCCGCCTGGTCACCTACCGCTGGGGCGACGGCGAACGCCCGGTCGTGCTCCTGCACGGGTTCGGCGGCCGGGCGGCCAACTTCGCCGGTTTCGTCCACGCGCTGAACCGGAGCGGTATCAGCGCCGTGTCGTACGACGCCTACGGCCACGGTGACTCCGGCGGCAGGAACGTCACGGTCCTCGACCATCTCGCGGTCCTGCGGGAACTCCAGGAACGGCACGGCCCGTTCCGGGCGATCATCGGGCACTCGTTCGGCGGCACCAGCGCCTATCTGGCCCTGCGCCGCGGGATCAAGGCGGACCGGCTGGTCTCCATCGCGTCGGAGGGCGACTTCGGCGCACTGCCGGGCCTGTTCTGCCACCAGCTCGGCCTGCGGCAGTCGTACGCGGGTGAACTGCGCCGCCGCTCCGAGGAACTCTTCGCGGCGGAACCGGACTTCTGGCACGAGTTCTCCCCCGTGCACCGGCCCGAGGAGATCTCCCAGCCGCTGCTCGTGGTGCACGACAAGAAGGACCGGGAGGTCGGCGTGGCACAGGGCCGCGCCATCGCCGAGGCGTACGGCGACCGGGCCAGGCTGCTGGAGACGGACGGCCTCGGACACCGGCGGATTCTCGGCGACCCCGCGGTGATCACGCACGTGCTGACCTTCGTCGCGGGCGGGGACACCACGCCCATCGCCTGAGAGCTGTTCCGGGAGCGGCACCGGGGCGCGGCGGCTACGACCCGTAACCAACCTAAGTGAGAGCGATGACCAGCCAGTCTGTACGCACCGGAAGCGATGTACGCGGTTCCCTGGGCGAGCCGGTCGCCGTCGTGGGCATGGCCTGCCGGCTGCCGGAGGCGTCGGGCCCGAGCGGCTTCTGGCAGATGCTCCGTGAGGGACGGCACGGCATCACCGACGTACCGGCCGGCCGGTGGGACCCCGCCGACGGGTCCGCCGATCCCGGCGCGGTGCCCCGGGACACCGTCGGCCGGGGCGGCTTCATCGCGGGAGTCGGCGACTTCGACGCGGGCTTCTTCGGGATCTCGCCGCACGAGGCCGCGTCGATGGACCCGCAGCAGCGGCTCGTGCTGGAACTGGGATGGGAGGCGCTGGAGGACGCGGGCATCCCCGCCGACACCGTGGCCGGTGCCCCCGCCGGGGTGTTCCTGGGCGCCATCGCGGGCGACTACGACGCGCTGTTGAGCGGGTACGGGGCCCGGGGAGTCACCCGGCACTCCTTCACGGGGTTGCAGCGGGGCATGATCGCCAACCGCGTCTCGCACCTGTTCGGCTTCCGCGGCCCCAGCCTCACCGTCGACTGCGGCCAGTCGTCCTCACTCGTCTCGGTCCACCTGGCCTGCGAGAGCATCCGCTCGGGGGAGTCCTCCTTCGCCGTCGCGGGCGGCGTCCACCTCAACCTGGTACCCGGATCGGCCGCGCGCGCGGACGCGTTCGGCGTCCTCTCGCCCGACGGGCGCTGCTACACGTTCGACGCGCGCGCCAACGGATTCGTCCGGGGGGAAGGCGGCGCGGTCGTCGTCCTCAAGCCGCTCTCCCGAGCGCTGGCGGACGGTGACGACATCGTCTGCCTGGTGCTGGGCAGCGCGGTCAACAACGACGGTCACGGCGAGGCCGTCGGCGTCCCCAGCCCACGGGCGCAGAGCGCGGTCGTCCGCACGGCCCTGCGCCGGGCGGGGGTGGCCGCCGCCGACGTCCAGTACGTCGAACTGCACGGCACGGGCACCGCCCGCGGCGACGAACTGGAGGCCCGCGGGCTCGGCTCGGTGTTCGCGGCGGCCCGTCCGCCCGGCGCGCCCCTGCTCGTGGGGTCGGCCAAGACCAACGTGGGCCACCTCGAAGGCGCGGCGGGCGCCGTCGGCCTGCTGAAGGCGGCCCTCAGCATCGCGCACGCCGAACTCCCCGCGAGCCTCAACTTCGAGTCCCCCGGCCCCCGGCTGCCCCTCGCCGAGCTGGCCCTGGAGGTCCGGCGGCGGCACGGCGCCTGGCCGCGCCCGGCGCAGCCGCTGCTGGCGGGCGTCAGCTCCTTCGGCGTCGGGGGCACCAACTGCCACGTCGTACTGGGCCCGGCGCCCCGCCCCGCCACCGTGCCGGACGCCCCGGCACCCGGTACGGCACCACCGGTCCTGGCCTGGCCGCTGCACGCCAGGAGCCGCCAGGCACTCGCCGCCCAGGCGCGCGCGCTCAGCGACCACCTGGCCGCTCACCCCGGCCTCGGCCCCGCCGACGTCGGCCTGTCCCTCGCGACGACCCGCACGGCGCTGGAGCACCGCGCCGTCGCGGTCGCCCGGGACCGCGACGGCCTCACCAGGGCACTGGACGGGCTCGCCGCCGGTGAGCTGCCCACCGGCACGGCCCGCGGCGTCGCACGCGGCCCGGCCAAGGTGGCCTTCGTCTTCCCCGGCCAGGGCTCGCAGTGGACCGGCATGGCCCGCGGCCTGCTGGAGCGCTCCGAGGTGTTCCGCGACGAACTCGCCGCCTGCGGGCGGGCGTTGGCGCCGTACGTCGACTGGGACCCGGCCGAGGTCCTGCGCGGCGACACCGGCCTCGACGACGTGGAGGTCGTCCAGCCGCTGCTGTTCGCCGTCATGGTCTCGCTGGCGGCGCTGTGGCGCTCCCACGGGGTGGAACCCGACGCCGTGGTGGGGCACTCCCAGGGTGAGCTGGCCGCCGCGTACGTCTGCGGGGCGCTGACCCTGGAGGAGGCCGCCCGCGCCGTCGCCCTGCGCAGCCGGGCCATCGGCCGGATCGCGGGGACGGGCGGACTGCTGTCGGTGGCGCTGCCCGCCGACCGCGTCGTGCCCTACCTGGAGCACTCGCCGCACGAACTGTCCGTGGCGGTGGTCAACAGCCCGCGCTCGACCGCCGTCGGAGGCACCCCCGAGGCGCTGGCCGCCCTCGCCGGTGACCTGGAGCGCGACTCCGTACGCACCCGCCGCATCCTCATCGACTACGCCTCCCACTCGGCGCAGGTCGAGGCCGTCCGCGAGGAGGTCCTGGACGCGCTGGCGGACATCGCCCCCCGCTCCTCGGACATTCCGTTCTACTCCAGCACCGACGGCGGACTCCTGGACACCGCGCGCCTCGACTGCGCGTACTGGTACCGCAACCTGCGGGAGACCGTGCGGTTCGAGCGGGCGACGCGGGCCCTGCTGGAGACGGGCCACACCGTGCTCATCGAGATCAGCCCCCATCCCGTGCTCGTGGCCGGGGCGCTGGACACCATCGAGGACGCGGTCGCGGACGGCGTCGTCGGCGCGGGTGACGCCACCGCCGTCGCCACCCTGCAACGCGGTGAATCGGGCACCGGCCGCTTCCTGGAGGCCGTCGCGGCGGCCTACGTGCGGGGCGTGCCCGTCGACTGGGCACGTCTCCACGCCGGAACGGGGGCCCGCCGGGTCAAGCTGCCCGGCTATGCATTCCAGCGGCGCCGGCACTGGATCGAGGCGCCGCTCGCGCGGGCCGGGGACGCCGAGAGCGAGCGTCCCCGGCCCGCCGCCGCGGAACGCCCGGAGACCGTCCGGCCGGACCGACGCGGCGGCGGGGCGAGGGAGTTGACCGGAGCCGTCGGGACCAGGGAGCCGGCCGGGCCCGCCGGGCAGGCGGACACCCTCGACCTCGTCCGGCGGCACGTCGCGCGCGTGCTCGGGCACGACGACCCGTCGGCCGTCGACGTCCGCATGTCCTTCCAGGGCCTCGGCTTCGACTCGCTGGGCGCGGTCCAGCTCAGGGAACGGCTCAGCGAGGCCACCGGAATCCCGCTGCCGGCCGGACTGGTCTTCGACCACCCGACCCCGGCCGCGCTCGCCCACCGGCTGACCCGGCTGTCCTCCCGCGCGCCGGACGCCCCGGACTCCTGGGGCGCCGGGGCCGCACCCGCCACTTTTGCCGACGACGACCCGATCGCCGTCGTCGGCATGGCCTGCCGCTACCCCGGCGGCGTCGAGTCACCGGAGGACCTGTGGCGCCTGGTGACCGGCGGCCGGGACGCCGTCCGCGGGTTCCCGGCCGACCGGGGCTGGGACATCGAGGGCCTCTACCACCCCGACCCCGGCCACCGGGGGACCACGTACACGCGCAGCGGTGGATTCCTGGACGGAGCGGCCCTGTTCGACCCCGCGTTCTTCGGGATCAGCCCCCGCGAGGCGCTGGCCATGGACCCGCAGCAGCGGATACTGCTGGAGACCGGCTGGGAGGTCTTCGAGCGGGCGGGCATCGTGCCGGGGGCCGTCGACCGGACGCGTACGGGTGTCTTCGTCGGCGCCATGCCGAGCGGCTACGGTCCGCGGCTGGACGAACCGGCGGGCGGCCTGGAGGGGTACGTCCTGACCGGTTCGTCGCCGAGCGTGCTCTCCGGGCGGCTCGCCTACACCTTCGGGTTCGGCGGCCCGGCCGTGACCATCGACACGGCCTGCTCCTCCTCGCTGGTCGCCCTCCACCTCGCGGCGCGCTCCCTGCGGAGCGGCGAGTGCTCGCTGGCGCTCGCGGGCGGCGTCAGCGTCATGGCGGGTCCCGGCATGTTCGTGGAGTTCAGCCGCCAGCGCGGGCTGTCCGCCGACGGCAGGTGCAAGCCGTTCTCCGCGCGGGCCGACGGCACGGGCTGGGGCGAGGGCGCCGGTGTCCTGCTGCTGGAACGGCTCTCGGACGCCCGCAGGCACGGGCACCCGGTGCTCGCGCTGGTGCGCGGCTCCGCGGTCAACCAGGACGGCGCGAGCAACGGGCTCACCGCGCCGAACGGACCGGCGCAGGAACGGGTGATCCGCGACGCCCTGGCCTCCGCGGGGCTGCGCCCCGGAGACGTCGACGCGGTGGAGGCGCACGGCACCGGCACGGTGCTCGGCGACCCGATCGAGGCGGGCGCGCTGCTGGCCGTCCACGGCCCCGGCCGGGACGCGGAACGGCCGCTGTGGCTCGGCTCCCTCAAGTCGCACACGGGCCACACCCAGGCGGCGGCCGGGGTGGGCGGGGTGATCAAGATGGTGATGGCCATGCGGCACGGGCTGCTGCCGCGCTCGCTGCACGCCGACACCCCCTCGCCGCACGTCGACTGGTCGGCCGGAGCCGTACGGCTGCTGAGCGAGGACGTCCCCTGGGAGGGCGGGACGGGCGCCCCCCGCAGGGCCGGAGTCTCGTCCTTCGGCATCAGCGGCACCAACGCCCACGTGGTGATCGAGGAGGCCCCGGCGTCGGCCCAGGAGCCCCGGGCGACCCGGCCGGGGAGCACCCGGCTGGTCCCGCTGCCGCTCACCGCCGGGAGCGCCGCCGCGCTCGGCGCGCAGGCCGAGCGGCTGCGCGCCCACGCGGCGTCGACCGATGCGGACGTGGCCGACCTCGGCCACAGCCTGGCCACCACCCGCACCGCCTTCGACCACCGGGGCGTGGTGCTGGCCCGCGATCCGGCGGAACTCGCGGACGGACTGCGGGCACTGGCCACCGGCGCCCCCGCCGACAACGTGACACGCGGTACGGCGACGGCGGGCCGCCTGGCGTTCCTGTTCGCCGGACAGGGGAGCCAGCGCCCCGGGATGGGGCGCGAACTGTACGCCGCCCACCCGGCCTTCGCCCGAGCGCTGGACGCCGTCTGCGACACGCTGGACCGGCACCTCGAACGCCCGCTGCGCGACGTGATGTTCGCGGAACCCGGGACCGAGGGCGCGGCCCTGCTGGACCGTACGGAGTGGACCCAGCCCGCGCTGTTCGCCTTCGAGGTCGCCCTGTACCGGCTCGTCGAGCGCTGGGGCCTGGTTCCCGACCTCCTGCTGGGACACTCGGTCGGCGAACTGGCCGCCGCGCACGTGGCGGGCGTGCTCTCACCGGCCGACGCCGCCCTGCTGGTCACGGCCAGGGCCCGGCTGATGGGCGAACTCCCTTCCGGCGGAGCCATGGTGGCGCTGGAGGCGACCGAACGCGAGGCGGCCGACTGGCTCGCGGAGCACGGCGCCGCCGCGGACATCGCCGCGGTCAACGGGCCCCGCGCGGTCGTCGTCGCCGGGGACGAGAGCTGGGCGGTCCGGCTCCTGGACGAGTGGCGCGAACGCGGGCGCCGGGCCAGCCGCCTGACGGTGAGTCATGCATTCCACTCGGCGCGGATGGAGCCGATGCTGGCCGAGTTCGCCCGGGTCGCCGGAACCCTCGACTACCGCCCGCCGGTCATCCCCGTCGTCTCCGACGTCACCGGGCGGCCGGTCGACGCGACGACACTCTGCTCCGCCGACCACTGGGTCCGGCACGCGCGCAGCGCCGTGCGCTTCGGCGACGGCGTACGGGCGTTGACGGCGGCCGGAGTCACCCGCTTCCTCGAACTGGGGCCCGACGCGGTCCTGGCCCCGATGGTGCGGCGCGATCTGCCGGACAACCCCCGCTCGGTGGTGGCCGCCGCCGCCCGCCGGGGCCGCCCCGCCGAACAGAGCCTTCTGACTGCCCTCGCCGAGCTGTACGCGCACGGCGCCGACGTCGACTGGGCGGCGACCCTGGCGGGTACCGGCGCGCGCACCGTCGACCTGCCGACGTACGCGTACCAGCGGGAGCGGTACTGGCTCCCGCCGGCAGCGCGCGGTACCGGCGACCTGTCGCGCGCCGGACTCGACCCCGCCCGGCACCCGCTGCTCGGCGCGGCCGTCGAACTCCCGGCCACCGACGGCGTCGTCCACACCGGCGAGCTGTCCCTCGCCGCCCACCCCTGGCTCGCGGACCACCGGGTGCTGGGCGCCACGGTGGTGCCGGGCGCAGTCATCGCCGACTGGGCCGTCCACGCGGCACGCGAGTCGGGCTGCGGGCGCGTCGGGGAACTCGTACTCGAAGCGCCACTGGTCCTGGAGGAGGACACCGGCACACAGGTCCGGGTGAGCGTCGCAGGCCCGGGAACCGACGGGCGGCGCGAGTTCACGCTGCACGCCCGCCCCCGGGAGGCCGCGGGCGGGGAGTGGACCCGGCACGCCACCGGCCGGCTGGAGCCCGCCGATAGCGCGGCGGCCACGAGCGACGCCGAACCGGCGAGCTGGCCGCCGCACGGAGCCGAGCCGGTGGACATCGCCGGGGCCTACGACGGGCTCGCCGACCGGGGACTCGGCTACGGAGCGGCCTTCCGGGCGCTGCGCGCCCTGTGGGTGCGCGGCGACGACGTCTTCGCGGAGGTCGAACTCCCCGACGGGAGCGCGGAACAGCGCACCGGGCACGAGATCCACCCCGTACTGCTCGACGCCGCGCTGCACGCCGTGCTGGTGGCGAGGCCGCAGGACGGCCCCACGCTTCCCTTCGTCTGGCGGGGCGTCATGGCGCACGCGGCGCCCGTGGGACGCCTCAGGGCGCGGGTGAGCACGGTGGGGCGGCGGACCAGGGCGGGAGAACTCACCGTCGCGGTCGTCCTCGCGGACGCCACGGGCACCGTCGTCGCGTCCGTCGACTCCCTGCTCCTGAGGCGGACCACGCCCGCCCACCTGGACGCCGCGCTCGGCGCCCGCCGAGGCGCGCTGCACCGGCTCACCTGGCCGGCCGCCCCCGTCACGGAGACCGGCCGGACACCGGGCCCGTGGACGGTCCTGGGCAGCGACAGCCTGGGCCTGACCGGCGTGTTCAAGGGCGCGGGCGTCCGCGTGGACATCCGCGCCGACCTGCTCGCCCTCGACAGCCTCGTCGGCTCCCGTACCCCGCTGCCGGAAGCCGTCGTGGTCTCCTGCGTGGGAGAGCGCGACAGCGCCGGCGAGTCGCTGATCCCGGCGAGCCGCCGGGCCCTCAGGCTCGTCCAGGAATGGGTGGGCGACGACCGCCTCGCGTCGACCCCGCTGGTGTTCGTCACCTCGGGCGCGGTCGCCGTCCACGAGGGCGACGAGGTGTCCGATCCGGCGGGCGCCGCCGTGTGGGGCCTGGTCCGCAGCGCCCAGACGGAGCACCCCGGCCGCTTCGTGCTCGTCGACGTCGAACCGGGAGCGGAGGGCCTGCCGCGAGCGGTCCTGTCCGGCGAACCGCAGAGCGCGGTCCGGGCCGGCGTCGTGCACCGGCCCCGGCTGGCGGCCGTCCGCCGCGCGCGCACCTCCCCGGCCGGCGCCCCCTGGGCACCCGGCGGTACCGTCCTCATCACCGGCGGCACCGGTGCGCTCGGCGGGCTGCTCGCCCGGCACCTGGTCGAGCGGCACGGGGTGCGCGACCTGGCGCTGATGAGCCGCAGGGGCCCGGCGGCCCCCGGCGCGGCCGGACTCGCCCGGGAGCTGACCGCGCTCGGGGCACGGGTCACGCTCCTGGCGTGCGACGCCGCCGACCGGGGTGCCCTGACGGAAGCCCTCGCCCGGGTGCGCGCCGGGGGCACGCTGGGCGCCGTCGTGCACGCGGCGGGAGTGCTCGACGACGGTACGGTCGCCGGGCTGACGCCGAAGCGGCTGGAGCGCGTGCTGCGCGCCAAGAGCACGGCCGCCTGGAACCTGCACGAGCTGACGGCCGACGACGGCCTGACGGCGTTCGTCCTCTTCTCCTCGGTCATCGGCATCCTCGGCGGGGCGGGGCAGGCCAACTACGCGGCGGCGAACACCTTCCTGGACGGCCTCGCGCACCACCGCCGGGCGCTCGGACTCCCCGCGGTCTCGCTGGCCTGGGGCCTGTGGGGCGAGGGCGCGGGCCTCGCGGCGGCGCTGACGGAGGCGGACGTCGCCAGAATGGCGCGATCCGGGCTCGCCCCGCTGTCCCCGAGACGAGGTGTCGAGCTGTTCGACGCGGCGCTCGCCGCCGACGAGGCCGTGCTCGTGCCCGCCGCGCTCGACGGCGCCGCCCTGCGCCGCCGTTCGGCGGACCTCGCCCCGGTCCTGGCTGACCTGGCCCCTCGCGGGCGGGCCGGCGAGGGAGACGGCGGAACAACGGTCGCGCGTACCCTCCGGGACCGGCTCGCCCTGCTCGAAAACGACGAACGGCCCTCCGCGCTACTGGAGTTCACCCGTGACCAGATCGCGACGGTGATGGGATACGCGGACGCCGGCGCCGTCGATCCGGACGCCGAGATCTGGAATCTTGGCCTCGACTCACTCACCGCCCTGGAACTCACCGGCCGTCTGACGGCCGCCACCGGTCTACGGCTGCCCACCACGCTCACCTTCGACCATCCCTCCGCGCGGGAGATGGCGCGCCACCTCGGCGACGCGCTCGACCACGGGAGCGGACCGACGCCGCCCGGACAGTGAGACCCCCACGGCCGACCAACGGGAGACAGCGACAATGAGCCAGACTTCGGGACCGGACGCGAGACCGGCCTCATCCGGACAGAACCGAATCCTGGCCGGGCTGGTGCTGGGCATGCTCGCCTTCACGGTGGTGCAGACATCGGTGGTGCCGATCCTGCCCTCGCTCGCCGCCGCGGTCCACGTGTCGGGCAGCACCGTGGCGTGGCTGATGACCGCCAACCTGCTGGCGGCGGCGGTGCTCACACCGCTGCTCGGCCGCTTCGGCGACCTCTACGGCCACAAGCCGATGCTGCTGGTCTCCCTCGGCGGCCTGGCACTCGGCTCGGTGCTCGCGGTGAGCACCGATTCGTTCGCGCTGCTCGTCGTCGCACGGGTCCTCCAGGGCGCGGGCGGTGGTGTGGTGCCGCTGGCGATCAGCGTGGTGCGCACCCGGTTCCCGGCGCCGAGGATTCCCTCGGGCATCGCGGCCATCAGCGCGTCGATGGGCATCGGCAGCGCGCTCGGCCTGGTCGTCACGGGCCTGCTGATGGAGCACTGGAGCTACACCTCGGTCTTCTGGGCCGGACTCGTCTTCAGCGTCGCGGCGATCGTGGTGACCGTGGTGGGCGTGCCCCGCTCCACGCGGACCGATCCGGTGGGCAAGGCCGATCCCCTCGGCGCCCTGACCCTCGCGGGCTGGCTGTGCTCCTTCCTGATCGCGGTCAGCGAGGGCAACGAGTGGGGCTGGACGTCCGGCAGGGTCGTCGGCCTCTTCGCGGTCGCGGCCGTGCTCGGCGCCTGCTGGGTCGTCGTCGAGCTGAGGGTGCCGTATCCGCTGGTGAGCATCCGCATGCTGGTCAATCCCGTGGTCGCCTTCACGAACCTGTCCGGCGCCCTCTTCGGATTCGGCATGTACGGCTGCTTCCTGGTCATCAGCAACTTCGCCCAGACACCCGAGAAGTTCGCGCACTACGGTTTCGGCGCCAGCGTGCTGGGCGCCGGGGTGATGCTGCTCCCCTCGGCCGTGGGCAGCATGGTCGCCGCGCCCGTCGGGGCGAGGATGATCGCCGGCCGCGGCCCGAGGGGCCCACTCGTGCTCGGCGGTCTGCTCTCCGCGGTGGCCATGGGCTTCCTGGCGGTGGCGAACGGGCACCCCGCCGACCTCTACATCGCCTCCGCGACCTTCGGATTCGGGCTGGGGCTCGCCTACACGGCCATGCCGGCGGCCATCAACTCGGCGGTCCCGGCCGCTCAGAGCGGGATCGCCAACGGAATGAACGCCGTGTTCCGCACCGTCGGCGGCGCGGTGGGCACCGCGGCGCTGGGCGCGACCCTGGCGGGCGACACCATCGAGCAGCTGGGCCTCCCCACCCTGGGCGCCTACCGGCAGGCGTTCTGGATCACGGCGTTCTGCTGCCTCGTCGCCGCGGCGGCACCGCTGGCCTTCCGTGTCCGCCGGGACGCGCGGGACACGCCCCGCGAACAGCTCCCGCACAGCGACCCGGCCGGCGAAACGGTCTCCTGACCGACCGACGGCCGCACGGTGCCGACAGGACGCGCGTGTCCTGCCGGGATGCTCCGCCCCGCAGTTCGTTCGCCCGGGCCGACGGCGTGGCGGGCATCCGGGCCGGCCGTGTCGCGGCGCGGACGACCGCCCACCGGGCTGGTGTTCGACGACGGCGAGCAGGCGTCCGCCGTCGCCGACCGGCCGCACTCCGGGTCCTCCGCCACCGGATCGCCGGACGACTTCGAGTACGGCCCGCCGGCAGACCGGACGGCCGCCTCCCACCGCGCCATGGGCGTCGCGGCGCGCGGTCACGTCCGGGACATCAGCCGCACCATCGCCATGTCGTACCGGGCCCGCAGCCCCAGATCCGAGGACACCCGCAGCAGCGCGCCGAGAGCCCGTACCGCGCCCTCGTCGTGGCCGGACGACTCCGCCTCGTCCGCCGCCCTCTCAAGGAGCCGGATGCCCTCGGCCTCGTCACCCATCCCCAGCAGCGCCTCCCCGGCGGCGGTGAGCAGCAGTATCCGGGACGCCGTCGACGGGTCCGACCGGCCTTCGAGTGCGAACGCCGCGGTGGCCGTGTCGAGCGCCGACTGCCAGTGATGGCCCTCCAGTTGATGCCGGGCGAGGTGGTAGAGAGCGAGCCGTTCGGTGCGCGGGTCGCCCACGGTGCGAGCCAGCCCGGCCGCGTGCGCGCATCCCTCGGCGGCCTCCACCAGGCTGCCGAGCGCCGCCTGGACGAGTGACAGGTTGACCAGCGCGGTCGCCTCGCCGCGTGGATCGCCCGCCTGGGCGGCGAGCGCGGCGGCCATCTCCAGGTGGACCAACGCCTCGTCGGTGCGGCCCTCTTCGGTCAGAACCCATCCGAGCAGGGCGAGGACACGGGACTCGGCGCGGGTGTCGGCGTCGGCCCGTGCCGCCTCGACGGCCTTCTGGAGCAGCGGGGTCCAGCCGTCGCGGACCCGCCACACGACCTGCGGCCACAGTCCCAGGACGATCCGCCACGTCCTGCCGTGCAGTTCCGCCGCGTGTGCGGCGGCGACCGTCAGGGTCAGGTCGTCGCGTTCGGCCGCGTACCAGGCCATGGCCTGCTCCCGGTCGGCGAACGTCCGCACCTCCCGCGGCGGACGCAGGTCCGCGGGCAGCGCGAAGCAGGACTCGTCGCCGGGCTCGGCCGCGTCCGCCGCCGCGAGGGCGGTGACCACGGTGTGGTCGAGCGCCCGGACGAGGGTGTCGGGCCCGGCGTCCAGGCCGCGCGCGTACAGCCGTACGAGATCGTGCATCGTCCAGCGCCCCGGCGCGGTGCGGACGAGGAGGTGCGCCGCGGTCAGCCTGTCCAGCGCGGCCTCGGCCGTGACCGGGTCGGTGCCGGCCACGGCCGCGGCCGCGTACCGGTCGACGTGCGTGCCCGGGTGCCGGCCGAGATGGGCGAAGTGGTGCGCGACGTCGTCGGGCAGCCGGCGCACCGTGAGCCTCAACGCCGCCTGTACGCCGGTGTCCTCCACGTCCAGGAGGCTCAACCGGCGTGACTCGTCGGACAGTTCCGCGCTCATCGCGCTCAGGGACCAGTCCGGCTGGTCGGCCAGTTTGGCGGCGGCGACCCGCAGCGCCAGGGGCAGCCCGCCGCACAGGTCGGCGAGGCGCCGGGCGGCCACGGCCTCCGCGAGCACCCGCTCCTGGCCGAGCACGGCGGCGAGCAGGGCCGTGCTGTCCTTCGGTTCGAGTATGTCCACGGGGACGGGCCGGGCCGCGTCGGAGGCGATCAGACCGCTCAGCCGGTACCGGCTGGTGACCACGGTCACGCATCGGGCACCGCCCGGCAGCAGCTCCCTGACCTGGTCGGAACCGCGCGCGTTGTCCAGCACGACGAGGAGCTGACGGTCGGCGGCGAGGGACCGGAACAGTGCGGACGCGCCGTTCGTCGACTCCGGGATGCGGCGCGGCGCGACGCCCAGCGCCAGCAGGAACTCGCGCAGCACCTCCAGATGCGTCGGCTCTCCGGTGTCGCTGAAGCCGCGCAGGTCGGCGTAGAGCAGGCCACCGGGGAAGCCCGCGCGGTTGCGGTGGGCCCAGTGCACGGCGAGCGCGGTCTTGCCCACCCCCGCGGGCCCGGTGACCAGGCACACGGGTGCTTCGCCGGCCGCCGCTCGGGAGAGCGCGGTGAGTTCGGCGGCGCGCCCGTGGAAGCCGCGTGGCATGCGGGGCAGCAGGTCGACGGTGTCCGGCGGCGGCGGGGAGGACACCGGCTGGGGGAGGGCGGCGGGCACGGGCGGCGGGTCGGAGACCGGTCCCTCCTCGGCCTCGTCGCCCTCACCGCGCAGCGCGACCGCGTAGGCGTCCGCCAGCTCCCGGCCGGGGTCGACCCCCAGTTCGTCGGCGAGCAGCCGCCGGGTGCGGTGGAACTGGTCGAGCGCCTCCGAGCGGCGCCCGGCCCGCTGGAGCGCCCTCATGAGCGCGGCGGAGAGCGATTCGCGCAGCGGATGGGCGCCGGCCTCGGCGGCCAGCACGGCGGCGGCCCGGGAGTGCTCCCCGAGCCGGGTGTAGGCCCCGGCCAGTGACTCCACGGAGGCCAGCCGCAGTTCCTCCAGCGCGTGCGCGGCGGCCTGCAGCGGTGGGCTCTGGAAGGCGCCGGTCAGCGCGGGCCCCTGCCACAGCGACAGGGCCTCCTGGTACATCGACACGGCGTCGATCGGCCGGCGCTGGCCGCGGGCCAGCGTCACCAACTCCTCGAAGCGGTGGGCGTCCAGCAGCGTTTCGGGCATCCGCAGGACGTACGCGGGTCCCTGGGTGACCAGTTCCACGCCGTACGTCTCGGCGTCCGTGGTGGACAGCAGGACCCTCAGACGCGACACATGGCCCTGGATGACGCTGCGGGCACGTGGCGGCGGCTCGTGATCCCACAGCGTGGCCGTCAACTGGTCCACCGACACGGGACGGTTGGGTCTCAGCAGCAGAGCGGCGAGAAGGCTGCGCCGCTTCGCGGGTCCGAGCGGCGGTTCGCCGGTCTCGGTGACGACGGAGACCGCTCCGAGCAGCCGGAACTCCAATGGAACAACTCCTCCTGGGCGGAAGGAGTCAGATTACCGGAGCCGGTGGAGGCGTGCGCACGATGTCCACGGCGCCACCGGTGACACCGCGCGCGACGGGGCGGGAACACCTGGGTGATGCGGGCGACCACGGGCGGGTCGGTGCCGCTGGAGGAGGCCCCGGGCGAGCGTGTCCGGGCCCATGCGGGGCAGCCCGGACCCGGCGGACCTGCCGCGGCCCCGGCCCCGGAGGGTTTCCGGGGTTGGGGCCGCGTGGTTCAGGACACATGCCGCGGGACACGGATTCGGGACACGGGCTTCAGGAAGCCGGTCGGTTCAGGAAGCCGGTCCCCGCCGGGTGGCGACCGTCACCCGGTCGACCCGCATCGGGTGGCCCGGCTCGGTCGCCCCGGTCGCCGTGGCGCCGTCGGTGACGGGGAGGTTCCCGCCGATGGCCACGTTCAGGATCAGGAACATCCCGTGGTTCACCGCCCGGTCCCAGGTCGCCCTGTCCATCCGGGCGGCGCTCACCCGGTGGTGGACGCGGCCGTCCACGTACCAGCGGACCTCCTCCGCGCCCCGGGTGCGGTCCACCTCCACCGCGTACGTGTGAAATCCCGTACGGCAGTCCGGGCACGCCCTGGGGGCCGAGACCAGGCCCACCGGTTCCGCGCAGGGACCGCCGGCGAGCAGTCCGCAGTGCATGGTGCCGAAGACGGTGTCCCGGCCGTTCACGGACTCCATGATGTCCAGCTCACCGACGCCCGGCCAGCCGGTCCAGCCGTCCCGCAGCTCGCCGCCCAGCGTCCAGAACGCGGGCCAGTACCCCTCCGCCGCACGGCCGGTGACGTCGGGCAGCGCCAGGGACGCCTCGATCCGGAGCATCCCGCCGGGCGGCGCGGTGAAGTCGGCCCTACGGGTCTCGATCCGGCCCGACCTCCAGTGGCCGCCCTCCCGGGTGGGCACGATCTCCAGGGCGCCCCTGCCGTCCAGCCGGACGTTGTCGGTGGAGTCCGTCATCGTCTCGATCTCACCGGTGCCCCACCTCGGAGCCGGGCAGCCCGGGTAGCAGGTGCCGATGTCGTACGTCCAGCGCGCGGCGGACGGTCCGCTGCCCGCCGGTCCGTCGAAGTCGTCCCGGAACACCTGCGTCCAGCCGGACGCCGGAGCCCGGGGCAGCCCGCCCGCGTCCGTCAGCAACCGCTCCAGCCGGGGCGTGAGCACCACGGCCGCGGCATTGGTGAGGTGCGCGTCGTCCCGGTACAGCAGGATTCGGTCCAGTACCGCGGGGCAGGTGGCGGCCCGCGCGGGGCACAGGACGTCGTTCACCGAGACGGACCGCACACCGGGCGTCCGGCCCGCCGCGATCCGCTGCGCCAGCGGGTCGGGCCACCGGGCCTCCTTCCGGTCGAAGGCGCAGGGGCCGGGGTCGTTCCGGTGTCCGGAGACACAGGCCGGGATGTCCTTGCCGGGGACGGGGGTGTCCTCGACGTAGACGATCGGAGCGCCCAACTCCCTCAGCTGCTCCAGTGTGTTGTCCCACCCCTCGGCGAGGCGCCCGGGGCCGTCGGTGTACCGGTTCAGGGAGGCGATCACGATCAGCCGGGGCTTGGGGCCCTGTCGCAGCCGCTCCAGACTGTCCGTCCGCCAGGTGTCGCACTCGTGATACGTACGACCCAACTGGGGGCTGGTGACGGTGAGTCGGGGGAGTGGGCAGCCCTGCTTCACCAACTCCTGGAGCGCCCAGCCGCGTTGGGACGCCATGGCGAGCAGCGGAGAGAACCACTGTCCGGCGTGGGAGTCGCCGAGCAGCACGATCCGGTCCGCGCTGTCCTTCGCCCCGAACAGGCACGGCGGACTGCTGACCGTCCCGGGAGCCACCTCGCACGCCCCGTCCGGCGGGAAGTCCTGGCGGGCCTGGACCGCGCTGGGCACCACCGGCCCGTCCGGGACCGCCCCGGCGGTCCTGGCCAGCAGGAACGGGCCGGCCGCCGCGCCCGGCGGCAGGCCCTTGAGGTCGACCGGTGTGGACGGGCCCAGCAGCCGCAGCGTGGTCGTCCCCGTCACCAGCGCCAGCACCACCGGAATGATGATCGCCGACAGACCTACCGACAGCCCGCGCCGGGGGAGTTCCAGCACCGTGCGGCTGTACCGCAGGGGCCGCTCCACCCAGTGCGTGGTGGCCAGCGCGGGCAGCGCCGACGCCACCGTCAGCGCCGCCTTCACGGGCCAGCCGAGCGTGCCGAACCGCGCCTCGGCCAGCACCAGCACCGGCCAGTGCCACAGATACAGGGTGTACGAGAGCCGGCCGACGGCCCGGGGCGCCCGCGCCGCCAGCAACCGCGCGACTCCGGCCGGTGCCTCGTGGGCGTGCCGGTCCGGAATTCCGGCGAGGATGATCGCCGCCGTGCCCAGGGTCGGGACCAGGGCCGCGTACCCCGGGTAGGGCGTCGACGCGTCGTACCGCAGCACGCTCCAGCCGATCGCAGCGAGCCCCGCCCAGCCGGACAGCAGCCGCAGCGCGCGCGGACCGCGCAGCAGATGCCACGGCAACAGCGCCAGCAGTGCCCCCACGCCGAACTGCCAGACCCGCGAGGGCGTCCCGAGGTAGGCCAGCGAGACGGAGGAGTCCGCCCAGTGCAGGGAGAGACCGAAGGAGACGAGCGTCGCAGCCGCGGTGACGGCGGCGGCGACGGCCCGCAGGGCACGGCCGCGCCGCACGGCCCGCGCCACGGCGTACGCGAGCAGCGCGAACAGCGGTGCCCAGACCAGGTAGAACTGCTCCTCCACGGCCAGGGACCAGAAGTGCAGCAACGGGCTCTGGTCGTGCCCGGCGGCGAGGTAGTCGGTCTGCTGCGAGACGAACCGCCAGTTGGCGACGGACAGGGCCGCCGCGACGACGTCGTACTCAAGGTCGGTGCGCCGCAGCGGCACGGTCAGCCACGCCCCCGCCAGTGCCACCGCGGCGAGCACCACGGCGACGGACGGGAGCAGTCGGCGGGCCCGGCGCGAGAAGAACTCCCCGAGCCGGACGCGGCCGGTGGCGACCGCCTCACGGACCAACAGACCGGTGATCAGATAGCCGGATATGACGAGGAAGACGTCCACGCCGACGAAGCCCCCGGCGAATCCGGGCAGGGCCGCGTGGAACGCCAGCACACAGAGCACGGCCACCGCCCGCAGTCCCTCGATGTCGGGACGGAACCTGGTGTGGCCGGGAGCGCTCCCGGAACCGCGGCGCCCCGGGGGCCGGGGACTGCGGGGGCCGGAGCCGTCGAACGGGGAGCCGGGGTCGGTGGTGCGGTCGGGACGGGGGTCCGGGACCACGGTTGTTGACATGGGTGACGAGGGCCTTTCAGCTCAGCCAGGGCAGCATCGGGTCGACCCAGCCGGACGCGAGCAGGGCGGTCAGCACGAGCGCGGCGGTGACGGCCAGCGTCTCCGGCCAGCGCCGGGGCAGCATTCCGCCGCCCGGCACCCGCACGGAGAACCGGGCCGGGACCGGCGTACGCACGGGACCGCCCGGCCCACGCACCGGACCCTCCGGCGCTCCGGACGGCCGGCCGGGCACGGCGGACACGGCGGCGACAGCGGAAGCGGCGGACAGAGCGGGTGCGACGGTCGCAGCGGGTGCGTCGGACACTTCGGACACGGCCGCGCCGGACGCCCGCGCCGGGCGAAGTTCGGCCAGCAGATCGCGGATCAGCGGCAGATTGATCTGGCACTGCACCACCAGATACAGACCGAGCCCCCAGGCGGGCCCCCAGCCGTTGCGGGACATGACCAGGGCGAGCCCGACGGCGGCGGCCCCCGTGGAGAGGCAGAGCCAGACCAGCGAGACGAGCACCACCCGGCGGGCCAGGCCGCCGGACGACGAGCCCTTCGCCCCGGTGGGTACCCAGGCCGCGCTGCGCCCCCGCAGGGTGTGCAGGAACGCCACCGCGGCGGCGACGCTGGTCAGCACGTTGGCCCGGATCACCTCCACCCGCCAGCGCGTCCGGCTGACACGTGGCATCAGGACGTGCCACAGCCAGAGCGGGGCGAGCAGGGGCAGTACGTGCCAGGGGCGGATGTCGTCCGGGTACCGGAACATCATCACCAGTGGCGGCAGCGGCGCCGCGAAGGTGTTCACCGCCGTGGTCAGATAGCCGACGATCCCCTCGTAGAAGCACAGCCGCATCCGCCACGGGGCGCCCATCCGCTTCAGCACGGGGGTGGTGAGCAGATGCACGTTGCCCATCGCCCAGCGGTACTGCTGGTTGACGTACGAGGCCAGGCTGTCGGGCGAGGTGCCCTTGGCCACCAGCACGGGGACGTACAGGGTGCGGAACCCGCGTTCGTGGAGGGCGAGCCCGGTGTACAGGTCCTCACTGTGGTCGAGCCGGGCGAATCCGCCGGCCCGGTCGATCGCCTCACGCCGGTACACGGCGTTGCTGCCGCAGCAGATGGCGGCGTCGCTGGCGTCGCGGGACGGCTGGATCCAGCGGAAGAACCACTCCTGGGCCGATCCCGCGGCGCGCTGTATCCAGCCCATGGTGGCGTCCGTGTCGAAGCACTGCGGGCTCTGGACGATGCCCACGCCGGGATCTGCCAGGTACGGCACGAGATGGCGCAGGAAGTCGGGCCGGGGCGCGAAGTCGGCGTCCAGGATGGCGATGTGCTCCGCCGTGCTCAGGGTGAGCGCGTGGTTGAGGTTCCCCGCCTTCTTCAGATGCCCCCGGTCGGGACGTACGACGTAGCGGTAGCCGTACCGGGCGGCCAGTTCGGCCACCTCGGTACGGTCCGCGTCGTCCAGTACCCAGACGGTCAGCGCGTCCGGCCAGTCCAGCGCCGTGACCGCCCGGTAGGCGTTCTCCAGTACGGGGAGCGGTTCACCGCAGGTCGGCAGGTACAGGTCCACCGTCGGGAGTCCGGCCGGATTCCAGGCACGGACGAGCACTTCGTGGGATCTGCGCGTCAGCCTGCGCTGGCGCAGGCCGTTGAAGCTCGACAGCACGAGGGCGACGACGTTGAGCGACAGCACCGCGAGGAAGGCCCACAGGGCCGGGGTGCGCAGAGCGAAGGTCAGCATCGTCGCCGCCGTGAGGACGAAGGCGAGGGAGGTGCTGATCAGCACCCAGCGGCGTTGAGGTCCGAAGTACCAGAAAAGCTCCTGGTCGGAAGGAGGTTGAGGTAAGTGATGAAGCGTCATGAATGGCCCCCACCGGTCATGTATTCCCCTCTATCGGGGCAACCCATCCTACTGCCAAAGGTATAGACCACTGACCGAGGTGAGGAGAATGGCGTGTTAACGCTCCGCCAACTCTCCCGGCGCCCGCCCCGCCGGAACCACTTCGTGTCCGATTCGCCCTGAGGTCGGCGGTGTACCGGGGCGGGTGCCTGAGGGTGCCCCGTGGTGGCGGAGACGGTGAACCGGCGGCCCCGTGAGCCGCCTTGCCCGTGCGGGGCGGCTGGGGAATGCTGCCGCGACGGCTCTGTGGCGGCCGTGATGCGGGAGTTCTCGGCGCGCGGCGCTCCGAATCCGTCCGTGACCCGCTGAACGGTCATGCTCGCGCCAAATGCCAACACGCATTTCGGTGTCGGCCGGCGTCGGAAGAACGCAATCCTGCCACGATATCGCGCACATTCGTGCCGCTCGACGGCGGTGTGCCGGTGGCCGGTACAACCATCGCTCACCGCATGCCACTCAGGGGTCGCTCTGTGTGAATCGCCAGGAGGGGGTGGCGCCTTGGCCGACTGGTGTTTCCGATTCCGATGTTGACACCTGAAGTTGGTCTAGTCCATTTTAGTGAGACACGAGTGCAGCAAGGGGCGGGTGTGGCGCACCCTCCTTGGCGGACGGGCCAGTTGGCCTGCCGACACCATGAGGGCACCCCCGAGGTGTCGACGGTCTGTGTGGGGCGCCAAGTGCGGGGGGACGACTGGGCGGCAGGCCCGTGCTGTATTCGCTGAGAACCGCATTTCCCCCGGGACGACCGGTCGGCGCGAAGCGTGCTTCCCTCGGGTCGCGTCGCGGAGCGCCTGTTCGTCCCCCGACAACCACACCGACCGCCGTCGTTCGCTCAATCTCCTTCTCACTGGCGCTCGGTGACTGATCGTGGCCCACATCGGCGTCGGCCTCGACGGGTGCGCGGAGACCGGTCCCGGTTCTGCCGTGCGGGCCCCGCGCCGCTGGTGTGTTCCGACGCGAGAGCGGTCCGGGGGCGGCCCGATCGGGCACGGAAGATCTCAATTTTTTGGAGTGATTGCATGTCGAAGCCTGACGACTATCTGTATCGGGCACCCTCGGACGTCCCCTATTTCAGCTCGGACGCCGATACCTATCTGGCCCGGACGCAGTTGCGGGACCTCCGGAAGACCCGGGAACTCCGGGTCCTTTCCGAGGAGGACTTCGCCTTCTGGCAGACGTACGGATACATCGTGGTGAAGCAGGCGATCCCGGCCGACGCCGCGAAACGTCTGCTGGATTTCACCTGGGATTTCCAGGGACTTGATCCGGAGCGGCCCGAAACCTGGTACGAGGACCGTGAATTCCGTACGGATCTGGACCGGGAACTGCACATCTACGGTTTCGTGGAGGCGTACCACCACCAGCTTCTGTGGGACAGCCGTCAGGCCCAGCGGGTGTACGACGCTTTCGTCGACGTATGGGACTGCGAAGAACTCTGGGTCACCCTGGACCGGCTCAATCTGAATCCGCCCAACATCAAGAACCGGGACCGCGCGCTCATAGCGCCGACGGAGAAGGGTTTCGACATCGAGCTGCACTGGGATGTCGACACCACGCTCGGCATGCTGCCGCAGCGGGTCCAGGGGATCATCGCCCTGAACGACACCGACGAGGCGAGCGGCGGCTTCCAGTGCGCGCCCGAGCTGTTCCGCCGGTTCGACCGGTGGAAGGCCCTCCAGCCGGCCGACCGGGACCCGATCCGACCCGCGTTCGACCGGGCGGACATGCCCGTGGTCCGACCGGAGCTGGAGGCCGGTGACCTGCTGATCTGGAACGGTCTGCTGGCGCACGGAGTGGCCCCGAACACCTCCGGGAACCGTGTCCGTTCGGTCCAGTACCTCTCGATGATGCCCGCGCTCGAAACGCACGAGAGGCTGCGGCGCTCCCGGGTCGAGTCCTGGCGCGACCTCAGCACGCCGGACTGGAACGCGACGCTGGTCGGCGACGCCACGAAGCACGAATCGCTGCGGTACGAGACCGCCGAGCTGACCGACCTGGGCGCCAAGCTGCTGGGTCTTGAATCGTGGACCGGCCGGGATCTCGGCCGGCCGACCGGGGGAGCAGCATGCGCAGAATCTGCCTGACCCTTCCCACCAACAGGGCGTGCGCGGCGACGATATCCGCCATCGGCGAGGAGGCGGACCACGCGGCCGAGCACTTCGGCGTCGAGGTCCACCTGCTGATCCTGGACTCCTCCGCCGAGCCCGTGTTCGCCGAGCACGCGAAGGTCGTGCGCGAGACGCGCAGGGCGCCCGGAGTGGTGACGCACCATCTGGACGAGGCGGCTCAGCGGGACTTCCTGCGCCGGGTGATCAGCCGCGCCGGCCTGGCGGAACCCGAGCTGCTGCTCGACCTCATGCTGCCGGACGCCCTGTCCTACGGCGCCTGCACCAACCGCGCCTTCCTCATCGGTGCCGCGCTCGGCTGCGAGTCCGTGCACCGCAGGGATTCCGACAGCCGTTACCAGGTCGTCGACGGCGTGCCCGTCCATCCCGTCCACCACGAGCTGATGTCCCTCGGGAAGACCGCGGCCGACGCGGCGAGCGGGGTCACCGAGACCACGCTGGACCCGGCGCACGCACACCGGCCGGTGGCGATGGTGGGCAGTTCCTTCACGGGCGAGCCGTCCGTGGACATCGACGAGATCCACCGGCTCGACCGCGGCGTCTACCACGACGTGGTCAGCCTGTGGGCGCCCCAGGACTGGTCGGACGAGCAGAAGCGGCAGCTCGTCGACGAGTCCTTCCGGGGAGCCGGCGCCGAGCCCTTCACCCGGGACCACTCGTCCCTGGGACTCGTCGACCCCATGCGCGTCGACATGTGCAACATCAGCTTCCACCAGGTGCACGAACGTGTGCCGCTGCCGCCCGCGACGGACACCATCGGCAGCGACTACTTCCTGATCCACCTCGTGCACGACGCCGCCCTGCCCGGCGTCCTGCACAACCGCAACATCGAGAACTTCTACACCGGGGAACGCCGCACCGACCCCGGATTCATGGCCTACCAGCTGCGGTTCGTGAAGTTCTTCCTCTCGATGCTTTATTTCAACTTCATTTACGAAAGAATGGCGCAGAGTGGCGAAGCGCTGCTCGACGAGCACGATCAGGTACGGGCGTCCGCCGTCGTGGAATTCGCCAGGGAGAGCACCGGCCTCGACCGCGCGGAGAATGTGTGGCGGCTGGACGTCCTGGACAGCTCCTACCGGAAGCTGGGCGGCAGATACGCCACGTTCGCCGACCTCCTGGCCTCACGTCGTGAGCGACTGCTCGACGAGGCCCGCCAGGACATCGAGAACTTCGCACTGCTCACCGAGGCATGGGGTCCGATGATCGAGGCGGGCAGAGCCACGGATCTCGGACAACTCCAACGGCAGTCGGGCTGAGACTGTCGATGATGCACAAGAACACGGCCCTGCTCGCGGCTCTCGCCGCCGCCACCGAGGACCAGATCGTCTACGACCTCCCCGGAATAGAAGCGTGTTACGAGGACCTGCTGAGACAACTGCCCGGCGTCTCCGTCCGATTCGCCATGAAGGCGTGTCCGGTGGACGAGGTGCTTTCCCTGCTGGCCGGGAACGGCGCCGGCGCCGACGCGGCGAGCCCCAACGAGATCCGGCAGGCGATCGGCACCGGGGTGCCGGTCGAGAGAATTCATTACGGGAACACCGTCAAGTCCGACCAGAACATCGTCGACGCGTACCGTCTCGGCATCAGGGTTTTCGCGACCGACAGCCTGGAGGACGTGACGGCGATCGCCGCCCACGCCCCCGGCGCGCGGGTGTTCTGCCGGCTGGCCACCGACGGGGGCGGGGCGCTCTGGGGCCTCAGCAACAAGTACGGCTGCTCGGCCGACGACGCCGTGCGCGTGCTGGAGAGGGCGCGGGACCTGGGGCTGACACCGTCCGGACTGTCCATTCACGTCGGCTCGCAGCAGATGACGGCGCAGGCGTGGCGAAGCGCCCTCGACCGCCTGGCCGATGTCGTCGTGGCCCTGGGCCGGCGCGGAATACGGCTCGACCACATCAATCTCGGTGGTGGCCTGCCGGCCCGCGGGTACCGCGACAAGCGGGGCAACGAGCTGGACCCCCCGATCGCCGCGATCTTCGCCGAGATCCGGGAGGGCACCCGGCGGCTGAGGGAGATCTCCGCGAGCGCGCTGGACTTCATCGTGGAGCCGGGCCGCTATCTGGTCGCCGACCACGGTGCCATCCGGGCGCACGTGGCCCGGCTGTCGGCGCGGCAGAAGCTGAACGGTGAACGCCAGCACTGGCTCTACCTGAGCTGCGGGAAGTTCAACGGGCTGTACGAGATGGACGAGTTGCAGTACCGGCTCGTGTTCCCCTCGCACCCCGACGCCTCGTACGTACCGGCCGTCGTCGCGGGTCCCACCTGTGACAGCGACGACGCCTACTCGCACGAGCACGGGCTGGTCGAGGTGCCCGAGACGGCCACGTCCGGCGATCCCGTCTGGGTCCTCTCCTGTGGTGCGTACGCGACCAGTTACATGACCCAGGGGTTCAACGGTTTCGACCCGCTTCCGTACACCTTGATACCCGTGGGGGACGGCGAACGGGACGATCCGCGTCACCGGCGGCTGCCTTCCGGTGTCGGCGCGTCCGGGGAAGGCCTTCGGTAGATGAACCTCGATGTGCGCCTGCGGCACATCTCCGACCGTGACTGGGACGGCATCGTGGCGCTGGAATCCGGTGCCTACGCCGCCCTCGGACTGTCGGAGGACCGCGCCGCGCTGGAGTCCAGGGTCCGCGCGTCGCCGGGCACGTGCTTCGTGCTGGACCTCGGGCAGCGGCTGGCGGGATATCTGCTGGCACTGCCCTACCCGATGTTCCGCTACCCGGATCTGACCCGGGCGGAACAGACCGACTTCCACTCGCGCAACCTGCATCTGCACGACCTCGTCATCGCGGAGGACCTTCGCGGCAGAGGGCTGGCCAAGCAATTCCTGCACCACGTCACGGCGACGGCCGCGGCACAGGGGTACGAGCGGATGTCCCTGGTGGCCGTCGGCGGCACCGACACCTACTGGGCGGCGAACGGATTCGTCGCCCACCCGGGGGTCGTGCCGCCGGGCGGCTACGGCACGGACGCCGTGTACATGTCCACGACGGTGCGGGTGGACCGAGCCGAGAAGTCGAAGCCGACCGGCGCTGTGCTGCGCGGCTCATCCTTGCAAGACGAAGTGGGTTGATACACATGTTCCGCGTTCACGATCCATTCCTGCGCGCGCAGTTGGCGATCGCCGCCCTGTTCTGTTCGCTCGGCTTCCAGTACGCCACCTGGGCGGCACGGATTCCCGCGATCAAGGCGGACCTCGGCCTGACGGCGGCGGAGGTCGGCTTGTTGCTGATGGCCACCGGCGTGGGCGCGGCAGTTTCGTTTCCGCTGGTGGCGGTGCTGATGAAGCGGCTGGGCTCGCAGCACCTCGCGCTGCTGTCGGCCCTCTTCCTCGCCGCACTGCTCTTCGCGCTGGCCGAGGCGCCGAACTACCCGGTCGCCCTGCTGGTGATGTGCCTCGACGGGGTCGCGGTCGGTGGCCTGAACGTCGCCATGAACGCGCAGGGCGCCGCGCTGGAGGTGAAGTACTCGCGGAACGCCATGGCCAGGCTGCACGCGACGTTCAGCGGTGGCTCCCTGCTGGCCGCGCTCCTGGCCTCCGGGGTGAACGCGCTCACCTCGACCGTGGTCGTGCACTTCGGTGTCGCCGCCGTCCTGCTGCTCCTGCTGCTCGCGTACGCCAGGACCGGGCTGCTCACGGACGATCGGCCCGCCGAGCGCAAGGAGAAGGAGGAGAAGGAGGGGAAGGAGAAGAGCGGCAGCCGGTGGACCGTACCGTCCCGTCTGACGTTGTGGATGTGCGCGGCGATGGCGTTCGGCACGGTGGTCGAGGGCTCCATGAACGACTGGTCGGCCCTCTACATGAAGGACGTCGTCGAGGCTTCCGCGGAGCTGGCGCCCATGGGCATCGCCGTGGTCTCCGGGATGATGGTGCTGGCCCGTCTCTTCGCCGACGGCTGGCGCAGCCGCTGGGGTGACGGACGGATCGTCCGCGTCGGCAGTCTGCTGGCCGGTCTCGGCCTGGCGCTCGCGCTGCTGGCCGGTGGAGTGGTGCCCGCCCTGATCGGGTTCGCCTGCGTCGGGCTGGGCATCGCGGCCGTGACCCCGTGCGTGTACGTGGCGGCGGCGGGACAGGGTTCGGACTCACTGACCCTGGTCGCCGCCATGGGCACCACGGGCCTGCTGGCCGGGCCGCCGGTCATCGGGTTCATAGCGAGCGGCAGCAGTCTGGTGTGGGGGCTGGGCGCGGTCGCGCTGTCGGCGGTCGTCGTCTCGCTGTGCAGCACACAGATCCGCTGGACGGCGACCGCCTGAGGGCTGTCCCGCTAATTCCTGGTGGGCGCGCGACGACAGCTACGGCACCTCGCGGCGTTGTCGGAACGTCCCCATGCATCCAGTACGAGGACGCCCCTCCGCCTCGCGACGCACCACATCTGACGCCGCACGCTGATCCACCACGGATCGCGGGACAGCCCTTCGGGCCGTCGGGAAGAGTGCGGTGTCACTCCGGCGGTACGGTGAGCGGTTCCGCCATCGGTGTCCGGGGCGTCGGCGTGATCACGCCGACGCCCCGGCGGCATGTCCGCCGGGACGTCCGCCCGGTCACTCCAGTGTGATCGCCCCCACGGGACAGGCACGCGCCGCCTCCCCGGTCATCGGGCCCTCGACGGCGTCCTCGTGCCCCGGCAACAGAGCGCTGAGGCCGTCGTCGTCCTGGGTGAAGACCTTCGGAGCGGTCAGGGCGCACTGGCCGGCGCCGATGCACACGTCCGTGTCGATACTGATCTGCATCGCGAGTGGTTCCTTTCCTGAGGGCTGTCCCGTGGTCCCCGGCCGGTGCGCGGTCACCACGACACGGGCAGTTCGAGCATGCCCTGGAGCGTGTCGCCCGGCTTGAAGGGGATGTCGTCGGCGGGCGCCGCCAGTCGCAGCCCCGGCAGCCGGGTGAAGAGGGAGCGCAGCGCGATCTCGATCTCGGCCCGCGCCAGGTTCTGGCCGAGGCACTGGTGGACGCCGAAGCCGAAGGCGACGTGATGGCGCGCCTCCCGGCCCAGGTCCAGTCGGTCCGGTGACGGGTAGGTGGCCTCGTCGCGGTTGATCACCGACGCGGCCAGCGCGATGCCGTCACCGGCCCGGATCGTCACTCCACCGATCTCGATGTCCTCCATGGCCAGCCGGGCCATGCTGTCCGCGATGGACAGGTACCGCAGCAACTCCTCGACGGCGGACGGCATCAGGTCCTCCGACTCGCGCAACCTGGCCAGCTCCGCCGGATGCTGGAGGAGCGTGAAGGTGCCCAGCGAGATCATGTTCGCGGTCGTCTCATGGCCCGCGACCAGCAGGATCTGGGACAACTGGACGAGTTCTTCCCGGTCGATGTCCCCGTCGGCGAGCTGACGGGCGATCAGTTCGTCCAGCAGTCCCTCACCGGTGTTCTTCTGTTTGCTGTCGATCAGTACCCGGAAGTAGTCGTCGAGCGCGTCGCGCGCCGAGTCGATGTCGGCGGCCGACGGCCCCCGCAGCAGCTTGCGCGACTGCTCCTCGAAGAACTCGTGGTCGGCGTACGGGACACCGAGCAGCGTACAGATCACCATCGAGGGGACGGGCAGTGCGAAGTCGGTGACCAGGTCGGTGGGCGGCCCCTGCTCGATCATCGCGTCCAGCAGCCGGTCCACGGTCTCCTGGATGCGTGGCCGCAGCGCCGCGGTCCGCTTGAGGGTGAAGCTCGGGATCAGCATGCGGCGTTGGACGTTGTGCTCGGGATCGTCGAGCCCGACCAGTGCGACACGTCGTCTGGTCGCGGCGACCCGTTCGTTGAAGAGGGGGAAGTCCGGGTTCTCCCGGGCGGACGACAGCCGCTTGTCCACCAGCAGCGCGCGGGCCTCGGCGTGCCCGGTGACGAGCCACACCCTGCGGCCGTCGAAGAGCGTCGCGAGCGAGAGCGGTCGCCGGGGCCCGTCCTCGGGCCGTGGGCGGTACCCCGTGGGCGGGTGATAGGGACAGGTGCGGTCCTGCGGGAAGGAGACGGTCTCGGTCTCTGACATGGCGGGCCTCACAGACGGGAGGGGAGGATTCCTACCGGTCCCTGCCCACTAGATGCCTCAGACACCTAATTGGTCTACGCGATGTTCGGCCAACTGTGGTGCCGTCCCGTGGGGTTGTTCCGCGGGGTTGCTCCGCGACCCCCGCGCCCGGCGCGGCCGGAACGCGCACCGTCCGGCCGCGCCTGAGGGCGCGACCGGACGGAGGCGGCGGCTGTGTGCGTGGGGCAGCGTGCGGCGGGAGCGGACCGCCCGTCAGAACTTCACGTCGGAGCAGGCGTAGAAGGCGTTACCGGTGTCCGCGACCGTCCACACGCCGAGGATCAGGTGCTTGCCGGACTTCTGGGGCAGCGTGCCGGTGTGGGTCACCGTGTTGCCCGGCAGGCGGCCGCCGAACGGCACGGTCAGGAACGGCTGCGGGTCCAGGTCGGCCCTGGTCAGCGGCTTGGCGGGGTTGTACCCGTCCTTGGTGATGTAGTAGCGGAAGTCGGTCGTGGCGTGCCGGGCGGAGATCCGCCAGCTGAAGGTGTAGTTCTGGCCGGCGCTGACGTTGGTGGCGGGCCAGTTCCCGCTGCGCGGGTCGTCCAGCTCGGAGAAGCGGCCGTTGCCGCCCGCGCAGATGAGGCCGTCGGCGGGGCCCTTGCTGGGGAAGCCCTTGGGGCCCTCGACGCTCGGGGGCTCCCACTGGATCTGGCCGCAGCCGCGTACGGTGCCGTTGCCGCACAGCTGCTGCCTGCTGATGGGGGAGTCGGTGTAGCCGTGGCCCTGCGCACTGCCGGATACGGCCAATACGGAGGCGCCGACCATTCCGAGGCCGAGAAGTGTCGAGGTGATCTTCCTGCGCATGCTTCGCTCCTGGGGGGTGGGAGTGGGGGTCGCTGCGGGATGGACGGGGCGTACGCGCTCACCTTGCTGCGGTCTAGACCAACTCCGAGATTAGCGGCGCCACTTGGTCATGTCCATACCAGGAATGGGCTCGGATGTGACCTGGGCCACTGTGTGCGTGTGCGCCCGGGAATGGGGGTTTTCGAACGTCATGCGCACGGTGACGGCCGTCCGGGCGCAGGGACCCCGCACGGTCCGGGGCGGGACACTGGTTGCGCGGTCCGCGGCGTACTCGCAGGCTGGGGGAGAACAGGGCCGGGGGTGACGGCCTCCCCCACGGCAGGGAGTGGAGGAGGCCGTCAGCGCGTCCATGCCTCACCACGACACCCAGCAGGAGCAGGCGTATGAAGATCGGCATCATCGGCGCCGGAAACATCGGCGGCACCCTCGCCCGACGGCTGACGGAACTCGGCCATGAGGTCGTGGTCGCCAATTCCAGGGGCCCGCAGACCCTCACCGACCTGGCCGCGGAGACCGGGGCACGGGCGGTGGCGGCCGAGGACGCTCCGAAGGGGGCGGACCTGGTCGTGGTGACGATTCCCGAGATCAGGGTCCCCGACCTGCCCGCCGGGCTCTTCGACGACGTGTCCGAGCACCTGATCGTCGTCGACACCGGCAACTACTACCCCCGGCAGCGCGACGGCCGGATCGACGAGATCGAGGAGGGGCTGCCGGAGAGCCGCTGGGCCGAGAAGCGGTTGCGTCACCCGGTGATCAAGGCGTTCAACAACATCTACGCCCAGCATCTCGGCGACGAAGCCCGTGAGCCCGGAACCCCCGGCCGGATCGCACTGCCGGTGGCCGGGGACGACGAGCGGGCCAAGGCCGTCGTCATGGAACTGGTGGACGCGCTCGGCTTCGATCCGGTCGACGCGGGGGGCCTCGACGAGTCGTGGCGGCAGCAGCCGGGGACACCGGTCTACACCACCGATCTGGACGCCGAAGGAGTGCGGCGCGGACTCGCCGAGGCCGGCCGGGACCGTACGGCGCAGTGGCGGGCCACCCCCGCCAGCCCCGGCACGTTCGACGCGCCCGCCTGATCCGCGCCGCGCGTCCGCGCCCGGACGGGGGCGGGGACGAGAAGCGGCCGCACGCGCCGTCGCGGTGCCCGTGCCCGGTGTCCGTACGCGTACCCATGCCCGCGCCGTGTCCGTACGCGTACCCATGCCCGCGCCGTCGTGTGCCCGTGCCTGTACGCGTGTCCACGGCCGTACGCGTATCCACGCCCGTGCCGTGGCGGGCCCGGGCGGGTGCCACGGCACGGGCGCGTGCCCGTACGTCGTACCCGTGCGTCCGGCCGTACCGGTGGCCGCTCCGCACCCGTGCCCGTGGCTGTCCTCGTACCGCTCCCGTGCCCGGCCCGCTCGCGCACGGGCCCCGGCACCGCCCCGGTTCGCGCCTCTTGACCGTCGTCCGCTTCCTCGCCCGGTCGGCCGTCGGCCGAACGGGCGTGTCCCGTGCCGCGTCCCGGTGGCACGGCCGGAAAACGCGCGTGGCGCCGGGGTTGAGTTGCCGCCCGTGCCGCTCGCCCCCAGCATGGAGTGACCCGCGCCGCCGGGAAGTCGGTTCGCTCAGCCGCTCGCGGCCTTGGAGGACGGAGGACCCCGAATGGTCTCGTACTTCGAGAACAGCACCGATGCACTGGTGCCGGACGCCCTGGCCGGTTTCGCCCGTGCCCATGCCGATCTCGTCACCTACGACACCGGTCACGGCTACTTCACCGCACGGCACACGGCGAAGGCCCGGCGGGTGGCTCTGCTCTCCGGGGGCGGCTCGGGCCACGAACCGCTGCACGTCGGATTCGTCGGCGCGGGGATGCTCGACGCCGCGTGTCCGGGCCGGGTCTTCGCCTCACCGCACAACCGGCAGGTGTACCAGGCGTCCCTGGCGGTCGCCCGGTCCGAGGGCGTCCTGCACATCGTGAAGAACTACACCGGCGACCGGATCAACTTCGGCATCGCCGCCGAACGCCTGGCCCACCACGACATCCCCTGTGAACGCGTCCTCGTCGACGACGACCTGGCCTCCGACTCGGCGGACATCGCCTCGGGCCGTCGGGGCACGGGCGGCACGGTGCTCATCGAGAAGATCCTCGGCGCCGCCGCGGACACCGGCATGGGACTGCGGGAACTGGCCGACCTCGGCGCCGCCCTGGCGGAACGCTGCCGCACCCTGGCCGTCGCATCCGCCGCCCACACCGCGCCGACCACCGGGAGACCGGCGTTCGAGCTGCCGGCGCACGAGCTGGAGTACGGCGTCGGCATACACGGCGAGCGCGCCGATCACACCCGGCGGCACGGGTCCGTCGGGTCGCTGGTCGAGGAGATGACGGACGCGCTGCTGGCGGCGCTCGGCCCCGGGCCGGACGACTCGGTGATCGCGCTGGTCAACGGACTGGGTTCGGTCACCCCGCTGGAGCTGTACGGGATCTTCGGGGAGCTGGGCCGGGTGCTCGACGCCCGGGGGACCGGACTCGCCCGTTCCCTCATCGGCGACTACGTCACGGCCCTGGACATGCGGGGCTTCTCCCTCACCCTGCTCGTGGCCGACGCCCGGGTGCTGGACTTCTACGAGGCGCCCGTCCGCACGGCGGCGCTGTGCTGGTGACCGGGCGAACGGCGAAGCCCGGGGACCGGGGAACCGGAAAACCGGGGAACAGGAGTAGGACGTGACGACGAACGAGACCTTCGACGGGGCGTACACGAGTGGCTGGATGCACCGCTTCGCCGACTCGGCGTACGCCACCGAGACCGAACTCACCGCCCTCGACCAACGGGTCGGCGACGGCGACTTCGGCATCAACCTGAGCGCCGGTGTGCGGGCCGCACTGCGCCTCTTCGACCGGGGCGGCAGTCACGAGAAGGCGTCGGAGCCGCTGGAGACGGTGGCCACCGCCTTCCTCGACGAGATAGGCGGGACCAGCGGTCCTCTCTTCGGGCTGCTGTTCCAGGCGCTGGGAGCGGCCGTCGCCGCCTCCGGCACCACACTGACCACCGCCGGCCTCGCCGAGGGTACGGAGGAGGGGCTGGCCGCCATCCGCCGGGTGGGCGAGGCGGCGCCCGGGGACAAGACACTGGTGGACGCGCTGACCCCGGCGGCCCGGTCGCTGCGCGCCGAACCGGCGGACAGTCCGCCCGACCGCGCGCTGGCCGCGGCGGCGGACGCGGCGTGGCAGGGAGTGCGGGACACGGCCCGGCTGCGGGCGCGGATGGGGCGGGCGAGCTATCTGGGCGACCGGGTGACGGGTGTGCCGGACCCGGGAGCGGTCGGTATCGCCCTGCTCTTCGCCTCGGCCGGAGGCACCGTCCACAGCCTTGAACCGTATCTGCGCGGCGACGGATGACACGTCGACAGGTGACGTGACGAGGTGTCGTGACGCCAGGTGAGGCGGCGACGGACGGCGTGGCGACGGATCACGTGGCGCCGGGTGGCGCCGGGCCGTCGTCGAGAGCGCCGAACCGGAGCCCGGTGCGTGACCCGGGACCCGGTGCGCGCCGCTCCCGGCCACCACGGGAGCGGCACGCACCGGGCGTCTCATCGGCCGGCGGGCCGTGCCTCCGCGGTGACCCGGGAGCGGGCCCAGGCCAGCAGCTCCGGATCACCCAGGGTGCTGACCCAGAGGTCGGCCTGGTCGGCGCCCTGCCCGGCCGGGCGCGGGCCCACGCCCAGCACCCGTAGTCCGGCCCGGCGGGCCGAGTCGATGCCGGTCAGGGAGTCCTCGACCGCCATCGCCGTCTCGGGAGCCACCCCGCAGAGACGGGCCGCGGTCGCGTAGACGTCCGGTTCGGGCTTCGGCCGCACTCCGTCGCCCGGGACGACGACATGGGCGAAGTGGCTGAGCAGCCCGGCCCGCGAGAGGCTGGACTCCACCACCTCCAGCGGGCAGTTGCTGGCGACGGCGAGTGGCAGATGGCCGGCCGCGATCCGCACCAGGGCCGCCGCGCCCGGCATGGTGGCGGGGAATTCGGCGACGAGCGCCGTGAAGTGCTTGAGGAGCGAGTGGATCATGTCGTCGGCGAGTTCCGGTTTCCCGGTCTCCTCGGCCATGAGCGTTCCGCATTCGGTGTAGTGCACGCCCTTCGCGCGCTCGGCGAATCCGGGTGCGGGCTTGAGCCCGAATTCGTGGAAGACCCTGTTGCGGGCGTCCTGCCAGTGCCGTTCGGTGTCCATCAGAGTGCCGTCGCAGTCGAAGACGATGGCTGCCGGGGACCAGGAAAGAATGCGATGAGCTGTCATTTCCCTGCCGTTCTCGGAGAGTGCGCCGGCCCCGCGCAATCGGCGGGCGCCGTGAGGAGTCGGACCGCGGAGTGGGCTCACCCGGCAGACGCGGGTGGGGGTTCCGAGCGGTCGTCGGTGACCGGGCGCGGAGGCGGACGTATCGGCCTCCAGGGGCCCTCCATGACGGAAACGCTCAGGCTTCCTTCGGTTGGCCCCGAAACATCGTGTTGACTACGTTAATTTCGCGCCGGAGAGTGACGCAATCACTACTTCGAGTGTTTGACGGGCGGCCCGTGGCGCAGTACGCGCGAGACGAGGCGGGCGGTCCCGGCCGGTCGGCCGAGTGAGCGGCGCCCGGCAACTTCGTTGCGAAGCAGCCGAATTGGCGCGGGCCGGGCCATGATCGCCGTAGGGGAACGCCGTGTTCGAAAACGGCCAGAAGTGAAGCGGGAACGTCCTCGATGTCACCCCCGCGTGTGCACGGGCGAAGAATAATAATAATCTCCACGCACAATCAGCGATGTGCCGCGTCGGTGGTACGCGGGCGCACTAGATTTCTGCACCGGAATAATGGAGCTGTTGAGCGGAGGCGGAACGGGCGTGCAGGACAGGGCGCGGGTGACCCGAAGGTCGTTATTGGAAGCCGCAGCACATCTCTTCGCCGAACAGGGGTACGCAGGAACGAGCATCAATGACATAAGCGCGCTGTCGGGACGGACCAGCGGGGCGATCTACTTCCACTACTCCAGCAAGGAGAAGCTCGCACTCGCCGTCGTGCGGGAGCAGTTCGCCGCCTGGCCGCAGCTGGCCGCGCGGTACCGGGCCGCCGACGTGCCACCGCTGGAGCGGCTGGTCGCGCTGAGCTTCGAGATCGCCAGGGCCCTGCGGGAGGAGCCCATCGCACGCGCGGGGGCGCGGCTGTGGACGGAGCGCCGCACCATCGACGCGGTGGTGCCCGCGCCGTTCGCGGTCTGGACCGGGGCCGCCACCCGGCTCCTCGCGCAGGCCCGTACCGAGGGGGAACTGGCGGCGGGGGTCGAGCCGTCGGCCACGGCCGGGACCCTGGTCTGCGCCTTCTTCGGGCTGTACACCCTCACGGAGGAACTCGTCGGACAGCAAGGGCTGCTGGACCGGCTGCACGAGTGGTGGCTGCTGGTCCTCAACGCGTTGCAGGCCCGGCCGGACGCGGCCGCGCTGCTGGCGCGCGCCCGCAAGCACGAGTGCGAGCCCGTGGGCGCCCTGCCCTGAGCGCCCGCGGGCCCCTGTCTCAGCCGACGCAGCCCGGTACCGAAGGAGTGCTGCCGACACAGTTGGTGGGAGCGTTGCCGCTGATCGGTGACGAGGTGAGGGTCATGACGCCGTTCGAGCGGTGGACACCACCGGCCAGGACGGCGCGGTTGGCGCTGACCGGGGTGCTGGTGAGGGTGGTCGCGGTCGAGTCGACCGCGGCGATGCCGCCGCCCTGGGCTCCCGAGGTGTTTCCCCGGACGGCGCTGCTGGTGGTGGTCAGGGAGCCCCGCGAGCCGTTGCGGATGCCGCCGCCCTGGCCGGTGGCGGTGTTGTCGGAGACGGTGCTGTTCGTGAACGTCGCCACCGCGCCCTTGGCCGGAGCCGCGATGTCCGCGTTGGCGAGGGCGCCGCCCCTGCCGAGCGCGGTGTTGCCGGTCAGTGTGCCGGCCGTGAGCGTGACGGCCCCGTGGTTGAGGATGCCCCCGCCGTCCGTGGCGGCCCTGCCGTTGCGCAGGGTGACGTTCCCTTTGAGGGTGAGGTCGCCGCCGGGGGCGACCTTGGCGATGCGGAAGGCCGGCGTGCCGGGCGCGGTCGAACGGATGATGGTATCCGTGTCCCCGGTCAGGGTGATCGCGGTGGTGATGATCGGGAGCGCGTTCGGGCCGTCCGCGTCGCTGCTGTGGGGCACGCTCATGGTGTACGTGCAGTCGGCCGCCAGGACGACATTGCCCCCGCCCGCCGCGTTGGCGGCGTCGACCGCGGTGATGAGCGCCGTTTCGTCGCACGCCACGGCCGCTTGCGCGGAGACCGGGTTCAGGGCGGACAGGGCGGTCGCGATCAGTACGGTGGCCCCCGCCGCGGCCGGGAGCGTGCGGAATCCGCGCATCTCAGGCCCCCGCGCAGGGGGTGACGGAGGTTCGGGTGCCGGTCGCGGCCGCGCCGGTCGCCGCCGTTCTCGCGTCGGCGTCGGCCCGCGCCGAGGCGGTCGCGCCGACCGGATGGGCGCCGGCGGTGGGGGAGGTGGTCGTGACGCTGTGACGTTTCATGAGGACCCCTGTGAGGTGGTGAGGGAGGCGAACCCACGGGATCGATCCGGCGCGGCCGGCCGCACCATGGGCAGCGCATCGGATGTGCACGGGTGTGACCCGGAACGGCTCACACCCGGAGCGAAACACGCCGTGTTCGCCGTGTCCTCCCGGCGGTCGGCCCCGGCGGGGACCGTAACCACCGCTCGGTCGGGTGAAGAGCCTGCTCAGAGGCCCCGGAACGGACGGGTGACGTGTCGTTCGGCCGTCCCCCGTCCGGCCGTGCCCGCTGCCCGCCGGATGCCCGGACGCACCGCGTGCGGCGCTCCTCCGGGGCCCTGCCGATCCGCCTGCCCCGGGCCGGCCGGGCGGCACCCCAGGGAGCCCGGACGGCGGGCCGGGAGTGGCGACTCGGGGCGTTCCGCCTGCTTCGTACCCCTGACGAGCGAGCAGAAGATGACCGGAAAGTGCCCTGGTCATACGCAACGCGACTATACGATTTCAATGCGTCATCAGATGCGTCGGCGGCCTGCACAAAACGCGAGGTGAAAGCTTGTCAGGGGACCAACGGGCCGGGGCGGCGCGGCCTCGAACCCCTGGCGACCGCACTCACTCCTCAGCGCCGCCGCGCCCCCCGGTGAGTCGCCGCTCGGCTCGCCCCGGCGGCGTCTTTCAGCCAATCCGAAGCCTATACAGCCGATACAAAGGTTCTTCATGGCCCGTTCTTCCGCGTCCGTCTCCCCCTCTCGCCGGACGCAGTACCTCTGGCCGGCGGTACTGACCCTCGCGTTCCTCACCTTCGCGGCGCCGGTGGTGCTCCTCGCGGCCGACCGTCCCCTCGTCGCCTCGGTGTACGCCGTGGTCGCCCTGGCGGTGCTCGCCCTCCTGACCGCACTGCGCCGGCGGCACAGACGCGCCGACTCCGAGGCCGCCCGTCTGCTGACGGACGTCCGGGAACGCGGCGAGGAGCTGATGCGCCGGGACGCCGACTGGCGTCGCCACACGCAACAGGGCGCCGCCCTCATGAGGGCGGAGGTCGGGCACGTCGTCCAGGAGCGGCTGCCCGCCGCGCTCGCCGGGCGGCAGGACCCGGGCGCCCGGCACGGCGCGGACCGGCTGGACGAGGCCACGGCCGGACTCCTCGACCGGCTGCTGACCGAGGTGCGCGACGCGGTCGAGCACCGCGAGGAGTCCCAGCGGCTGGCGCTGGTGGAACTGGCCAGCCGGGTGCAGACATCGGCCCACCGCATCCAGGCCAGCGTCACGGGGATCTCGGACCGGTATCCGGGAGACGCCGAACTGCTGGAGTCCACCATGCGGGTGGACCACGCGGCCACCCAGCAGGCACGGCACGCGCAGAGCCTCAAGGTGCTCTGCGGCGAATGGCCCGGACAGCAGTGGCAGAAGCCGCTGGCGCTGGTCGACGCGGTACGGGCCGCGTCGGGACGGATCGTCGCGTTCACCCGTGTCGAGGTCTCGGGCGACCCGGACATCGGGATCGCCGCGCCGGTCGTCGAGCCGCTGATCCACCTGATGGCGGAACTCCTCGCCAACGCGACCGAGTACTCCCCGCCGAGCACCGCCGTCCCGGTCACCGTGCGGACCGTGCAGCGCGGCGCCGTCATCGAGGTGGACGACGGCGGCCTGGGGCTCGACGAGTACCGGCTCGCCGAGGCCCGCGAGGTGGTCTCGGGCCGCCGTCTCCTGGGCGTCGGTGACGTCGGTGAGATCCCGCAGACCGGGTTCGCGGTCGTGGGCCGCTTCGCCGACCGGCACGGCTTCCACGTCGACCTCGGCCCGTCCCCGTACGGCGGCGTACGCGCGGTGGTGCTCATCCCGACGGACGTGCTGGAGGCCATCGCCCCGGCGGGCACGCCCGCCGCGCACACCGCCGAGCCGCCGCTCGCCCGGCGTGCGACGGCGACGGGTCCGTCCGTACCCGAACAGTCCACCGGCAGCCGGGCGCCCGAGCCCGCTCCGGCCCACCCGAACCCCTCCGCCACGAGCGGCAGTGACGTTACGTCAGGGGTGGGCGCCGGTGCTCCACCGTCCGACGGGGCCGCGCCCACCGGCGTCACCGGCCCCACGGACCCCTCCGGGGCCGGGACGGCACCCGCTCCCGGCCAGGCCCGTCACGCCGCCCGGAACCCGGCGCCGACCGGCCGCCTCCCGCAGCGGCGTTCACGGCGCGACGCGTACCTGCCGACCGCCGAACCGGCCCCCGCCGCCTCGGCGCCCCCGGTGACACCCGAGGAGGCCGGCGACTGGATGGAGCAGTTCTTCGAGGGCGGCCGTTCCGTGCCCGACCCCCGTCCCGGCCCGCACCAGGGCCAGGGCGGATCAACCCCCCCAACCCCCGATTCCGCAGAAGGACAGGCGTGAGCATGAGTTACGTGGAGAACCCCGAGCAGCGAGGCTGGATGATCTCGGAGGTCGCCGCGGTACCCGGTGTGCGGCAGGCGATCGTCTTCAGCGCCGACGGTCTGCTGCTGGTCAGTTCGGAGGGCATGGACCGGGACTCCGCCGACCGGCTGTCGGCGAACTGCTCGGGCCTCCAGTCCCTGGGACGCAGCCTGGGCCGGGAGTTCGGCGAGGACGGCGGCGCGGTCAACCAGCAGATGGTCGAGTTCAACGGCGGCTTCCTCTTCATGCGCAGCGCCGACAACGTCCATCTGGCGGTGGTGACAGGACCGGTGGTGGACCCGAAGCTGGTGGCCCGGCAGATGCAGGCACAGGTGATGAAGATCGGGGCGGCCAACCTCAGCAGCCCGCCGAGGCCCGGGTCCGTTCGTTGAGCACCCCGGAGGGAGCGTACGAGGACCGGGCGTTACGCCCGTACGTGATCAGCAAGGGGCGCTCCCGTCCCTCTCGTAACACCATCGGTGTCGAGACACTCCTCATCGCCGTCGACCCTCCGCGTGACCTGCCCGTCTCCGCCACCAGGGAGGAGATCGCCCTGATGCGGATGTGCCGGCGGCTGCTCTCCCTGGTGGAGGCGGCCGCCCACCTCGGGCTCCCGGTGAGTCTGGTGAAGGTCCTGGTGTCCGACCTCGTCGACAGCGGTCATCTGTCGGCGCGGTCGGGCGTACCGCAGGCCGTCCTGCCCGACCGACAACTGCTTCAGGAGGTACTGGATGGTCTCCGCAGACTCCGCTGACCGTTACTTGGCCAACACGGTGCAGCAGGCGGTCAAGATCCTCGTCGTGGGCGCGTTCGGCGTCGGCAAGACGACGCTGGTCGGTTCCGTCAGCGAGATCGAGCCGTTGCGGACCGAGGAGGTGATGACCCAGGCGAGCGTCGGAGTGGACGACCTGGCCGGCATGAGCACCAAGTCCACCACCACCGTGGCGATGGACTTCGGACGGATCACCGTCAACTCCCGGATGGTCCTCTACCTCTTCGGCACCCCGGGACAGCGCCGCTTCTGGGATCTGTGGGAGGGCCTGGCCGAAGGCGCGATAGGCGTGCTCGTCCTCGTGGACACCCGGCGTCTGGAGGACAGCTTCGACGTCCTGGAACAACTGGAGATCCGCGGGCTCCCGTTCGCCATCGCGGTCAACCAGTTCCCCGACAGCGAGTACTACGGCATCGAGGAGCTGCGCGGGGCCCTCGACCTGCTGCCGGAGACCCCCGTGGTGATGTGCGACGCCCGGGAGCGCACGTCGTCGCTGGACGCCCTGATCAGCCTCGTCCAATACGTGATGAGCTCCCGCGCATCGCGCGTACCGGAGAACGCCTCATGAGCCACCCCCTTCCGCCGCCCGCCTGCCCCGCGCACGCCCGCACCACCGGCCTCCTCCCGCTCGCCGAGGCGGTCGGCTCCGCCGACCCTCGCGGCACGTACCGCCGGCTGCGCGAGCAGTGGGGGAGCGTCGCCAAGATCGAGCTGGAACCGGGCGTGCCCGCCTGGCTCGTCATGGGCTACCGCGAACTGCTGACCATCACCCGCCAGGAACAGGTCTACTCGCGGGACGCCCGCAACTGGCGCGACCTCAACGACGGAGTGGTCTCCCCCCGGTCGGGGCTCCTGCCGATGATGGCCTGGCGGGCCAACGTCATCGGCGCCGACGGCCCCGAGCACCGCAGACTGCGGCAGCCCCTCGACGACGGCGTCGCCCGGATCGACCAGCGCAGGACCCGACGCCAGGTCGAGACGATGTGCGCCAAGCTGATCGAGGAGTTCTCCGCCCGGGGCAGCGCCGATCTGGTCAACGAGTACGCCACGATCGTCCCGATGCTCTCCATCGCCTCGCTGTTCGGTCTGGACAGCGGCGAGGGGCACGAACTGCTCCAGGCGCTCATCGCGCTCTTCGGCAGCGCCGACGACTCCCAGCTCGGCAACCGCAACTTCGAGGAGATCCTGGCCGACACCCTGCGGGCCCGGCGCGCCGAACCACGGGACGACCTGACGACCGCCCTGCTCGGGCACCCCAATCTGCGCGACGAGGCCGAGCACCTCCAGTCGATGGTGGTGATGATCTCCGCAGGCAACGAGACCGTCACCGCCTGGATCTCCCACACCCTGCGGCTGATGCTCACGGACCCCCGCTTCGCGGCCCGGATGCACGGTGGCCGGCTCGGCGTCGACGACGCGCTCGACGAGGCGTTGTGGCGCGATCCCCCGATGAACAACATGCCGGCCCGGTACGCGCTGCGCGACACCGAGCTGGGCGGCCAGCACATCCGGCGCGGTGACGTCCTCATCCTGGGCATCGCGGCGGCCAACGACGATCCCGCCGTCCGCTCGGAGACCGGCGAGGTGGAACCGGGCAACCGGGCCCATCTGGCCTTCTCGTCCGGCGCCCACGTCTGCCCCGCCCAGGTGCCCGCCCGGCTGATCACCCGTACGGCGGTCAACACCGTCCTGAACCTGCTCCCCGACATGCGGCTCGCCGTCCCGGCGGAGAACGTGACCTGGCGCCCCTCACCCTGGACCCGGGTGCCCGTCTCGCTGCCCGTGGAGTTCTCCGCCAGGTACACGACAGCCATCGGTCCCGACCGGAAGACTCCCCACTGAGCCGACCACCCCCCGCCCCACCCTGGAGGAACACATGACCGCCCATGCGATACCCCCGCCCATGGACGTCCCGGTCGTCACCCTGGACCCCTACGGCACCGACCACCACGCGGAGGCGGCCCGGCTGCGCGAGCTGGGACCCGTCGTACGGGTCCTGCTCCCCGGAGACGTACTGGCCTGGTCGGTCACCGACCACGCCCTGCTGAACGACATGGTCGCCGATCCCCGCTTCAGCAAGGACTGGCACAACTGGAGCGCCGTCCGCCGCGGCGAGATACCCGACGACTGGCCCCTCATAGGCATGGTGAAGGTCACCAACATGGTCACCGCGGACGGCCAGGAGCACCGCAGACTCCGCAGACTGGTGACCGAGACCTTCACCCCACGCCGGGTCCAGGAGCTCCGCCCCCGCATCGAGGGCATCGTGAACGACCTGCTGGACGCACTGCCCTCGCACGCGGCGGCCGACGGGACCGTCGATCTGCGGCTGCACTTCGCGCACCCGGTCCCCATGCGGGTGATCTGTGAACTCTTCGGCGTCCCGGAGCACGAGCGGCCCCGGCTGCGCGAGCTGATGGACAACATCTTCCGTTCCGACCTCGCACCCGAGGAGGTCGGGGCCAGCCAGACCGAGCAGTACCAGCTGCTCGCCCGGGTCGTCGAGACCCGGCGGAAGCACCCGGGTGACGATCTGACCAGCGCGCTCGTCGCCGCCCGGGAGGCCGACCCGGACGCGCTGAGCGAGGACGAACTCGTCGGCACCCTGCTGGTCATGCTCTCCGCGGGCCAGGAGACCACGCTCAGCCTGATCACCAACGCGGTACGCGCCCTGCTCACCCACCCCGACCAGCGCGCCCTCGCCGAGAACGGCGACGCTTCGGTCTGGGCCGCCGTGGTGGAGGAGACCCTGCGCTGGGACGCCCCGATCGGGAACTTCCCGTTCCGGTACCCGCTGGAGGACGTCGAGATCGCCGGGGTCCGCATCCCCGAGGGCGAGGCGATCATGGCCCCGTACAGCGCGGTCGGCCGCGACGAGCACCAGCACGGCGAGGACGCCGGGCGTTTCGACATCACCCGTGAACAGCGCAAGCACCTGGCGTTCGGCCACGGCCCGCACTTCTGCCTCGGCGCCCCGCTGGCCAGGCTGGAGGCCGCGCTCGCGCTGCCCGCCGTCTTCGCGCGCTACCCGGGTCTGACCCTCGCGGCGGACCCGGACCGGCTGCCTCCCGTGCCGTCGCTGTTCTCCAACAGCACGGCCACCCTGCCGGTCCGGCTGACCGCCCCGGCCTGAACGGCCACGCCCCGGTGAGAGCCGGGCGCGCCCGCACGACGACACCCCGCAGGCCGGACGCCGAGTCCGGCAGGCGGGGTGCGGTCGTCCCCGGCCCGTCCCGGATTGTCGGCCGTTGGTGTGAGAGTCGCCCGCTTCGTGCGGCGTACCGCGTGTCACGAGGGATGTATGGCTGCCGGGTGCCGTATTGGCGGCGCCTCGGTCAGTCCCGCCCCGGCCGACGGTCCGGGCAGGCATGGAAGGAGCACTCCGTGATGCGAACAAGACTGGTGTCCGCCGCCGTGATGGGCATAGCGATGGCGGGCGTCCCGGCGCCCCAGGCATTCGCCGAGTCCGTGAGCGACCTGGACACGTCCTTCGTGAAATCCGTCCACCAGGGCAACCTCGCGGAGATCGCCGCCGGGCAGGACGCCCGGAAGAACGGCCGCAGCCTCTGCGTGAAGACGATCGGCGAGGTGCTGGTACGTGATCACGGCATGCTCGACGCGGACCTCAAGACGCTGGCGGCCAAGCTCGACATCCCGCTGTCCACGACACCGACCGCGGACCAGCGGCGGACACTCGACGACGTGCGCGCCAAGGCGGGCACCGATGCCTACGACAGTGCCTGGCTGACGGCCCAGGAGGCCGCGCACACCAAGACCCTGGCACTGCTCGACGACGAGCTGAGGAACGGGAAGAACGTCGAGGTCAAGGCCGCCGCCGGGACCGCGCGGCCGGTGGTCGCCGAGCATCTGGCGATGGTGCGCGGCGGCACCTGCCACGTGGCCAAGGACATCGGGGTGGTCCACGCGGGCAGCGGCGGCCAGTTCGCCGCCGCGGCCGAAGGCCGGGACTCGGGTGCGGCGGGGACGGCCACCCTCGCCGGGGGCGGGCTCCTCGCGGCGGGCGGGGCCGCCGCACTGCTGCGCGGCCGGCGCCGGCCGGCCGGGCGCCGCTGACCCGACGCCATGACGCGCCGCACCGTGACCGCCGCGCTGGCGGTCTGCTGCGGGCTGAGCGCGATGCTGGCCGGATGGTTCTCGGCCGGCGGCCCGCGGCAGGCCCCGGAGGACGCCGGGGCGCTGCCCTCGGCCGCGTCGGCGCGCTCGGCGAGCGGCGCCGACGCGCCGACCCCGCCGATGGCCGTCCGCGGCCCCGGCGGCTTCCGGGCCCCGCTGGTCCCGGTCGCGGCCGGTGCCGACGGGGCCCTGGCCCTGCGGCCCGACGGACGGACCGGCGGCTGGTGGGCCCTGGGCGCCCCTGCCGGGGCGGCCCGGGGGACGCTCCTGATCGCCGGGCACGTCGACGTGCGGGGAAAGGGGCTCGGGGCGTTCGCCGCGCTGTACCGGCTCGGCCCGGGGGACCGGGTCGAGGTGACGGGCGCGGACGGCCGCGTCCGTCCGTACCGCCTCACCGCCCGTCGCACCTACGCCCGGCAGGCGCTGCCCGCCGACCTGTTCAGCCGGTCAGGGCCGCACCGGCTGGCCCTGGTGACGTGCGCCGGGCGGTACGACCGCGCGACGGGCGGCTACGCGGACAACCTCGTGCTGTACGGGACACCGGTGAAGGGGACGGGGACGCGGGAGCCGCCGGGCAGAGCGGGCGCGGCGGGCTGACCGGACGGGCCGGCCCGGCGTCCCCGTCCCCGCCTCTCCCGCCGCGCCGGTTCGGTGAAGGGGAGACCTTCCGCCCCGGCGGTCTGCCCCGCCGACCCGGCGGGAAACACCCGGACCTCCGGCGTGTGACCGGAATTCCTCGGGGCAACAGACTGTCCAGAGGTCGATAACCGCTGGTGGAACACGCGTCAGCGCCGTCGCGGGGCCCGGACGCCCGTCGTCCGGGCCCCGCCGCGCACAGGCGGGCGTCAGCGCAGATGAAGGTCCGGGGCGAGGAAAGGCGGTTGTCGTGCGCAGTGTGGGTGTCGAGGAAGAACTTCTCCTGGTGAATCCGGAGAACGGGGAAGCGCAGGCGGTGTCCACGGCGGTGCTGGCCGCGGCGTCCCGGAACGGGACGGGGGACGATGTCTTTGAACCCGAACTCCACCGGCAGCAACTGGAGTTCGCGACCCGCCCGCAGACCGACATGGGCGAGCTGTCCGACGAGATCAGGCGCTGGCGGTCCGAGGCGGCGCGGCACGCGGAGCACGTGGGCGCGGCCGTGGTCGCCCTGGCCACGTCCCCCGTACCGGTCAGCCCGGCGATCAACACCGGGGAGCGCTACCAGTGGCTCCAGGAGCAGTTCGGGCTGACCGTCCAGGAACAGCTCACCGGCGGATGCCATGTCCATGTGTCCGTCGAATCCGACGAGGAGGGCGTCGCGGTCCTGGACCGGATCAGGCCCTGGCTGTCCGTGCTGCTCGCGCTCAGCGCCAACTCCCCCTTCTGGCAGGGCAAGGACACCCGGTACAGCAGCTACCGCAGCCGGGTGTGGGGGCGCTGGCCCTCGGCCGGGCCGACGGAGGTGTTCGGCTCCGCCGACCGGTACCACGAGACGGTGGACGCCATGGTCGGCTCCGAGGTGCTCAGGGACAAGGGGATGATCTACTTCGACGCGCGCCTCTCGCACCGCTATCCCACCGTGGAGATCCGGGTCGCGGACGTCTGCCTGGAGTCCGCCACGACGGCGCTCCTCGCCACGCTCGCCCGAGGGCTGGTGGAGACCGCGGCGCGCGAGTGGCGTGCCGGGGAACCGCCCGTCGGCCATGGGACGGGACTGCTGCGGCTGGCCGCCTGGCGGGCCGCGAGGTCGGGTCTTGAGGAGCGGCTGCTGCATCCCGTCACGCTGGCCCCGGAGCCCGCCGAGACGGTGGTGCGCGCGCTCTTCGACCACGTACGGGACGCGCTGGAGGACAGCGACGACGTACTGCCCGCCCAGGAGGCACTGGGGGCGGTGCTCAAGACCGGCAGCGGCGCCCGGATTCAGCGCGAGCTGTTGCAGCGGACCGGAAGCCTGCGTGACGTCGTCACCGAGTGCGTGCGCAGGACTCGCGCGTAACGCTCCCGGGGAAGCGGGGTCCGGGCCGCGTCCCGGGCCCGCCGCGGCCGGCATCCGACTGGAACGCGTCCTGGCGGGTACGCGTGGCGCGTACGCGGACCACCGTGCGTCCGACGGAGGACGCACCGGAGAGAGGAGTGGTTTCACCGTGAGCACCCGAACAGACCGAACGAACCGGATGGACCTGACGGGCCGCGCGGCGGCGGTCGACGGCCCTCCGTCACGGCGCTCCGTGGAGTCCGAGCGGGCCGTACGGACCTGCCGCTCGGCCCTGGAGAGGGGCGCGGGCGCGGCCGAGCGCGGTCCGGAGTCGAACATCTTCCGGGGCGAGGACTGACCGCCCCGGGCACACACCGGTCCGCGCCCCGCGCACACGAGGGCGAGGGCCGCGCCCCGGCCGCCCGGGGGAGCGCCCCGGGCCCGGCCGAGCCCGGTGGAAGCGGCCGGACCGGTCAGCCGCGTGTCACGCGATGCCGTTCGTTCGGCACGCAGTGGGTCATCGTCAGACCGGAGACGTCCCGGGGCGGGTTGTCCCCGAGCCGGGCGAGGCGGGCCCGGTCCTCGTCGGTGAGCGTCTGCCCGACCAGCGGCTCCAGCGCGGCGACGTCCCGGGCACTGATGCCCAGCCCCTCGCCCACCCGCTTCCCCAGCTCGTTCTCGACGAGCAGGAAGTGCCAGACCATGCGCTCCCGCACGGGCCGGTCGCACTGCGAGAGCAGATCCACGAAGTTGCGCACCAGGTCGTCCCGCTCCCACTGCTCCATGAGCAGATAGCGCTGACCGGCCTGCTGGTAGTCGTTGGCCCGGGGGATGCGCCGACGGGTCAGCCGGCCGCGCAGCTCCGGACCCTGCTCGTCGTGCGTCGGGTACTCGCCCTCACGCAGACCGCCGCTGATCGACGGCTCGTAGTTGACCTGCGGGCTGTCGGCCGCCCCGTCCACGTGATAAGTCATCTGGCCGTCGCGCTGGTTGGTGTGCACCCGCGCGTTCTTCGGCTGGTTGACCGGCAGCTGGAGGTAGTTCGCGCCGACCCGGTGGCGCTGGGTGTCGCTGTACGAGAAGGTGCGGCCGACCAGCATCTTGTCGTCGGAGAAGTCCAGACCGTCGACCAGCACCCCGGTGCCGAAGGAGATCTGCTCGTTCTCGGCGAAGTAGTTCTCCGGCATCCGGTCGAGCACCATCCTGCCGACCGGCCGCGGCGGGAAGTCCTGCTCGGGCCAGGTCTTGGTGTCGTCCAGCGGGTCGAAGTCCAGCTCCGGGTGCTCGTCGTCGTCCATCATCTGCACCAGCAGTTCCCACTCGGGGTGGTCGCCCCGGGCCACCGCCTCGTACAGGTCCTTGGTGGCGTGTCCCAGGCCGTCGGCCTGGACCTGGGCGGCGTCCTCCTCGGTCATGCTGCGCACGCCCTGCTTGGGCATCCAGTGGTACTTGACCAGGACGGTCCGGCCCTCGGCGTTGACCCACTTGTAGGTGTTGACCCCGAACCCCTGCATATGACGGTAGTCGGCGGGAATCCCGCGCGGGCCGAACAGATTGACGAGCATGTGCAGGGTCTCCGGGGTCTGCGACATGAAGTCGAAGATCCGGCGGGGCTGCTGCTCGAAGGTGACGGGGTCGGGCTTGAGCGCGTGGATCACGTCGGGGAACTTGATCGCGTCCCGGATGAAGAACACCGCCAGGTTGTTGCCGACCAGGTCCCAGTTGCCGTCCTCGGTGTAGAACTTCACCGCGAACCCCCGCGGGTCCCGGGCCGCCTCCGACGAGTCCCGGCCGCCGATCACCGTCGAGAAGCGGACGGCGACGTCGGTGCGGGCACCGGCCGTCCGGAACAGCTTGGCCCGGGTGTACCGCTCGACGGGTTCGTCGCCCCACCGGCCGTACGCCTCGAAGTAGCCGTACGCCGTTACGCCGCGCGCGTGAACGACGCGCTCGGGGACGCGTTCCCGGTCGAAATGGCTGATCTTCTCCAGGAACTGGTAGTTCTCCAGCGTCGCGGGACCGCGCGCCCCGACCGTGCGCTGATTCTGGTTGTCGTAGACCTGGTGGCCCTGCCGGTTGGTGAGCACAGGACGGTCGTCGCCCGGTGCGGGGCCCTGGCTCGCTACATCCGTCACGCTTCCTCAGCTCCTCGAATCCGGATTCCCTGGGGCGCATCGGCGGGTGCGCCTGCCCATATCGCACCAAACAACCCCCGAAGGTGCGACATGGGCCGCGCGCGACCCTTTCGGTGGCCGAGCGGGCGCATCCCGGGCCGGAGATGCCCAGACTGGACGCATCGGAATTCGGTGTCCGCCGACATGCGGTCGGCACGGTCCGGGAAGGCGCGTGTCATGAAGAAACTTGGTCTGCCGGACGGAATCAGAGCTTGCCTGTTCGACCTCGACGGAGTCATCACGAAAACGGCCGTCGTCCACGCGGCGGCCTGGAAGGACATGTTCGACGCGTTCCTGCGCGACCGTGACGGCGAGGGCTTCCGCCCGTTCGACTCCTCGGACTACGACGAGTACGTGGACGGACGGCCCCGCGCCGACGGGGTACGCGCCTTCCTGGCGTCCCGGAACATCGCGCTCCCCGACGGGAGCCCCGACGACGACCCCACCGAGAACACGGTGAGCGGCCTCGGCAACCGCAAGAACGTGCTCCTGCTGGAGAAGATCCGCACCCAGGGCGTCGAGGCGTACCCCGGTTCGCTGCGGTACATCGCGGCCGTGCGCGAACACGGTCTGCGGACGGCCGTCGTCTCCTCCAGCACCAACTGCCAGGACATCCTGAAGGCGGTCGACGCGGAGTCCCTGTTCGAGGTGCGCATCGACGGGGTGGTGGCCGCCGAACGCGGACTCCCCGGCAAGCCCCACCCCGACACCTTCCTCGCGGCGGCCCGCGAACTCGGCGTGGAGGCCTCGGCCGCCGCCGTCTTCGAGGACGCGCTGGCCGGGATGGACGCGGGCCGGGCCGGGAACTTCGGATACGTCGTCGGGGTCGACCGGGTCGGCCAGGCCGCCGCGCTGAGCGCCCATGGCGCCGACACCGTTGTGACCGACCTCGCCGACCTGGAGTCCGACCTGTGATCACCCATTCCTCGTACACCGTCGAGCCGTGGGCGCTCGGCGAGAGCGAACTCCGGCTCGACGTGCTGCCGCAGAGCGAGTCCGTCTTCGCCCTGTCCAACGGCCACATCGGCTGGCGCGGCAACCTGGACGAGGGCGAGCCGCACGGACTGCCCGGCAGCTACCTCAACGGCGTCCACGAACTGCACCCCCTGCCCTACGCCGAGGCCGGGTACGGCTATCCGGAGTCCGGCCAGACGGCCATCAACGTCACCAACGGGAAGATCATCCGGTTGCTCGTCAACGACGAGCCGTTCGATCTGCGCTACGGGCGGCTCGTGTCGCACAAGCGGGTCCTCGACCTGCGGACCGGGCTGCTGCACCGCACCTGCGAGTGGACCTCGCCGGCCGGATGCACGGTCAGGGTGCGCTCCACCCGGCTCGTCTCGTTCACCCAGCGGTCCATCGCGGCCGTCTCGTACGAGGTCGAGGCGGTGGACGCGGAGGTGCGCGTCGTCGTGCAGTCCGAGCTGGTGGCCAACGAGCAGCTGCCCTCGGTGACCGGCGATCCGCGCGTCGCCGCCACCCTGGAGTCACCGCTGGTCCCGGAGGAGGACTTCGCCACCGGGACGCGGATGCGGCTGGTGCACCGCACCGACCGCAGCGGGCTGCGGGTCGCGGTCGCCGCCGATCACGTTGTGGAGGGGCCCGACGGGACCGGGTCCAGCAGCGAGAGCGGCCCGGACGTGGCCCGGCTCACCGTCACCTCCGTGCTGGCGCCCGGTGAGCGGCTGCGGATGGAGAAGACGGTGTCCTACGGCTGGTCGGGGGTCAGATCGCTGCCCGGGGTGCGCGACCAGGTGGAGGCCGCGCTCGCCGGAGCCCGCAGCACCGGCTGGCAGGGACTGGTCGACGACCAGCGGGAGTACCTGGACGCGTTCTGGGCGCGCGCCGACGTCGAGGTCGAGGGCGACGGCGAGACCCAGCAGGCCGTCCGCTTCGCCCTCTTCCACGTCCTCCAGGCGGGCGCCCGCGCGGAACAGCGCGCCATTCCCGCCAAGGGCATGACGGGGTCCGGGTACGACGGCCACTCCTTCTGGGACACCGAGGCGTTCGTGCTCCCGCTGCTGACCTACACGGCGCCGCAGGCGGTCTCCGAGGCGCTGCGCTGGCGGCAGGACACCCTGCCAGCCGCCCGCGAGCGGGCGCACCAGCTCGGGCTGCGGGGCGCGGCCTTCCCCTGGCGGACCATCGACGGCTCGGAGTGCTCGGCGTACTGGCCCGCCGGGACCGCCGCCTTCCATGTGAACGCCGATATCGCGGACGCCGTCGTGCGGTACGTCTCCGCCACCGGGGACGAGACGTTCGAGCGGGAGACCGCGGTGGAGATCCTGGTGGAGACGGCCCGGCTGTGGAGTTCGCTCGGCCACCACGACCACCACGGCCGCTTCCACATCGACGGTGTCACCGGGCCGGACGAGTACAGCGCCGTCATGGACGACAACACGTACACCAACCTCATGGCCCAGTCGAACCTGCGGGCCGCCGTCGACGTCGTGGAGCGGCACCCCCGGCAGGCGGCGGCGTTCGGCGTCGACGACGAGGAGAGCGCCGCCTGGCGGGACGCGGCGGACGCCATGTCCGTCCCGTACAACAAGGAGCTGGAGGTGCACGAGCAGCACCACGGTTCCACCGGGCACCAGGTGTGGGACTTCGCGGGTACGTCCCCCGACCAGTACCCGCTGATGCTGCACTTCCCGTACTTCGACCTGTACCGCAAACAGGTGGTCAAACAGGCCGATCTGGTGCTGGCGATGTATCTGCGCGGTGACTACTTCGACGCGGAGCAGAAGGCGCGCAACTTCGCCTACTACGAGGCGCTGACCGTCCGGGACTCCTCGCTCTCGGCGTGCGTGCAGGCGGTCATGGCCGCCGAGGTCGGCCATCTGCGGCTCGCCCACGACTACTTGGTCGAGGCCGCCCGGATGGACCTGGAGGACCTGGAGAACAACACCCGCGACGGACTGCACATCGCGTCGCTCGCGGGTACCTGGATGGCGCTGGTCGCCGGATTCGGGGGGATGCGGCACCGGGGCGGGACACTGGCGTTCACCCCGAGGCTGCCGGAGAAGTTCAGCCGGCTCGCCTTCATGCTCCAGATCCGGGGCCGTTGTCTGCGGGTGGAGATCAGTGCCGCCGAGACGGCCTACCGACTGCTGGAGGGGGAGCCGCTGGAGATCCGCCATCACGGTGAACAGGTGACCGTCACGCGGGACGCCACCGAGCGGCGCGGGATTCCGCCGCTCGCTTCCCGCCCGGCGCCCCAGCAGCCACCGGGGCGCAGCCCGGTACGCCACGAATGAGACGGTGAGAGGCGCCTTTACTGGCCTCGTACAGGTTCGTCGTCCATACTGCCCGCCGTGGAGCAGCGCATAGATCCGACCATCCGAACCGAGTACGCCGCCGGCACCGATCCGGCGTACATCCCCGGCCTCACGGCCCCGACGCCCCCCAGGACGGAGGAGACCGACCCGGCTCCCGGGCGGGCGGCGGAGCCGCGGCCCGGCGTGTCCGTGACGGACGACTCGGCGTCCGACGGCGATACCGGTGTCGACACCGCCACCGACGCCGTCCCCGCGAGCGGGGAGGCGCCGGGGACCGAGGAGAGGACCGGAGCCGAGGAGAAGGAGGAGAAGGAGACGGAGTCCGAGGAGCGGGCGGACGGGGCCGTCTTCGAGGTCTCCGACCGACGCGGCTCGATCACCGCGGACCGGGCGGGCATCCGGTTCCGGCTCGACGACCAGGAGGCCGACTTCCACTGGGACGAGGTCGGCGCGGTGGAGGTGAGGACCGGCCGGTTCGGGCGCAGGTTCACCGTCACTGTCCACATGTCGACCCGCCGTTGGTTCAACGCCGAGGTGGAGGCGCCGAACAGGAGCCACCTCAAGGAGTGGACCGCCGACCTCGACAAGGTGCTGGACGCCTACTTCGAGGAGAGCTGACCCGCCCGCCCGGCGGCGAGAGCTGCCCCGGCCTTCCGGCGGCGCGGGCCACGGACCGTCGGGGACCGCGCCGGGTGGGCGCCGCGCCTGCCCGGCCCGGCCGCCCGCCGGGGGTACGGGGCAGTCCTCAGGTCCTTTCGTCTGGATCAGGCCGGGCTCGCGGACTCCGGCACCGCACCTCGCGGCGTTGTCGCCGGTCGGCACGGCTCCGTCATGACTCCCCCCTCCGCCTCGCGGTACAGGCACCGGAGCCCGCTCCCTGATCCGGCATGATCCGGCCTGATCCGGACGAAGGGCCTCATCCCCGGCCGCACAGCTCCCGCTCCGCGTCGAGCGGGTCGGCCGGGAAGCGGAAGGCGGTGCGCCGCCAGGAGCCGGTGAGGTTGTGCCAGAACCGGCCCGGGGTGAGCGGATCACGGGTGGCGGCCCGCAGTTCCGCGAGCGGCCCGCAGGTCAGGGCGCGACGGGCGGCGGCGACCCGGCGGGCGTCGATTCCGGGCGGCAGCCGTACCCCCGGATCGGTGAAGTCGGCGACGATCCACGCCCGGTCGACGGGTTTGTCGTGGCCCGCCTTGGTGAAGGACGTCCGCCGGAGGTGGGCACCCAGCGGATGCGCGAGGCCGAGGGTGTCGATCGCCCGGTCGTCCAGCGGGATCACCGCACCGCTGTGGCCGAGCCGCGCCTCCGCGCCGACCAGCCGTTCCGGAATCCGGGAGGTCAGCGGCAGCGTCACGAACCGGCGGTCGTAACGCAGTTCCACCACCAGACTCCGCCGCCCGGAGGCGAGCGCCTTCGCGGTCTCGCGGGCGAACGGCAGCCGCCGCCCGCTGTGCGCGGACTGCCGTACGGGATGCGCCTCGCCCGTGGCCCGTACATAGCCGGCGTGCTCGTCGATGACCGTGGCGCCGTCCCCGCCCGACTGCGGCGGGAACCACAGCAGCGCACAGCATCCCGCCCACACCCCGACCGCCGCCACCAGTGCCCCGGTCAGGCGGGACAGCGGTACCAGGAAGACCGGCAGGAGCAGCAGGAAGAGCGGCGGCAGCAGCATCCGCCCGTGCATGAAGTCGCCGCCCACCCGGGTCACGTACAGCGCGCAGAGCAGCCCGGACAGCACGGGCGCGGCGACCACCACCGGCACCCGGGGGGCGACCCGCCCGGGAACGGTCCGCAGCCGGTCCCCGACGGCCACCACCGTCAGACAGACGACCAGCAACAGCGGCACCCACAGCCGGTACGGGCCGGTGAAGTTCAGCAGATACGCCCAGCCCCGCCCCCAGAGCGAGGTCGACGCCTCCTTCGTGATCCCGGGCAGCGGGACCAGCACCCCGTAGAACCCCGCCCGGAACACCTCGTAGCAGCAGGGCAGCGCGGCGGCCCCCGCGCACCAGCCGACGACCGTGCGCCGGCCGGGCCGGACGATCAGCCACAGTGAGAACAGGAACACCACGCTCACCGGCGTCAGGTCGGGCCGCACCAGCGGGCCGAGGCCGAACACCACCGCGCCCACGCGGTGAACGCGCGGTGAGCCGTCGTCGTACGCCCGCACGAGCAGCCACCAGGACAGCCCCAGCCAGCCGAACGTCAGACCGGTCTCCAGCCCCGACGTGCCGTAGTCCCACATGGCCCGCACCGGCAGCAGCACCAGCACCCCGGCGGGCAGCAGAAGCCGGCCGTGGCCCGACCCGCCGTATCCCGTCGCGCCGAGTCCCGCGCCCCCGTGGCCCGCCCCGCCGTGGAAGCGGCGCGCCCCGTCCAGCGCCCACAGGAATCCGGCCGTCGTGCACACCGCTCCGAGCACCACCGCCACCAGCACCGGATCGGCGCCGGTGAGCAGTCCGCCGGCCGCCACCGCCCACTGCCACAGCGTCCCGGTCGAACTCTCCACCCGCTCGCCGGTGTTCAGCACCGGACCGTTGCCCGCCAGGATCTGCCGCACGGTCCGGGTGTAGATCAGCGCGTCGTCGCCCGCCCAGCTGTGCAGCGCGCTCAGTACGGCGATCACGGCGGCAGGGACGACGACGGCGCAGGCGTTCCACACCGAGCGTCCTGCCCCGTCCGGGCGTCCTCCTCGGCGCGGCGACGGGAACGAGCGGGCGGGACGGGGCGGCGCGGGGGAGTTCCGGAGCCGGGTCAGCGGAGTGGTCATGACGACAGCACTACGTGCTGCCCGGTCGGGGCAGGAGTGTCAGCGGCGCGGTGAGGGCCACTCGGAGCGCCGCTGTCACCCGAACGGCCGGGCGCGCGACCCGCCATCGGGTGCGTGGCGGCTCCGGGTCGTCCGCTCCTCGCGCCGTCCGGCCGGGGTGGCCCGTCGCCGTCCCGGGCCGGTCGGGATGAAGAATCGGGATACGCGAACTAAGGTGCGAAATATGGCAGAGACCGCACCGGCCTCGGGCGCGGCAGGACGCGGCGCCGAGTCCGGCGACAGCCCTGACCCGCGTCGCTGGCGGGCCCTTGCCGTCTGCCTGGTGGCAGGCTTCATGACGCTCCTGGACGTGTCGATCGTCAATGTGGCGCTGCCGTCCATCCAGGAGGGTCTGCACACCCCCGAGTCCGATCTCCAGTGGGTGCTGTCCGGTTACGCCCTCTCCTTCGGCCTGTTCCTGATCCCGGCCGGGCGGCTGGGGGACGCACGGGGGCGGCGGCTGGTGTTCATGGTGGGGCTCAGCCTCTTCACGCTGTCGTCGGCGGCGTGCGGGGCCGCCCAGTCGAGTCTCTGGCTGGTCGTCGCCCGACTGGTCCAGGGGGCCGCGGGCGGCCTGATCTCGCCCCAGATCTCCGCCCTGATCCAGCAGCTGTTCTCCGGCCGTGAGCGCGGCCGCGCCTTCGGCATGTTCGGCACGGTGGTCGGCATCTCGACCGCCGTCGGACCGCTGCTGGGCGGGCTGCTCATCCAGGCGGCCGGGGCCGAGGAGGGCTGGCGCTGGGTCTTCTACGTCAATCTGCCGCTCGGCGCCGTCTGCCTGCTGCTGGCCAGGAAGCTGCTCCCGGACACCCCGTCGGCGGGCCATGTGCGGCTGCGCGATCTCGACCCCGTCGGCGTGCTGCTGCTCGGTACCGGCGTGCTGGCGCTGCTGCTGCCGTTCGTGCAGGCACAGCAGTGGAAGGGCAACGGCAAGTGGCTGCTGGTGCTGCTCGCCGCGGCCCTGCTGACCGCCTTCGTCGCCTGGGAGACGAGGTGCGGCGGACGCGGCACCCAGCCGGTCCTGAACATGTCGCTGTTCCGGGTCCGTTCGTACTGGCTGGGCTGTCTGCTGATCCTGCTGTACTTCGCCGGGTTCACCTCCATCTTCTTCATCACCACCCTCTACCTGCAGAGCGGGCTGCACTACACCGCGCTCCAGGCCGGTCTCGCCATCACCCCCTTCGCCGTGGGGTCAGGCGCCGCCGCGGGCGTCGGCGGCCGGCTGGTCGGCCGGTTCGGCAGGCCGCTGGTCGCCATCGGCCTGGTCATGGTCGCCGTGGGGCTCGCCGGGACGGCGCTCGCCGTCCATCTGGTGGCCGGCCGGGGCGTCGGCTGGGCGATGGCGGCGCCGCTGCTCGTGGCGGGTCTGGGCAGTGGTCTGGTCATCGCCCCGAACCAGACGCTGACGCTGTCGGAGGTGCCGGTGCCCTCGGCGGGCTCGGCCGGGGGCACGCTCCAGACCGGCCAGCGGGTCGGCTCCGCGATCGGTATCGCGGCGGTCGGCTCGGTGTTCTTCGCCCAGCTCGGCCGGGGCGGCTGGTCCACCGCCTACGACCACGGGCTCATCGTCTCGGTCGGCTTCGTGATCGCCGGACTGATCGTCGCGCTGGCCGATGTGGTGGCGGACCGGCGGGGCAGGAGCCGTGGGAGCCGTGAAGAGAAGGCCGACGCCTGAGGATGCCCGGCCGGCCCGCGGTGACCCGGGCGCCGGGAGGGCCGGCGCACCAGGGCGGACCGGCGGCCGGGACACGACGAGGAGGCGGGTGGGACGGCGGGCGACGGGACGACGACAGGACGAGATGAGCCGAGACGAGGAGACCGCGATGACACGTTCCACCGACAGCGGGCAGGGCGACGGCAACACCGAGTACGGCCGCAAGGCGTTCAAGCGCTCCCGGAGCCACTTCGCCGACCGCGTCACGGCCGACGGCCGGGACGGCTGGCCCGTCGAGGCGGGCCGCTACCGGCTGGTCGTCAGCCGGGCCTGCCCCTGGGCGAGCCGCGCCCTCGTCTCCCGGCGGCTGCTCGGCCTGGAGGACGCCCTCCCCCTCGCCGTCGCCGACCCGGTCCAGGACGACCGCAGCTGGCGTTTCACCCTGGACGAGGGGGGCCGGGACCCGGTGCTGGGCATCGCGTTCCTGAGCGAGGCGTACGACGCCCGGGAGCGTGACTACCCCGGAGGTGTCAGCGTGCCCGCGATCGTCGACGTACCCAGCGGGAAGCTCGTCACCAACGACTACCAGCGGATCACCCTGGACCTGGCGACCGAGTGGACCGCCCTGCACAGGCCCGGGGCGCCCGACCTCTACCCGGAGCCGCTGCGCGACGAGATCGACGAGGTCATGGAGGGGATCTACCGGGACGTCAACAACGGCGTGTACCGGGCCGGGTTCGCGACGGACCAGGCGGCGTACGAAGCCGCGTACCACGATGTGTTCCGCCGCCTCGACCTGGTGTCCGAGCGCCTCACCGACCGGCGTTACCTGGTGGGGGACACCCTCACCGAGGCCGACATCCGGCTCTTCACCACGCTGGTGCGCTTCGACGCCGTCTACCACGGCCACTTCAAGTGCAACCGCAACAAGCTCACCGAGGACCCGGTGCTGTGGGCCTACGTCCGCGATCTGTACCAGACCCCCGGGTTCGGCGACACGGTCGACTTCGACCACATCAAGCGGCACTACTACCAGGTGCACACCGGTATCAACCCGACCGGGATCGTGCCGGCCGGACCCGACCTCTCCGGCTGGCTGACCCCGCATCACCGGGAGGACCTGGGCGGCCGTCCGTTCGGGGACGGCACTCCGCCGGGGCCCGTACCGCCCGCCGAGGAGATTCCGCCCCAGGGCCGTCCCTGACCGCTGCCGACCGGGGAACGGTCATTGGCCAGAGGGCTGCTCTGTGACCTCGGTCATGCGAGGAGGGAAGCTTTTCGGCCATGCTCGCTGTGTAGTCACGCCACCTCGTTTCGGTGATGATCATCCGGGGAAACCGTGCCATCGGCTGTCATCCGGGGAAATGGGGTGATCTTCCGGCCGTTACGGGAACATCCCAGGTCGGTGCCACGCTGATCTGCTGAGTTCCGTATCGGATGTGCTCCGGTCGCACCGGATGATGCGGATCGGGCGCGGGAGCGTTCTCCGTGGAGAGCGGGAGTCACTGAGTTCCGTTCGGGCGCAAGGGCGGTTTCACGCCACAGGTTGGCTTGCATGATGGACTTCGAACGCGTGGCCGGAACGCGGTCGGCATAATCGCGGTCATGCCGATCACGGGTGGAGACGTCACTGACCTGGGCCGGGGCCTGTACGCATGGCTGCCGCCGCGACGGGGCTGGGGTCTCGCCAACTGCGGACTCCTCGTGTCGGACCGCGGGGCACTGTGGATCGACACCCCCTACGACCCGGCCCTGGCGGGACAGTTCCTCGCCGAGAGCGCCGAACGGCTGCCGGCCGGCGTCGGTATCGACCGGATCGTCGTCACCCACGCCAACGGCGACCACTTCTGGGGCGCGGGCGTGCTCCCGGACGCGGAGATCATCGCCACCCGCGAGGCCCGGGAACACATCCACTACGAACCCACCCCGCGGCAGCAGCACGCGCTGGTGACGGGCAGCGATCCCGCCACGCCGCTGGGGGACTACCTGCGCCGCCACTTCGGTACGTTCGACTGGTCGGACACCGAACCGGTGCGGCCGACCACGTACTTCACCGGCGAACTCGAACTCACCCTGGGGGAGTACCCGGTCCAGGTGACCGCCCTGGCCCCGGCGCACACCACCGGCGATCTCATCGTCCACCTGCCCGCGCAGCGCGCCGTGTTCAGCGGCGACATCATCTTCGGATCGACCGCGCGGATGCCGGGCGACCACCCGGTGCACTGGGCGGGCCCGCTGGACAACGTGATCGCGGCCTGCCACCAGGTGCTGGCCACCGGCGCCGAGGTGATCGTCCCCGGCCACGGTCCGGTGCTCGGTCCGGCGGGGGTGCGCGAGCACATCGGCTACCTGGAGTACGTGCGCGAGCGCGCCCACGCCCTCCACGCGGCGGGCGTGCCCGCCCAGGAGGCGGCGCGCCGGGTGATCCGCGAGGGACGCCACCCCGAACTCGGTCTGCCGGAGCGACTGGTGGTCACCATCGGCGCCGAGTACCGGGCCCTGGACGGTTCCGAACTGCCCGGAGTGCTCCAGGTGATGACCGAGGTCGCCACGGTCGCGGGCGAACTGGAACGGCCCGCCGCGACGGACCCGGCGTAGCCCGTGCCGTCACCACGGACCGACGTGACGCGGCCGGCCCGGTGCGGTCCGGCGGGTCCCCGGTGGCGCGGCGGGGCCCGGCGAAGACCCGACAGGCCCCGACAGCCCCTGACAAGAGAGGTGCGGTGAGTCGGCATGGCATGGATCGTTGCGGTGGTCGTCGTGGCCGTGGGCGTGGCCGTCATGGCCCTGCTCCGGGCCCAGCGCGCCAAGCGTGACGCGTACGCCTCGTCGGCGCGCGCCGAACTGGCCGAACGGCAGGCCAGGACCGCCGAGGCCCGCACCGAATCGCTCGCCGACGAGATCCGGCAGCTCGCCCGCAAACGGATACCCGCCGCCGCGCTCGCCCTCTCCCACTCCTCGGCGCCCGTCCCCGGACTGCACGGAGCCGCGGATGTCGACGGCGGCCCCGCGCGGCTGCTGACCGAGGCGGTCGAGGCCGCGCGCACCGCCGTCATCGAGGAGCGCCAGCGCGTCGACGCGGCGGCCAGGGCCGCGATGCGCGGAACGGCCGCCAAGATCCAGTCCCTGCTCAACCAGTCCCAGCAGCTGCTGCACGAACTCCAGCACGAGTACGACGACCCGCGCATCCTCCAGCTCGACTTCCGCAACGAACTGGCGCTGCGCCGCACCCAGGCCACCGCCGTGCTCTGCGACGCCTGGCCCGGCCTGGCCCGGCAGAGCTCACCGCTGGTCGAGGTGGTGCTCGGCGCCCAGTCCCGGGTGGCCGGATACGAGCGGATCAAGATCGCCAACCATCTGCGCGACGAACGGCTCGCCCTGGTCGCCCGCGCCGCCGAGCCGCTGGCCATCGCCCTCGCCGAACTCCTCGCCAACGCCACCGCCTACTCGCACCCCGAGACCGACGTGCCGGTGACGGTGCAGCAGAGCGGCGGCAGGGGCGCCCTGATCGTCGTGGACGACGCGGGCATCGGCATGGACGACGACGCCCTGGTACGGGCCCGTGCGCTGCTCGCGGGCCCCGAGGAGGTGCTGCTGACGGAGCTGGGTGACCCGCCGAGGACCGGTTTCGCCGTGGTCGGGCGGCTCGTCGCCCAGTACGGCTTCAGCTGTCACATCGAAGCCTCGCCGTACGGGGGGATGCGGACGATGCTGCGGATACCGGCCCATCTGCTCACCGTCGTGGACGACGACCGCGCCCTGTCCGCGCTCGCGCCGAAGCCGATGCACGCGTACACCGCCACCACGGTCGCACCGGTGTCCGGCCGGGTCGCGCCGACGCGGCCCGAGCCCACTTCCTCCGCTGCTCCCGCTCCCGCGCCGCCGACGCCCGAGCCTGCTCGCTCCTCCGCTTTGCCTCCCGCGCCGCCGACGCCTGAGCCTGCTCGCTCCTCCGCTCTCCCTCCCGCGCCGACGCCGCCCTCCGAACCCGCTTCCACGTCCGCGCCCGCGCCCCCGTCAGCCCGGACGGCGTCCACCGCCGTGCCCGGTCCGGACGCGGACCGCGGTCCCGCTCCGCTGCCCAGCAGACGGCGACGACAGCCCCGTACCGCATCCGCGCCGGCGGCCGAGCGGGGGGCCGCGCCATCGGCGGCGGCCCCGCAGGACCCGCCGGCCTCCCGCACCCCCGAACAGGCCGGAGCGTCCTGGACGGCGCTCCAGCAGGGCACCCTCGACGGCAGGAAAGCCGGAGGCCCGGCCACCACCCCCGGTTCCGCCGCGGAACCGGACGATCAAGGAGACGACGCGACGTGAGCACTCCCCCTCCCACCACCGCCGACCTCGCATGGGTGCTCACCCCGCTGCTCGAACTGCCCGGTGTCCAGCACGCCGTGGTCGCCACGGGTGACGGACTCGTCGAGGGCGCCTCGCCCGGCCTGGAGCGGGCCTCCGCCGAGCGGGTCGCCGCCATGACGGCCACGGTGCACGCGGCGGCCCGCGCCTTCACCACGGCGTTCACCGACGTCGAGACGCCCCGGCTGGCCCAGACCGTGGTCGAGTCCGACCTCGGCTTCGCCGTCGTCGTACCGGCGGGCAAGAACACCACGCTCGCCCTCTTCGCCACCCCCGACGCCCAACTCGGGAACATCGCCTACCAGATGCAGGTCCAGGTCACCGCTCTGACCCGGGCGATGAACGCCCCCACCCGTCTGCCGGACGCTGCCGCCCGGCCATGACCCCCGGCCCAGGGCGCCGTCTGATTCCCGCCTACCTCGTCACCGGCGGCCGGACCCGGCCCGCCGGTCCCGCGCTCGACCGGCTCGCCGTTCTCGTCCGCACCGGATCGGAGCTGCCCCAGGACACCGGGTCCGACCAGCGCAGACTGTGCGAGCTGCTGGAACCGGGCGCCCTCACCGTCGTCGAGTGCGCCGCCCACCTGGAACTGCCGGTCAGCGCCACCGTCTTCCTGGCCACCGATCTCGCCGCCGCCGGACATCTGCACACCCGACCACCGATCCCCAGCGCCGGGGAGCTCGACCGGTCGATCGTCGAGAGGCTTCTCGTTGGACTCCGCTCCCTCCACTGACCGGACGGGCATCGGCTACCTGCCGAGCACGGCCCAGACCCTGATGAAGCTCGTCGTCACGGGGCCGTTCGGCGTGGGCAAGACGACACTGATCCGTACGCTGTCCGAGATCGCCACGCTCCACACCGAGGAGGCGATGACCCAGTCCAGCACCCTGCTGGACGACACCGCCGGGCTCCCGGACAAGACCACCACCACGGTCGCCATCGACTTCGGTCGGCTGACCGTCCCCGAAGACCTCGTGCTCTACATGTTCGGCACCCCCGGGCAGGAACGGTTCTTCCCGCTCTGGGAGGACATCGCGCGCGGCGCCCTCGGCGCACTCGTGCTCGTCGACACCCGACGGCTCGGTGATTCCTTCGCCGTCATGGACATGGTCGAGGAGCAGGGGCTGCCGTACGCCGTCGCCGTGAACCGCTTCCCGGACGCCCCGGCCCACACCGACGAGGTCCTGCGCCGGCACCTCGACCTGCACCCCTCGACGCCGCTGGTGCAGTGCGACGCCCGCGCCCGCGGGGACAGCGTCGACGCGCTCATCGCCCTCGCCGAGCACGTGCTGACCCGCCTGCCCCAGCCCGAGGACCCGTCATGACACCGCACACCTTCCCGCTCCGGCCCCTCGCGCTGTACGGCCCCGACTTCGCGGCGGACCCGCAGGGGCACTACCGGCTGCTGCGCGAGCACGGTCCGCTCGCACCCGTCCGGATCGCCCCCGGCATCGAGGCGATGCTCGTCACCGACTACCAGGCGGCCGTCGACCTGCTGCGCGACCCCGACACCTTCACCAAGGACCCCCGTGCCTGGCAGGCCACCGTCCCCGCGGACTCGCCCGTCCTGCCCGTGCTGGGGTACCGGCCCACCGCGCTGTTCAGCGACGGCGGGACGCACGCCCGCTACCGGGGCGCCATCAACGACGGTCTCGCCCTCATCGAACCGCACATCCTGCGCGCCCAGGTCGCCCAGGTCGCCCAGCAACTCATCCGTGAGTTCGCCGCGACCGGAACCGGTGACCTGATCGGCCAGTACGCCCGGCGGCTGCCGCTGCACGTCTTCAACACCTGGTTCGGCGTACCCCCCGAGGACAGCGACCGGCTCGTCGCGGGCATCGCCGGGATGATGGACTCCGTCGAGGGCGCCCCCACGGCGTACGCCGACCTCGTCAGTGTCGTCACCGCGCTCGTCGCCGACCGGCGCGCGCACCCCCGCGACGACCTCACCTCGTACTTCCTCGCCCACCCGGCCGCCCTGGGCAACGACGAGACGGTGTACCAGATCTCCCTCACCACGATCGCGGGCCATGAACCCACCACCAATCTGATCGGCAACGCCCTGCTGCGCATGCTCACCGACTCCCGTTACGCGGGCTCGGTGCACGGCGGCGCGATGACCGCGCGGGAGGCGATCGACGAAGTCCTCTGGCAGGACCCGCCCCTGGCCAACCTGTCGGCCCACTACCCACGTCACGACACGGAACTCCACGGCGTCCCGCTGCGCGCGGGACAACTGGTCCTCGTCTCCTACGCGGCGGCCAACACACAGTCGGGGAGCGCCCCCACGGACCCCGGGGTGCGCTCGGGAGCCGGTGCCCATCTGGCCTGGGCGGCCGGCCCGCACCGCTGCCCCGCCCAGCAGCCGGCCCTGCTGATCGCGATCACCGCGATCGAACAGCTGACCAGTCACCTCTGTGACGCGCGCCTCGCCGTCGACCCCGACGACCTGCTGTGGCGCCCCGGCCCGTTCCACCGCGCGCTGGTCCATCTGCCCGTGGCCTTCACCCCGTTGGACCCCGACCTGACCATCGACGTGGAGAACGCGGACCGGGCCCCGCACCCCGACTGACCGCGCCCACGGCAACGCTCTTGCCCGTCCGACCGTGTCGCTGGTACGCCGAACGGGTGAGGAGCGAGAGAATTGCCCGATGAACAGTGAGAGCGGCCGGCGCACAGCCAACCGGCGGACGGACGGGGTGGCGCAGTGAGCAGGTACGACAGGTACGACGCCACCGACGAACAGTGGGAAGGGCTCGCCCAGGTCGTACCGCTGCGCGGCCGCAACGAATGGCCGTCCAGGGTCGACCACCGGGCGGTCCCCGACGACCGCGACGCGGTGGACCAGCGGCGGCTCGTCGTGCTGCGGGTCCAGGTCTTCGCGGACGCCCGGGAGGTGGCCGAGTACCTGGTCGCGCAGATCCCGGTCCTGCTCGACCTGACGAGCGCGGAGTCCGACGTCGCCAAGCGCATCCTGGACTTCAGCAGCGGTGTGGTCTTCGGACTAGGCAGCGGGATGCACCGGGTCGACCGGAACGTGTTCCTGCTCGCGCCGGTCGGCATGGAGGTCGAGGGAGCCGAGGCGACGGCCGTACCCCGATCGTAGGAAGGTCTCCCAGAGGGAACGGTTCGCCGGGCACGGGGGTGCGTACGGTCCGCACATGACCGCACTCCCCAGCACGTCCACGCCTTCCGGGGCGGCCCCCTCGCACCCCCGGACCGCGCCGCCCGCCGCCCGGCCCGTCGTGACCGAGCTGCGGCTCTCCGCGTTCGCCACGCACCGCGCAGCCGTCTTCCCGCTCGGCCCGCTGACCCTCTTCGCGGGGGCCAGCGGCAGCGGAAAGTCCACCGCGCTGGCGGCCTACGAGGCACTGGCCGCGCTCGGCGCGGGGGAACCGCTGGAGGAGGTGTTCCCCGACCCGCTGCGGTGTGTGCCGGAGCGGGCCGGGCTCGACGCGCAGGGGCGGCGCGGCTTCCGGATCGGCTGCACCGTGGACGGCCCGGCCGGACCGGTCAGGCTCGACGTCGCGGTGCAGACGACGCCCCGGCTCCGCATCGTCGGCGAACGGCTGACCGGGGGCGGCGAGACGCTGCTGACCACCGCGCTGCGTGATCCGGCGCGCTCCACGGTCCAGGCCGCCTGGCACACGGCGGGCACGGTGCCGGTGACGCGTGCGCCGCTGCCGGACGACCTGCTCGGCACGGCCCTGGTCCCGCTGCGGGTCGCGGGCCGGACGGAGGGGCAGTTACGGGTGCTGGCGGCGGCCGAACAGACCGTGGTGGCCCTGCGATCGGTCTTCGCCTGCGATCCCGTACCACGTCTGATGCGGGCACCCGTGCCGGCCGGGGAGGGACGGTTGCGCCGGGACTGCGAGAACCTGGCCGACGTCCTGAACCGGACCCACGGCCAGTGCGCGCGACGGCACGCCCGGCTGGTGGCGACGGCCCGCGCGGGCTGCGCGGGACCGGTGTCCGCGCTGACCGTCGAACAACTGGTGGACGGCAGACTGCGGGCACTGGTCGGCCGTGACGACGGCCGGGCCACGCCCCTGGGACACCTCGGCGACGGCGAGCTGAGGTATCTGGCGCTCGCGCTGGTGCTGCTGACGGGGCCGAACGTGCTGGCCATGGACAACGCCGTGGAGGTCCCGGCGGCCTGGCAGACGCTCACCGTGCTGGCCGACGGGCTCGACCGCGACCTGGACGGACGGCAGGTCCGGGAGCTGCTGGCGCTCGCCGCCACCATCTGCGGGGACGGTCACATCCGACTGGTCGGAACGGTCGGCGGGACGACGGCCGGGTGGGCCCGTGAGACCGCCGGAGTGACGGTGGTAGACCTATGAGCGTGACAGAACTTGATGTGAGAACACTCCAGCGGCGGCTGGCCGCCTTCGCGGCGGCCCGGGACTGGGAACCCTTCCACACCCCGAAGAACCTGGCCGTGGCGCTGAGCGTCGAGGCATCCGAACTCCTTGAGATCTTCCAGTGGCTGACGCCCGATGAGTCGGTGCGGGTGATGGAGGACGGGGAATCGGCGCACCGGGTGGAGGACGAGGTCGCGGACGTACTCGCGTATCTGCTCCAGTTCTGCGAGGTGCTGGGCATCGATGCGCTGGCCGCGCTGGCGGCGAAGATCGAGCGGAATGAGGGGCGTTTCCCGATCCCGGCCCGCTCTGAACCCCAGATCGGTCACTCTTCGGAGTGACCGGCTTGTTCACAACTCTTCGGGTGTCCACAGATTCCCGAATTCCCCTGGTCTTTCGGTACCGGCTACCTCACTGTGGGTAATGGATGAGGTGAACGGTTTGTCGTACGGACGGGGGTGACGTATGGAAGCGGAGCGGCTTGTCGGGGTGAGCCGACGCGCTCTGGCGGATTGCCGGGGAGCCCTGGAGACCCTGACGGAGGCATGGCAGGCGCAGGCGCTCGCCCAGGCGATCGGCGGCCGGCTGGCGTTGTGCGGGCCGCCGGAGCTGCGGGGCGAGGCGTTCGGCCTCGACGAGACCGGTGGACGGGGCGGCGGCGGGTCCTTGGACCACCCGGTGGTCGGGCCGGGTGGAGCGAGGGCCGCCCAGCTCTCGGAGGTCGCCGACCCCCGGGCGACGCTCACGGCGCTCGGGGAACTGCTGGGGGAGGTCGGGACCGCGCTGGTCGCAGTGGCCTGCGCCACGGACGAGGAGGGGTACTACTGGCAGTCGATCGAGGCGATCGACGCCGCCGACGAATCGATGGACCGGGTGCACGGAATGCTCCGGCGCCTGGCCGAACGGGACCGGGGGCGCGACCGGGACCGGGAGAGGAACCGCGTACGGGACCGGGATCAGGCGCGTGGCGGAGGGCTGCCGCGAGCCGGACCTGACCCTGGCGGCGGGGAGGAGGCCGGTCGGCCCGGCGGCGCGGGAAGCTCAGGTGCCGGGCCGGGTGCGGTGCGCGGTGGGTCGGACTCCGCTCCTGGGACGGGGGCGTCATGACGGTCATGAGCGTCGTGGCCGCCGTGCCGACCGTGGCCGCCATCGCAGCCGCGGCCGGCATGGCCGCTGAGGCCGCAGTGGGCGTGGTGAGCGCGGTGAGCTCGGCGGACATGGCGATTGTCGTGATCACCATGACTGCTGTGATCACCGGGCGCGCCGCTCTCATGCCGAGCCGTGTGTCCGGTGTGTCCGGCGCGGTCGGCGCGGTCGGCGCGACCGACGTCATCCGTCTCCGGCGGTCATGGCCGGATGGGCGTCCGGCCACGGAAGGTGCAGGATGGACGCATGGATCTTCGAATCTTCACCGAGCCCCAGCAAGGGGCGAGCTACGACACCCTGCTCACCGTCGCCAAGGCCACCGAGGACCTGGGGTTCGACGCCTTCTACCGTTCGGACCACTATCTCCGGATGGGCGCGGGAGACGGCCTGCCGGGCCCGACCGACGCCTGGATCACCCTGGCGGGGCTGGCGCGCGAGACCAAGCGGATCAGGCTCGGGACGCTCATGACGGCAGGCACCTTCCGGCTTCCGGGCGTGCTCGCCATCCAGGTCGCGCAGGTCGACCAGATGTCGGGTGGCCGCGTCGAACTGGGCCTCGGAGCGGGCTGGTTCGAGGAGGAGCACAAGGCGTACGGCATTCCGTTCCCGAAGGAGAAGTTCGGCCGGCTGGAGGAGCAGCTGGCCATCGTGACCGGTCTGTGGGCGACCGAGGTCGGCGAGACCTTCAGCTACGACGGTACGTACTACCAGCTCACCGACTGCCCGGCGCTCCCCAAGCCCGCCCAGACGAAGGTTCCGGTGCTGATCGGCGGCCACGGCGCGGTCCGTACCCCGAGGCTGGCCGCGCGGTACGCGGACGAGTTCAACATCCCGTTCGCGTCGTTGGAGGACAGCGAGAAGCAGTTCGGCCGGGTGCGCGAGGCGGCGAAGAAGGCCGGACGGGCCGAGGACGACCTGGTGTACTCCAGCGCCCTGGTGGTCTGTGTCGGCAAGGACGACGCCGAGGTGGCACGCAGGGCCGCGGCCATCGGGAGGGACGTGGCCGAGCTGAAGGCGAACGGGCTGGCCGGATCACCGGCCGAAGTGGTGGACCGGATCGGGCAGTTCGGCGCCATCGGGGCGTCCCGGATCTACCTCCAGGTCCTCGACCTCCACGATCTCGACCATCTGGAGCTGATCTCGTCGCAGGTCCAGTCCCAGCTGAGCTGACGGACCGGAGCAGCGGTGCGTCCGGACCGGCCGCTGGCGGCGGCGCTCGCGGCGGGGCCCGTGCTGCTCGACGGCGGGCTCTCCAACCAACTGGAGGACCAGGGCTGCGAGCTGACCGACGCCCTCTGGTCGGCGCGTCTGCTGGCCGACGATCCCCGGCAGATCGAGGCGGCCCACGCGGCCTATGCGCGGGCGGGTGCGCGGGTGCTCATCACGGCGAGCTACCAGGCGACGTTCGAGGGCTTCGCGCGTCGTGGGACCGGTCCGGCGGAGGCGGCGCGGCTGTTCGGCCGCAGCGTGCGGCTGGCGCGGCGGGCCGGTGCGGCGACGGACCACGAGGTATGGGTCGCGGCTTCGGTCGGGCCGTACGGGGCGCTGCTCGCGGACGGCAGCGAATACCGGGGCCGGTACGGGCTCTCGGTGCGGGAGCTGGAGCGCTTCCACCGGCCCCGGATCGAGGCGCTGGTCGCGGCCGGCCCGGATGTGCTGGCGCTGGAGACGGTGCCTGACGTCGACGAGGCGGAGGCGTTGCTGCGGGTGGCCGAGGAGTACGGGCTGCCGGTCTGGCTCTCGTACACCGTGGCGGACGGCCGGACCCGGGCGGGCCAGCGGCTCGACACCGCGTTCGGCCTGGTCACGGGGCACGACCTGGTGATCGCGGCCGGTGTGAACTGCTGCGCCCCGGCGGAGGCGGACCGTGCCGTGGAGGTCGCGGCGGAGGTGACGGGCGGGCCCGTCGTCGTCTACCCGAACAGCGGGGAGCGCTGGGAGGCGGGCGGCCGGGGCTGGGTGGGGGAGAGCACCTTCGAGCCGGGACGGGTGCGGGCCTGGCGAGCGGCCGGCGCCCGGCTGGTCGGCGGCTGCTGCCGGGTCGGCCCCGACCGCGTCGCGGAGCTGGCCGCACTGCTCGACGCCCCGGGCGGCCCGGCGGGCGCGACGCGTCCTCCGGAGCGGGGCGTCGTGACGCGGAGCCAGTGACGCGGAGCCAGCGACGCCGAGAACCATGGCGCGCGTGGACCGGCGGCACGAAGGGCCGGAGCACGAAGGGCCGGAGCACGAAGGGCCGGGGCACGAAAGGACCGGGGCACGAAAGGACCGGGGCATGCGAGGACCGGGCAGGCGGCGCGAAGCGGTGAACCCCGGGCAGGGACCCTGTCGCCGGGGCCTGTCTCCCGGAGATGGTGAAAATGCCTGGTGAGAAGGGAGTTGTTCGGACGATACTCGGCGGGTGTTCCTGACGATCAGTACGACCGGCACCCCGGAGCGTCCCGCCACCGATCTCGGCCGTCTGCTGCACAAGCACCCCGAGAAGGCGCAGAGGTTCTCCACGTCCCACGGCACCGCGCACGTCTTCTATCCCGAGGCGTCGGCCGAGCACTGCACGGCGGCGCTGCTGCTGGAGGTGGACCCCGAGGCGCTGGTGCGGCGCGGCAAGGGCAAGGGGCGGGGCGGCGCACCCGACGCGGTGCTCGCGCGGTACGTCAACGACCGCCCGTACGCTTCCTCCTCGTTGCTGTCCGGCGCGGTGTCCACGGTCTTCAGGTCCGCGCTGAACGGCGTCTGCCACGCGTTGCCCGAGCGGGCGCGCTCGCCCATCCCGCTGCGCATCGAGGTGCCCGCCCTGTCGGCACGCGGCGGCGCCGAGCTGGTGCGGAAGCTGTTCGGGCCGCTCGGCTGGACGAGGGTGGACGCCGAGCGCGTACGGCTCGACGAGCGGTTCCCCGAGTGGGGCGACTCGCGTTGCGTACGGCTCGTGCTGGAGGGCGAGGTGCGGCTCGCGGACGCGGTGCGGCAGCTGTACGTCCTTCTGCCGGTGCTCGACGACGCCAAGCACTACTGGGTGGCGCCCGACGAGGTGGACAAACTCCTCCGGGCCGGTGAGGACCGGCTGGCCGAGCACCCCGAGCTGAAGCTGATCACCAGCCGCTGTGGGTCCCGGGCGCCGGGGGCCGACCCGGGAGGCGGTGCGGCGGCTCGAACTGGCGCGGCTCGCATGACCCCGGAGAACGACCGGAAGAAGGAGGCGAGGGCCGCGTGAGCAGCACCGACAACGACACGAACACCCAGCACGGCGACACCGGCGTCGGTGCCGACAACGCCGGTGCCGACGGCGTCCGTGAAGACGGCATCGGCGACGACCGCGTCGGTGACGGTGCGGACGGCCGCCGCGCGCGCACGCTCCCGGTGACCGACCTCTCCCTCGTCGTCCTGATCGGGGCCAGCGGTTCCGGCAAGTCCACCTTCGCCCGGCGCCACTTCAAGCCCACCGAGATCATCTCCTCGGACTTCTGCCGGGGCCTGGTCGCCGACGACGAGAACGACCGGAGCGCCGACCGCGACGCCTTCGACGTCCTTCACCACATCGCGGGCAAGCGGCTCGCCGCCGGACGGCTGACCGTCGTCGACGCCACCAACGTCCAGACCGAGAGCCGCAAGCAGCTGGTGCGGCTGGCCCGTGAGCACGACGTGCTGCCCATCGCCATCGTCCTCGACCTGCCCGAAGAGGTCTGCGCGGCGCGCAACGCGGCCCGCCCCGACCGGGCCGACATACCGCGCCACGTCATCCAGCGCCACCGCGGGGAACTGCGCCGCTCGCTGCGCGGGCTGGAACGCGAGGGCTTCGGCAAGGTGCACGTTCTCCGCGGCGAGGAGGAGGCGGACACGGCCGAAGTGGTGCTGGAACGCCGCTACAACGATCTGCGGCACCTCACCGGCCCCTTCGACATCATCGGCGACATCCATGGGTGCGCCTCCGAGCTGGAGACCCTGCTCGGCGCGCTCGGATATGCGGACGGGGCACACCCCGAGGGGCGTACGGCCGTCTTCGTCGGCGACCTCGTCGACCGCGGCCCCGACAGCCCCGCCGTGCTGCGCCGCGTGATGGGCATGGTCTCGGCGGGGAACGCACTGTGCGTCGCCGGCAACCACGAGCACAAGCTCGGCAGGTACCTCAAGGGCCGCAAGGTCCAGCCCACTCACGGACTCGCCGAGACCATCGAGCAGCTGGAGCGCGTGGACGCCGAGGACCCGACGTTCCGGGAGCGGGTGCGGGAGTTCATCGATGGGCTCGTCAGCCACTACGTCCTGGACGGCGGCAGGCTGGTCGTCTGCCACGCCGGACTGCCCGAGAAGTACCACGGACGCACCTCGGGGCGGGTCCGTGCGCACGCGCTGTACGGGAAGACGACCGGCGAGACCGACGAGTTCGGGCTGCCCGTCCGCCACCCGTGGGCCGAGGAGTACCGGGGCCGGGCCACCGTCGTCCACGGCCACACCCCCGTGCCCAGCACCTCCTGGGTCAACAACACCATCTGTCTGGACACCGGAGCGGTCTTCGGCGGCCGGATGACCGCGCTGCGCTGGCCGGAACGCGAACTGGTCGACGTACCGGCCGAGCGGGTCTGGTGCGAGCCGGTCCGGCCCCTGCGGACGGAGGCGCCCGGCGGCCGGGAGGACCGCCCGCTCGACCCCCGCCTCTGAGATTCCCGCCGCTGACGGCCCCCACCTCTGATCGGCTCTCGCCTTCGATCGGCTCTCACCGCGTACGGCCGTCGCGCACCCTGTCCGCGACGGCCGTACGCGGAATCCGAGGGTGTCCCGCCGGGTGAAGGGCGCTTCCCGAGGTGAGGATGGGGGCATGGGATTCCATGTCGACTCCGAGACCGGGCGGCTGCGCCGCGTCATCCTGCACCGCCCCGATCTTGAGCTGAAGCGGCTCACCCCCAGCAACAAGCACACGCTCCTCTTCGACGACGTGCTGTGGGTGCGCCGCGCCCAGGAGGAGCACGACGGCTTCGCCGAGGTGCTGCGCGGGCGTGGCGTGCGGGTGCACCTCTTCGGCGACCTGCTGCGCGAGTCGCTGGAGATCCCGGTGGCCAGACGGCTGGTCCTCGACCGGGTCTTCGAGGAGAAGGAGTACGGTCCGCTCGCCACCGAGCACCTGCGGGCCGTCTTCGAGGAGCTGCCGGCCGCCGAGCTGACCGAGGCGCTGGTCGGCGGGATGACCAAGCGGGAGTTCCTGGACCGGCACGCGGAGCCGACCTCCGTCCGCTTCCATGTGATGAACCCGGACGACTTCCTGCTCGACCCGTTGCCGAACCACCTCTTCACCCGGGACACCTCGGCCTGGATCTACGACGGGGTGTCCATCAACGCCATGCGCTGGCCGGCCCGGCAGCGCGAGACCGTCCACTTCGAGGCGATCTACCGGCACCACCCGCTGTTCACCGGTTCCGACGCGGGCGTCTTCCACCACTGGTCGGAGGGGCAGGACGACTACCCGTCCACCATCGAGGGCGGTGACGTGCTGGTCATCGGCGAGGGCGCGGTCCTGATCGGGATGAGCGAGCGCACCACCCCGCAGGCGGTGGAGATGCTGGCCAGGGGGCTGTTCGACGCGGGGTCGGCCCGGACCATCGTGGCGCTGGACATGCCGAAGCGCCGGGCCTTCATGCATCTGGACACCGTGATGACGATGGTCGACCGCGGCACCTTCACGCAGTACGCGGGCCTCGGGATGCTGCGCTCGTACACCATCGAACCGGGCACCGGCCCCCGCGAGCTGAAGGTCACCGACCATCCGCCCGAGCACATGCACCGGGCCATCGCCGCCGCCCTCGGCAGGGACTCGATCCGGGTCCTCACCGCCACCCAGGACGTCCACGCGGCCGAGCGGGAGCAGTGGGACGACGGCTGCAACGTCCTCGCCGTCGAACCGGGCGTCGTCATCGCGTACGAACGCAACGCCACCACCAACACCCATCTGCGCAAGCAGGGCATCGAGGTCATCGAGATCCGGGGCAGCGAACTCGGCCGGGGCCGGGGCGGCCCGCGCTGCATGAGCTGCCCGGTGGAGCGCGATCCGGTGTGACGCGACCTGGTGTGACGCGACTCGGTGTGACACCCCCCACCCGTCGGCCCCGCTCACCAAGCTCACCCCGTTCCCTGATCCCGCCTGATCCGGACGGAGACCCCGGGCGGCGGCGGACGGCGGAACCCGGGAACCCCTGTATAGCGATGCAGTGACTCGTATAGACTTCCAGGATCTACGTATCCGCCACCTGTCGACCCAGGAGCAGCCACCATGGCCATAGACCTCGCAGGCCGCCACTTCCTCAAGGAGCTGGACTTCACGGCCGAGGAGTTCCGCGGCCTGATCGAGCTGGCCGCCCGGCTCAAGGCCGCCAAGAAGGCGGGCACCGAAGTCCAGCGGCTGCGCGGCAGGAACATCGCCCTGATCTTCGAGAAGACGTCCACCCGCACGCGCTGCGCCTTCGAGGTCGCCGCCGCGGACCAGGGCGCGTCCACCACGTACCTCGACCCCTCCGGCTCCCAGATGGGGCACAAGGAGTCGGTCAAGGACACCGCACGCGTCCTCGGCCGCATGTTCGACGGGATCGAGTACCGCGGGGACAGCCAGGCGGCCGTCGAGGAGCTGGCCGCGTACGGCGGCGTGCCCGTCTTCAACGGACTGACCGACGACTGGCACCCCACTCAGATGCTCGCCGACGTCCTCACCATGACCGAGCACTGCGACAAGCACCTCGGCAGGGGGAACGGCGGTGGGGGTGGCGAGGCGATCGCCTTCGCCTACCTCGGCGACGCCCGGTTCAACATGGGCAACTCCTACCTCGTCACCGGAGCGCTGCTGGGCATGGACGTCCGGATCGTCGCGCCGAAGACCTACTGGCCGTCGGCCGACGTCGTCGCGCGGGCCCGTGAACTGGCCGAGAAGAGCGGCGCGGTCGTCACGCTCACCGAGGACATCGCCGAAGGGGTCAGGGGAGCCGATTTCGTCGCCACCGACGTCTGGGTCTCGATGGGCGAACCGAAGGAGGTCTGGGGCGAGCGGATCAAGGCCCTCGGGCCGTACGCCGTGACGATGGACGTCCTGCGCGCCACCGGCAACCCCGAGGTGAAGTTCCTGCACTGCCTGCCGGCCTTCCACGACCTCGGCACGAAGGTCGCCCGGGAGATCCACGCCGAGCACGGTCTGACCGAGCTGGAAGTGACCGACGAGGTCTTCGAGTCCGCGCACTCGATCGTCTTCGACGAGGCCGAGAACCGGATGCACACGATCAAGGCCGTCCTCGTGGCGACGCTCGCCGGGAGCGAATGACGAGCGGAGGGCGGCGAGCGTGGGCGGCGAGCGGTGGGCAGCGGTGCGTGACCCCGCCCGTCAGTTCTCGTCGTCCGGGGTCCCGGAACCGGCCGGGCCCGGGGCGGAGTGCGGTGCGGGCAGGGTGAACCACACGGCCTTGCCGTGCTCCGTGGTGCGGTGACCACAGGCGGAGCTGAGCGTCCGGATCAGCAGCAGCCCGCGGCCGTGCTCCTGCCAGGGGTCCGGCTCGCTGCCCGGCCCGGGACGCGAGAGGTCGCCCGGCGGCGCCGGGTCGCGGTCGTGGACCTCCACCTGGCAGCCGGTGGGCAGCAGCTCCACCACCAGCTCGATGGGCTGGTCGCTCTCGGTGTGCTCGACGGCGTTGGCGACCAGTTCCGCGGTGAGGAGTTCGGCGGTGTCGCAGTCGGCAGGGGCGTCGATGTCCGCCAGCGCGGTACGGATGAGGGCACGGGCGACGGGCACGGCCGCCGTGGAGTGCGGCAGTGCGATACGCCAGGAGGAGGGAATGGGGACGTCGGGCGGCAAGGCGGGTTCCGTTCCGGAGTGCAGGACTTCCTGGTTCTCAACCTTACGAAGCGCGACGACCCGGGCAAGAGGCGGTCGACCGGTACGAATGGGACCTTCGCCACTACGGCCCCACGTCCCGCCTACCCGGGATGCGCGGGTCGAGACACGTACGAGTGACGGAGCCGGGCCGCGGAGAGCGGCCACGGAAGGGACCGCCCCCGTCGGGGTACGCGGTACGCGTCCCAGCACACAGGCCCGGCCGCCGGTGAGGGCGACCGGGCCTGTCGGGGGACGGGGTCCGGCGGTGACGCGGCCGGCGTGGTCCGGCGGCGGGCGGCGGCGCCGGACCGGCCGGGTTCAGTACGCCTTGACCAGCACGTGGGCCGAGCCCGGGATGCCGATCTTCAGCAGCTCGTCCTCCTCGGGCGTGGTGGGCGTACCGGTCTCCTGCTTGAGCACGGCGCGCGACATCCGCTGCACCCACATCGCCCGCGGGCGGCGGCGGGCCTCCCAGGCGGCCAGCGCGGCGGGCACCTGGTCCTCGGAGTCCAGCGACTCGGCGAGCACCAGCGCGTCCTCGACCGCCATGGCCGCGCCCTGCGCGATGTGCGGGGTGCTGGCGTGCGCGGCGTCACCGGCCAGTACGACCCGGCCGACGTGCCACGGCTCCTCGACCGTCACCTGGGAGATCCGCGAGTACACCACGGCCTCCGGTCCCGGGATGGCGCCCAGGGCCTCGGCGACCGGTCCGGAGAACGCGGAGAGGCGCTCGGTGAGCTGTTCGTGGGCGCGCTCCGGGTCGGGCCGGAAGTCCTCGCGCTCCGCGAACACGGCGCCCAGGTACATCAGGTCCCGCGTGATCGGGGTGAGCAGTGCCTTCGCGGTCGGGCCCGCGGTGCTCATCACCACGCCCTGGACGCGGGGCTGACGCGGTACGGTCACCCGCCAGTTGGCGAAGCCCGTGTACTCGGGGGCGAACCGGTCCCCGTACAGCCGGCCGCGCAGCGGCGAACCGATGCCGTCGAAGCCGACCACCAGGTCCCAGCGGCCGGTGGAGCCGTCGGAGAGCGTCACGTCCACGCCGGAGCCGTCGTCGGTCAGCTCGCTGATGGTGGAGCCGAACCGGATCGTCACCCCGGCCGCCGTGGCGGCGGCGCCGAGCACCTTGGCGAGCGCGGGGCGCGGGATGCCGTTGTTGGAGGGGGCGTCGCCCATCCGGGGCTGCGGGATCTCGGCGATCGTGGCGCCCGTCGGGTCGGCGATCGTCAGGACCTCCCACTCGAAGCCCGCCTTGAGGCAGTCGTCGAGCAGGCCGATCTCCCGCATCACGTGCAGGGCGTTGGACGGCTGGATGATGCCGACGCCGAGGGCGTCCAGCTCGTCGCGGAGCTCGGCGACCTCGACGGTGTGGCCGCGCCGGGCCAGGGCGACGGCGAGGGTGAGTCCGCCGATGCCACCGCCGTGTACGAGGACGCGCAGGGGTGTTGCCATCTCAGATATCTCCAGGGCGAACGGTCAGGGATGAGCAGTGGTGAGGGAGGTGTACGGGAGTGCGCGGCCGGAGCCGTCAGCCGGCCGCCACCGGCAGGCTCATCAGGTGGTCCACCAGGGCGAGCAGTACGTCACGGCCGAACGGCCGGTCGCGGACGTCGCCGATCAGCAGCGGGACGTGCGGATCGAGATCGAGGGCGGCCCTGATCTCGTCGGTGGAGCGGGTGTTGTGGCCGTGGAAGCAGTTGATCGCGACCACGAAGGGGATGTCCCGGCTCTCGAAGAAGTCGATCGAGGCGAAACTCGTGTCCAGTCGGCGGGTGTCGGCGATCACCACACCCCCCAGCGCCCCGTTGACCAGGTCGTTCCACATGAACCAGAAGCGTTCCTGGCCGGGGGTGCCGAAGAGGTAGACCACCAGCTCACTGCTGACCGAGATGCGCCCGAAGTCGAGTGCGACGGTGGTGGTGTCCTTCTGGCCCACGCCGGCCAGATCGTCCACGCCGATGCTGGCCTTGGTCAGGTACTCCTCGGTGCGCAGGGGCGCGACCTCGCTGACGGCTCCCACCAGGGTGGTCTTTCCCACGCCGAAACCTCCGGCGATGAGGATCTTGACGGCGGCAGGCGCCGCCTGACTGCTTGTCATCTTGCTCAGAGTCTCCGGAGTCCGTCACGAACGGCGGTCAGCAGGCCCATGTCGGCCCCGCCCGATGCCCGTGCCACCGACAGCGGGGCACGGGCCAGCAGCAGTCCCTGGGAGACCAGATCCGCCAGCAGGATCTTGGTCACCGAGACCGGCAGGTCGAGGTCGGCCGAGACCTCGGCCACGGCGGCCGGGCGGCGGCAGCGTTCCAGGATGTGCCGGTGCTCCGGCTGGAGCCGGCCGGCCAGGAGCGGCATGCCGTGTTCGTCCCTGGGGTCCTGTGTGGTCGTCAGCACGGTGATGAGGGAGAAGTCGTCCCGCTCGGGAGCGGTCCGGCCCCGGGTGATGGTGTACGGGCGGACCATGGTGCCCGCTCCGTCCTCCTCACCGTCCTCCTCGTCCCAGTAGGGGGTCACGCCCGCGGCCCGTCCCCGGTACCGAAGGCGTCGAATTCGCCACGCACCGGGGTGCTCAGCTTCTGGCCGACCTGCTGGACGAGGTTGTGCATGGCCAGCGACATGACCTCGGCGTCCACCTCCTGGGAGGCGACCACGGCCAGGTGGGTGCCCTGTCCCGCCGAGATGATGAACAGCCAGAGATCGGCCAGCTCGACGATCACCTGGTGGACGCCACCGCCGTTGAACAACTGACCGACACCACGGGCGAGGGACTGCTGCCCGGTGCAGATGGCGGCCAGCCGCTCGGCGTTGGACCGGTCGACGGACCGCGAATGGCTCACCACCAGACCGTCGTCGGACAGCAGGACGGCGTTCAGGGTCTCGGCCACCGAGTCCACCAGACCGTCGAGCAGCCAGTCGAGATCCTGGTGGGTGGCGGTTGTGCGTGTCATGACCGTTCTTCTCTCGTAGGGAGGGGGGATGCGGGCGGGTCGGACGGCGCGGTCGGCTCCTCGGACGCCCGTGCGGCGCGGGACCTGCGCTGGAAGGCCCCGATCGCGGCTCCGGCCCGGCGGGGGGCCGGTCGCAGCAGCGGGTTCTCCTCCCAGCTGGGCGGCCTGGGCGCGGCCGACCGGGTGGCGGCCGGGTCGAGCCGGAGCTCGTCCGCGAGGCTGGCCTGCCTGACCCGGCGCGGGAGCGGGGGCTCCCCGCCGGACCCGGGGACCGTGGACCGGTCCGCCGCGCTCTCCAGTTCGGCCCGGCCCGGGTGTCCGGCCACCTCCAGCGACGGCTGCGGGGCGTGCGCGTGGGCGGGCTCCTCGTAGCGCGGCGCGGAACCGAACGAGGCCGGAGGCCCGTAGGACGGCCGGTCGTCGTCGGCCGCCACCGGATAGGACCCGGTGTACGGCTCGTTGTACGGCTCCGACGACGTGTACGGACTGTCGGAGCCGGGGAACGTCTCCTCGGACCCGGGGTACTGGCCCTGGGACGTCAGGTACGGCCGCTCCGGTACCGGGTACTGGCCCTCAGCTGTCATGTACGGCTGCTCCTGGTCGGCGTACGGACCGTCGGCGGTCGCGTACGGGGTCTCGGAGGTGGCGTACGGGTCCTCCTGCCGGCCGTGGTACGAGGCCCCGGAGTCGGCGTACGTGTCCTCGGAACGGCTGTACGCGTCCCCGGCCGCCGGGTACGGGCCGTCGTCGGAGGCGGGGTAGCGCTGGTCCGGCTCCTGCTGCTGGTACGGCCGGTCCGGCTCCCGGTATGCCTGGTCCGGTTCCTGGTACGACCGGTCGGACTCCTGGTACGGCTGGTCCGGCGCGGTGTACGTCGCCGTGGACCGCTGCGACGAGGACTGCTGCTGGGACGAACGGTCGGGCTGGATCAGCGTGGTGACGTCGGCCAGCGCCTGTCCCTGGACGCGGGTGGGCAGCTCGCCCGGCTCCGAGGGCGCGGAGCCGCCGGACGCCTTGCCGGACCTGGGCCCGGAGCGCGACGGCCCACCGGCCGACGACGTGTCCGCCGCGGCCATCGCCGGGACGGCCACCGGGCGCCCGTGCGGTTCGGGAACAGTCAGCTCGTCGGGGACGAGCACGACGACCCTGGTGCCGCCGAAGGCCGACTGCCGGAACTCGACGCGCAGACCGTACTGGTCCGCGAGGCGGGCGATCACGTACAGACCGAGACGGATGTCCTCGGAGTGCGCGAGCACGTCCATCCGGGGCGGGCGGCTCATCAGCTCGTTGGCCTCGGCCAGCTGGTCCTCCTCCATCCCGAGCCCGCGGTCCTCGACCTCGATGGCCAGACCGCGGCTCACCTTGGCGGCCCGCACCTCGACCGGGCTCGGCGGCCTGGAGAACGTGAGCGCGTTCTCGATCAGCTCGGCGAGCACGTGGGAGACGGGACCGACGGCCCGTTCCGACAGCCAGGGGGCGCCGTCCAGGTCGAGCACCACCCGGCGGTAGTCCTGCACCTCGCCCTGGGCGGAGCGCATCACGTCGAGCAGCGGGACCGGCTTGCGCCACTTCCGGTGCGGTGAGCCACCGGACAGGATCACCAGGTTCTCCTCGTACCGCCGCAGACGGGCGGTGAGGTGGTCCAGGTCGAAGAGGCCGTCGAGGACCTCGGGGTCCTCGTGCTTGCGCTCCAGCTCGTCCAGCTTCTTCAGCTGCTGACCGATCAGCTGCTGGGTGCGGCGCGCGATGCGCTGGAGCAGCCGTTCGAAGCCGCGGTGCTGGTCGGCCTGCTTGACCGCGGCCTGGAGGGCGCTGGTGCGCGCCAGGTTCAGCGCGTCGCCGAGCTGGGTCAGCTCGTCGGCCTTGCCGCCCCGCTTGTCGCTCTCGATCGCGCGGGCCTCGGCCGCGACGTCGATCCGTTCGCCCTGGCCGAGCCGTTCGACGACGTCGGGGAGGGTCTTCTCCAGCTCCTCGGCCCGCTCCTGGAGACGGCGGATGCGCCGGCGGAGGTTACGGGTGAGGCGCCAGGTCGTCAGGATGACGGCGATGACCGCGACCAGGCCGACCACGGTGGTCAGCACCATCTTGAGCAGCAGGGAGATGACGCTTCCCTTGCCGTTCTCCACGACCAGGTCGGTGCGGTGCTCCAGCAGCTTCACGAGCTGGGGGGTGAGCTGGTCCATCGCCGTGCGCCAGGTCTCCTGCTTCACGCCGACCGGGACGAAGCCCGACGAGTCGGGCTCGACCGGGCGCAGGACCTTCTCCTCCGCCTTCGTCTTCGCCTTCCACGCCGGACCGTTGACGATCTCCTCCCACATCGCCTTCTCGTCGGAAGGGAGGTAGGGGACGACCTTCGTGGAGTACTGGAACGACTGCCCCGAGACGGCCTGCCGGATCTCCTGGAGGTCGTCGGTGCTCAGCTCGCCCTTGGACCAGCCACGGGCCATGAGCGCGTCCGTGCGGGAGATCATCTCCTTGGTCCAGAACAGGTCGACGAGCGGCTGGGAGAGGGTCGTCACCTTGCCGTTGTCGACGTGGCTGAGCGCCGTGAACAGCTTGAGGTCGACGGCGATCAGGTCGGTGTAGTAGCGGTACACCGCTTGCTGCTGCTTGTTGTCACCCTCGTCCACCAGGGTGCGCTGCGCGGGGAGTTGGTTGATCGCGTCGCGGGCCTGACTGACCGCGTCCTTCACCTCCGACGGGGCGTCGTCCGCGGTGACGCCGGAGAGCGACTGGAAGGTCTTGATCGCCTCGTCCGTGAGCGCGCGCTGCTTGTCCAGCTCTTCGGTGGTGCCTCCGGGGCGGGCGAGAGCGTCCGCGCTGAGGCGGCGCTCCTCCTGCAGGTTGTAATACACGATGTTGGACGGTTGGCCGGCTTGCTGGGCCAACTGTCCCTGGGCTGCCTGGCGTTGGAAGTCGAGCAGAGTCTGACCACTGGTGACTGCCCAGAGGGCTGCCAGTGCGACACCGGGGACGATGGCCAGTACGAGCAGGGCTGTCCGCAGCGACATTTTGGTCGAGTCGGTCCGCCGTGACGCGCGCGTGCGCAGGGCATGCTCCTTGACGTGGTGCCAGTCTCACGACTGATCAAATCCGTTTAGAACTTCGACAGATAGATATTAGTCACACTGCAAATAGAGATCGAAAGCGGGCCCAGGCGCACAACACCGGTCACCCGCAAGGACTCCACACCTGTTCCTCCCCATAAGGGCACAACTCGCCCCGGCGAGCCGCCTTGCCGTACTCGCCCCGGTCGGGTATTCGACGTCCGGCGTGCGGTGAGGTGCCGTGACCGGGGCAGCGAACGGGTCGGCGGACGGGGTCGGTGCCGGAGACTCCACCGCCCGGTCGACCGGCCCGGGCGATCCGACCCGGATCGCTCCGTGTGACCGCCCCCCGGACGGGGCACGCGCCCCTCTGCGGTCGACCGGCCGACCGGTCGACCGACCGGCTGTGCCCGGTGACCGGTCCCGGGGGCGAACCCGGGACGGAACGACGCGAGGAACGGTGCGAGGGGCGGGGCGATGCGGGTGAGCGGTACGACACGGGCGGAGCGAGCGGCACACCCCCGCGCGGCGCGCCGGACGGGTGAATCGGTTCGGGCGATATATCTGTATTCGGTGCCCATCATTCGCGCTGTCCTCGCCAGGCCGGGGGCGCCTGTTCCGGCCCCGGCCGGGACGACGGCCCGGGCCGGGACGACGACCCGGGCCCCGGCCGGCAGGTCCGGCAGGTCCGCTCCGGCCGGGAGTCCGGCCCCGGCCGGGGGATTCGCTCCGGCTCCGACCAGGACGCTCCGCCCGTTTCCCGCCGGGACAGGCGTCGGAGCCGTATGACCGCGCTCGTCCTCTGCCACTTCGTCCTCGCCGCCTTCGCGGGCCCGCTCGTCCGGCGGCTCGGCAGGCGTGCCTTCGTCGTGCTCGCGCTGCCACCGGCCGCCACCACCGTCTGGGCGGTCACCCAGTGGGGCAGCGCGGCGTCCGGCTCGGCCCTCACCTGGTCATGGCGGTGGATGCCGGCGTACGGCGTCTCCGTCGACCTGCGCCTGGACGCGCTCGCCGAGCTCATGGTGCTGCTCGCGGCGGGCGTCGGCACCCTCGTCATGCTCTACTGCGCCTCGTACTTCACCGACGGGACCCCGCAGCTGGCCCGGTTCGCCGGGAACCTGCTCGCCTTCGCGGGCGCCATGCTCGCCCTCGTCCTGGCCGACGACCTGATCCTGCTCTACGTCTTCTGGGAACTGACCACCGTCTTCTCGTACCTGCTGATCGGGCACGGCAGCGAGCAGAAACAGAACCGCAGATCCGCGCTCCAGGCGCTCGTCGTCACCACCCTCGGCGGCCTCGCCATGCTCGTCGGCTTCCTGATCATCGGTCAGGCCGCCGGGACCTACCGCGTCTCCGCGATCGTCAGCGATCCGCCCGAGGCGACCGCCGCCGTGTCGGTCGCCCTGGTGCTCGTGCTGTGCGGGGCCCTGTCGAAGTCGGCGATCTGGCCGTTCAGCCTCTGGCTCCCGAACGCGATGGCCGCGCCGACCCCCGTCAGCGCCTATCTGCACGCCGCGGCCATGGTCAAGGCGGGCGTCTATCTGCTGGCCAGGCTCGGCCCCGGCTTCGCCGACGTCCCCGTCTGGCGTCCCGTCGTCCTCGTGCTCGGCGCCGCGACCATGCTGCTCGGCGGCTGGCGGGCGCTGCGCCTAAACGACCTCAAGCTCGTCCTCGCCTACGGCACCGTCAGCCAGCTCGGCTTCATCACCGTCCTCGCGGGCGCGGGCAACCGGGACGCCGCCCTCGCCGCAGCCGTCATGATCCTGGGGCACGCCCTCTTCAAGGCCCCGCTGTTCCTCGTCACCGGCATCGTCGACCACGCCACCGGCACCCGGGACCTGCGCCGTCTCTCCGGCGTCGGCCGGGCACTGCCGTGGGTGTGCGCGGTCGCGGTGACCGCCGCCGCCTCCATGGCCGCACTGCCCCCGCTGCTCGGCTTCGTGGCGAAGGAGGCCGCCTTCGAGGCGCTGCTGCACGGGGATCTCGCCGACCGGTGGACGCTCGCCGCCACCGTGGTGGGTTCGGCCCTGACCGTCGCGTACACCGCCCGGTTCGTCTGGGGCGCCTTCGCCCGGAAACCCGGCGTCGAGAACACCCCGACGCACTGCGTCGGCCCGGCGTTCCTCGCACCCCCGGCCCTGCTGGCCGTCTGCGGGCTCGCGCTGGGCCCCGGCGTCGGACTGACCGACCGGCTGCTGAGCACGTACGCCGACTCCTTCCCGGCCTCGGAGCACCCGTACCACCTGGCGCTCTGGCACGGTCTCGGCCCCGCCCTGCTCCTTTCGGCCCTGGCGTGGGCGGGCGGCGCGGTCCTCTTCGCCGGGCGGGCCACCGTGATCCGGCTGTCGCGGCGGATCGCCTGGCCGACCGCAGACCGGGTCTTCGGTCATCTGCTGCTCGGTCTGGAGCGGGTCGCGCTCCAGATCACCGGTTTCGTCCAGCGCGGCTCGCTCTCCGTGTACCTCGCCACCAGCCTGCTGGTGATGCTGGGCGGGCAACTGGCGGTGCTCGGCAACGACCGGCCCTGGCACGGAGCGGCGGCGCCGCGCCTGTGGGACGCGCCGCTCCAGGGCGCGGTGGCCGCGCTCACCTGCGCCGCGGCGCTGTGCTGTCTGACCGTCAGCCGCCGGATGAAGGCCGTCGTGCTGGCCGGACTGACGGGTTACGGGGCCGCTCTGCTGTTCGTCGTGCAGGGCGCCCCGGACCTGGCGCTCACCCAGTTCTGCGTCGAGACGGTCTCGATGATCGTGTTCGTGCTGGTGCTGCGCCGGATGCCGGTGCACTTCCAGGAGTCCGTCAGCACCTGGCGGCGGGCCACGCGGGTGCCGGTGGCGCTGGCCGCTGCGACCACCCTCGGCGTGGTCGTGTGGGTCTCCGCCGCCGCCCGCACGGCCGATCCGGCGGGTGCGGCCATGGTCGACGAGGTCCGGCACCACGGCCTCAAGGACGTCGTCGCCACCATCCTGGTCGACCTGCGCGCCTGGGACACCATGGGGGAGTCCGCGGTGCTGGCCGCCGCGGCGATCGGGGTGACCAGCCTGATCTATCTGCACCGCCGCAGCGACGGAACCACCCTGCGGGAACAGCCCGGCGGCCGGACGGCCTGGTCGCTCACCGCCCCCGGGGCGAGCGGCGGGCCGCAGGGCGACGAGGGAGCGCCCGAGCGCAGCTGGCTCGCGGCCGGCTCGACGCTCGCCCCCGAACACCGGTCGGTCGTCTTCGAGGTGGTCGCCCGGCTGATCTTCCACCCGATCCTGGTGCTCTCGCTCTATCTGCTGTTCTGCGCGGAGAACCTGCCGGGCGGCGGTTTCGTGGCCGGGCTCGTCGCGGGCGTCGCCCTGATCACCCGGTATCTGGCGGGCGGCCGGTTCGAGCTCGCCGAGGCCGCACCGCTCCAGCCGGGGCTCTTCACCGGCCTCGGCCTGACCGTCTCGACCGGTGTCGCCCTGCTCGGCCTCGTCGACGGAACGGTCCTCCACGCCTGGACCTTCCACGGACATCTGCCGGTGATCGGCGACTACCACCTCGGCACCCCGGTCATCTTCGACTTCGGTGTCTATCTGCTGGTCCTCGGCGTGGTCCTGGACATCGTCCGGGCGCTGGGCGCCAAGGTCGACCGGCAGATCGAACGGGCGGCGGCCGAACTCGCCTCCGCCCCGGGAGGCGGACGCTCATGACGGTCAGCGCCTCGCTCCTCGCCACGGCCACCGTGCTCTGCGCGGTCGGCGGCATCCTGATGCTCACCCGGCCACTCACCCGCATCCTCCTCGGCGCGGTGATCGCGAGCAACGGCATCAACCTGCTCCTCCTCGCCGCCACGGGCGTCGCGGGGGAGGCGCCGCTGCTCTACCCCGGCGTACCGCTCCGGAAGATCACCGACCCGCTGCCGCAGGCCATCACGCTCACGGCGATCGTCATCACCCTGGCCACCACGGCGTTCCTGCTCGCCATGGCCTATCGCAGCCACCAGCTGACCGGCACCGACGAGGTCCATGACGACCTGGAGGACCGGCGCATCGTGCTGCGTTCGGAGGTACGGGACGAGCGGGACGAACTGCGCGAGCAGTACCGCTCCGAGTCCGACGTCACGGAGAAGCAGCGTGCCCGCTACCGGCGCGAACGCCACCGCCTCCGCGCCAGGCTCCGCGCGGACCGCGCCTTCCAGGCACGCGGACGGGACGCCTCGGGGAACCTCTGGCACGACGTGCTCGGGGCGGACCCGGAGGACTACGAGCGGGCGGCGGCCGAAGCCGCGAGGAGCGGGAACGGGCGAACGGACACGGACACGGACAGGCACGGGGAGAGGGACGGGGACAGGGTTACGGATACGGATACGGATGTGTCCGGGGACACCGGGCGCGAGGCCGAGGCCGGGCCCGACCCCGACCAGGAACGGGAGCAGGAGACGGACCGGGACCTCACGGAGGGCGCACGCGAGGACGCGGGCCGAACGGAGGACGCCTCCCGGGACGACACCGGGAACGGCGCCGAGAACCGGTCGGGCGGTGCGCATCCGACGGACCCACCGGCCGCGCCCGATACCGACACCGAAGCCGGCTCGGACACCGACACGGGCCCGGACACCGACACAGGGAGAGACACCGGCCCGGACACCAGTACCGACTCCGACGAGGACACCGATACCGGGACGGACGAGGTCACGGGTACCGGGACCGAAGAGGACAGGGGTACCGAGACCAGTACCGACGAGGACACCGACACCGACAGCGACAACCGAGGAGACACCAGGTGAACGCCCTCGTCCCGCTGCCGGTGCTGCTGCCACTCTGCGCCACCGGTCTCAGCCTGGCCTTCGGCACCCGCCTCAAGCGCTTCCAGCGCTTCATCAGCGTCGCCGTGCTCACAGCCGTGCTGGGACTCTCGGTCACCCTGATGATCGGGGCCGACCGGCACGGCCCGCTCACCGTCCACCTGGGCGACTTCGCCCCGCCGCTGGGCATCACCCTGGTCGCCGACCGGCTGTCCGGGCTGATGCTGACCATCTCCTCGGCCATCACCCTCTGCGTGCTGGTCTACTCCCTGGGCCAGGGCATGGCCGACCGGGACGAGGAGACCCCGGTGGCGATCTTCCACCCGGCGTACCTCATCCTGGTCGCCGGAGTCTCCTGCACCTTCCTCTCGGGCGACCTGGTCAACCTGTTCGTCGGCTTCGAGATCATGCTCGTCGCGAGTTTCGTGCTGCTCACCCTCGGTGGCACCGGCCCACGTGTCCGCGCGGGCTCCACCTACGTGATCATCTCGCTCTTCTCGTCGATGCTGTTCCTGACCGCCATCGCCATGACGTACGCGGCCACCGGCACCGCCAACTTCGCCCAGCTCGCCACCCGGTTGAACGAACTCCCGCTCGGCGTGCAGACGCTGATCCAGGCGATGCTGCTGACCGTCTTCGCCATCAAGGCCGCGGTGTTCCCGCTCGCGGCCTGGCTCCCCGACTCCTACCCGACCGCGCCCGCCCCGGTGACCGCGGTCTTCGCCGGGCTCCTCACCAAGGTCGGCGTCTACTGCATGCTCCGTACCGAGACACTGCTCTTCCCCGGCAACCGGCTCGGCGATCTGCTGATGGCCGCCGCGCTGGCCTCGATGCTGATCGGCATCCTCGGCGCGGTCGCCCAGACCGACCTGAAGCGCCTGCTGTCCTTCACCCTCATCAGCCACATCGGTTACATGATCTTCGGGATCGGCCTCGCCACCCGGGAGGCGTACGGGGGCGCGATCATCTACGTCGTCCACCACATCACCGTCCAGACGACCCTCTTCCTGGTGGCGGGCCTCCTCGAACGCCGGGACGGCACCACCGAGCTCACCCGGCTCGGCGGAGTCGCCAAGGCAGCCCCGCTGCTCGCCGTCCTCTTCTTCGTACCGGCCATGAACCTGGCCGGTATCCCACCGCTGTCCGGGTTCATCGGAAAGCTCGGTCTGATGCGGGCCGGTGTCGCCGACGGCGGTGTGTGGGCGTGGCTCCTGGTCACGGGCTCCGCGGTGGCGAGCCTGCTCACGCTGTACGTGATGGCCAAGGTCTGGAACCTGGCGTTCTGGCGGGCGGCACCGCCCGACCGGGCCGAGACCGGCACCGTGCTGGAGTCGGACGACGACAGCGACGACGGCGACGAGGAGCCGGGCGCGGACAGGATGCCCGGTACCGGCGACGAGGAGATCCCGCCCAGGCACCGCCCGGCGGGCCGCGCCGTGGCCGCCACCCTCACCGGCCGCTCCGTGACCACCACGAACCGGCTGCCCCGGACCATGACGGCGGCCACCGGGGCGGCCGTCGCACTCGGTCTGGCCTTCACCGTGCTGGCGGGGCCGCTGACCGCGTTCACCGACCGTTCCGCGGGCGAACTCCTGGCCCGTACCCCCTACATCGAGGCGGTGCTCGGCCGATGAGGAGCCCCATCACCTTCTCCTACCGGAACCAGGGCATGCCCCCGTACAGCTGTCAGTTCGGCGGCGGGCGGCGGCGCCGGGTGCTCGACCTGCCCCTGATCGCCTGGCTCACCTTCATCTGGGTGCTGTTGTGGTCCACGCTGACCTGGGCCAACGTACTCACCGGCATCGTCGTGTCGGTGGCCGTCTGCCTGGCCTTCCCGCTGCCCCAGGTGGACCTCGGGCTGCGGCTGCACCCCTGGGGCATCCTGCGGCTCACCGGATATCTGGCCTGGGACATGTACACCTCGGGGGTGCGGGTCACCCGGCAGGTCTTCGCCGGGTATCCCCACCAGGCGGCTGTCATGGCCGTGCCGCTGCGGTGCCGCTCCGACCTGATGCTCGCGGCCGTCGCCGTCGCCGTCTCGAACGTCCCCGGCGGATCGGTCATCGAGGTACGCCGTGCCACGGCCACCCTCTTCCTGCACGTCCTCGACGCCGACAGCGCCGCCGCCCTGGAAACCGCCCGCCGGTCGGTCCGGCGGCTGGAGGAGCTGACGGTACGGGCCTTCGGCACCAGTGACGAGATCGCCCGTGTCGCCGCGCCGCCCCCGGACGGGCGGCGGGAGGACCACGGCGACCGTGGCCACCAGGACGGCGGGGGGGAGGACAGCACATGAGCGTTCCGGAGACCGTCGATCACGTACTGCTCACCGGGGCGGTCGTGCTGGTCGTCCTCGCGGGCGCGCTGCTGCTCGTCCGCATCTGGAAGGGGCCGTCGATGCTGGACCGGGCGATCAGCCTGGACGTGTGCGCCGCCCTGATCATCGCGGGTCTCGGCGCCAAGTCCGCGCTGGCCCGGGACCCGTACTACTTCCCGATCATGCTCGTGCTGGCGTTCCTCGGGTTCACCGGTTCGGTGGGCATCGCTCGGTTCATCGCCGTACGCGACCGGCCGCCGCCCCGGGGGTCCCGCAGGGCCGACCCGGAAGGGGCGCGCGAGGGCGGGCCGCGTGGGGACGGGCCGCGTGAGGGCGGGCCCGGGACCAGCGGGCCCGATGCCGACCGTCCCGGCCCCGACCGTCCCGGCCCCGAACCCGAACCCGAACCCGAACCGAAGGAGGGTCCGGCATGAGCGTCTGGCTCCAGATCATCGACACCGTGGGCGCGGTGCTGATCTTCATCGGCGCGGCCATCTGTCTGCTCGGTGTGATCGGCATGGTGCGGCTGCCCGATGTCCTCTCCCGCAGCCACGCCGCGACCAAACCGCAGACGCTCGGCATGCTGCTGGTGCTCGTCGGGGTGGCCATGCGGCTGCGCAGCGGCATGGACCTCGCGACCCTCGCCCTCATCGGCTTCTTCCAGCTGATGACCAGTCCGGTCGCCTCCCATCTCGTCGCCCGGTCCGCGTACCGCACCGGTCAGATCGATCACCACGATCTGCTCTTCGACGAACTGGACGAACAGCTGACCGACGAGAACGGACCCCGACGAGAACGGACCCCGACGAGAGCCGGCACCGATGAGAAATGACGGAGCGCCGCCCGGGTGCGCGGGTCGGCGGAGGGCCGTCGGACGGGGCGGCCTCCTCACCCGTGCGGGGCCGCCCCGGAGGCGGCCGGTCCGCGACGACCGGAGACTCGGAGCCCGTGGGCGCCGGGCATCAGCCGACCGGACGCGGGCCCCGGACCGGCGGCGCGGCGGATCACAGGACAGTTCTCGGGCATCGAGGAACAGCACCGGGAGACGGCGGAAGGGTCGAATCGATGGCGGGACCGACACGACAGCCTCGGGTGTCCCGGCGCAGGGGCGGCAGCGAGTCCGTCGACCGGATGACACGCACTCTGCTGCGGCGCCGGAAGAAGTCGTTGAGCGAGCAGGACGTCACCGTCACGGACCCGCCGAAGGTGCGGCGCGCGGTCACGGCGGCGGCGCTCGGCAACACCATGGAGTGGTTCGACTTCGGCGTCTACGCCTATCTCGCCGGAACGCTCGGGAAGGTGTTCTTCCCGTCGAGTTCGCCCGGCGCCCAGGTGGTGTCGACCTTCGCGACCTTCTCGGCCGCCTTCCTGGTGCGTCCGCTGGGCGGCCTGGTGTTCGGGCCGCTCGGCGACCGGGTGGGGCGCCAGAAGGTACTGGCGGTCACCATGATCATGATGGCGATCAGCACCTTCGCGGTCGGCTTCCTGCCCTCGTACGCGACGATCGGGTTCGCCGCGCCGCTGCTGCTGCTCGTCTGCCGGCTGGTGCAGGGGTTCTCCACGGGCGGGGAGTACGCGGGCGCCACCACCTACATCGCCGAGTACGCCCCCGACAAGCGCCGGGGCTTCCTCGGCAGCTGGCTCGACTTCGGCACGTTCATCGGGTACTCGCTCGGCTCCGGGCTCGTGACCGTGCTCACCGCGGTGCTCGGCACCGACGGGCTGACGGACTGGGGCTGGCGCCTCCCCTTCTTCGTCGCGGGGCCGATGGGCCTGATCGGGCTGTACATGCGGCTGAAGCTGGAGGAGACCCCGGCCTTCCAGCGGGAGGAGGAGGCGCAGTCGGCCGCGGCGTCGGAGGGTGATCCGGTCGAGCAGGCCAGGCAGTCGGGCAAGGGGCGGCTCAGGGAGATCTTCACCCGGCACTGGGAGGCGGTGCTCGTCTGCATGGGCCTGGTGCTCCTGTACAACGTCACCAACTACATGGTGACGTCCTATCTGCCCACGTACATGTCCGAGACCCTGGGTGAACCCGAGACCACGGCGCAACTGCTGGTTCTCGGCACGATGCTGCTGGTCGTGCTCACGATCACGACGGTCGGCCGCTCGTCGGACCGCTGGGGCAGGCGGCCGCTGTTCATGGCGGGGAGCATCGCGCTCGTGGTGCTGTCCGTCCCGGCGTTCCTGCTGATCCGCGAGGGCGGCATCCTGCTCCCCGCGATCGGCTGCGCGATCCTGGGATCGTTGCTGGTCTGCTTCGCGGGGACCTCCGCGTCGACCCTGCCCGCGCTCTTCCCCACCCGGCTGAGGTACGGCGCCCTGTCGATCGCGTTCAACATCTCCGTGTCGCTGTTCGGCGGTACGACCCCGCTGTTCGCCTCGGGGCTGGTGGAGGCCACCGGCAACGACATGGTCCCGGCGTACTACCTGATGGTGGCCGGGGTGGTGGGCTTCGTCGCGACGCTCTTCCTGCACGAGACCGCGGGCCGTCCGCTGCGCGGCTCGGGCCCGATGGTGGAGACCGCCCAGCAGGCCCGGCAGCTCGTCGCCCACAGCCGGACGGCGGCGGGCAGACAGGCACGGGACGTGTGGGTGCGGCTGCGTCATCCGTGGGCGCACCGGGCCGGCGACGACGCCGGGCGCGGGCAGGGGCGGGGCAAGGCGCAGGGGTGAGGCAAGGCGCAGGGGTGAGGGCCGAGGGTGACGCATGGGGGGCGGGCATGGGTGAGGGCGGCGAGCCGCCGCTCGCCGCCCTCGTCATACGGTGATGTCCGGCAGGTGGCCCTGCCGGACATCACCGGTGGAACCGGTCGGAAGGGTCAGCAGGCGCCGAGGTCCTGCCAGACGCCCCACTCACCGGTGGTGCCGGGCTCCTCGCCCGTCGTCCACCACTTGGCCTTCCAGTTGTGGCCCTTGTGCGAGACCTGCTGGCTGCCGGTGTAGACCGTGCCGCTGGCCCACGCGGCGGCCGTGCACTGGCTGCCGTTGCCGCCGGTGATGGTCAGCTTGTAGGTCGCGGTGTGGCTGGTGCCGCCGGTGACCGCACCGGTGACGTTGATGCTGTACGTACCCGAGACGGCCGAGGACGTCGTGGCGACGGTCAGCGTCGAGGAACCGCCCGCGGTCACCGAGGTGGGGCTGAGCGAGGCGGTGACGCCCGCGGGGGCGCCGCTGACGGTGAGGTTGACCGTCTTCGCCGTACCCGCCGTCACGGCGGTCTTCACGGTGGAGGTGGCCGAGCTGCCCGCGACGACCGAGCCGCTGGCGGGGGTGGCCGTCACCGAGAAGTCGTTGGCCGGGGGAGTCGTGCTGCCGCTGGTGAACGGCGCGAAGATGTGGGTGAAGTCCCAGGTGTTCTGCTGGATGCCGGAGCAGTCGTCGCGGGCACCGCCACCGGCGCAGCCGCCGTTGTCACGCTGGAGGGCCCAGAACGAGAGGGTGTTGATGCCCTTGGAGACCGCCCAGTTGTAGACCTGGGTGGCGTTGGCCAGGGTGAAGGTCTCGGCCGGTCCGAAGTCGTCGACCCCGGGCATCTCGGTGACGCCGATCATGCCCCACAGCTGCGCCGACGTCTTGGACGGGTAGAGCTTCGCGAGCTGGTTGTACAGCCCCTGCGCCGCCGTCTCGGTGTCGTTGGCCATGTTGTGCGTGGCGTTGTCGTAGTAGTCGAACGTCATGAGGTTCGCGACGTCGACCCGGGCGCCGTTGGTCACCGCGTTCTTCAGCACGGCGAGTCCGCTGGGGGCGAGACCGGAGGTCGTCGTCGGCAGCGTGTAGGAGATCTCGACGGTGCGCCCGTTGGCCGCCGCCCAGTCCTGGACCAGCTTGATGGCCTTGTTGCGCCGGTCGATGCCCGCGCTGTTGTCCAGCGCGTCGACCTCGATGTCCATGTCGAGGCGCGTGACGTCGTAGGTCGTGATGACCTTCTCGTACGCGGCCGCGATCTGGTTGACGTCGGTGCAGCTGTCGGCGATCTCGGTGCCGGTGGTGTCCGCGGTGTAGCCGCCGAACGAGGGGATGACGTCCCCGCCGTTCGCCTGGATGGTCTTGATGTCGCTGCCGAAGGTGCTCTGGGCGATCGGCATGCTGGTGTCGCCGTTCCAGTACGGCGTACACGAGCCCTTGGTGGCCGTCTGGAGGAAGGCCATCGTCAGGTGCTTCGCACCGGACTGGGAGGCCAGCGCGGCGGGGCTCTCGCCGGTCCATGCCTCGAAGTAGGGGGCGAAGACGTGGGCGGGCATCGGGGTGGCGGCCTGGGCGGTGCCGCCGCCGATCGCGGCCAGGCCCGCCGCGGCCACAGCGGTGACGGTCGCGGTGAGGACCGCGCGGAGGGAGCGCATGCGTCTCATATCTGTCCAAGCTGTGAGGAGTGGCCGCCAAACCCCGTGGAGCACGGCGGCGTTGGATACGAGATATCCATGTAGTCAGAGACATGTCAATGGTCTGGACCGAGATAGGACTAGACCAATATCCGGCCATGGGCGCCGTGTTCCAGACCAGCGCGCACCGAGTGGACTAAACCAATCCGCGAGGTAACTTCGGCGGGCCGGCCGCCCGTCGCCGTGCGTCCCCGTCATGACTCCGGCCGCTTCGTCGGCCGCCCGGTCCACTCCTGTGGCGGCACTTCCACGCCACTCGCCGCGCGCCGCCGGGACTCGGCCCCGACTGCCCCGCGCCGCGTGCCGCCGCGGACCCGGCCGGCGCGCCGCCTCGGGCTTTGCCCGTACCCACCGCCGGCCCGCCCGTCGCCGCCCTGGACTCGTCCCGCGTCCAGATGGTTCCGCCGGATTCGCTCCGCCTCCCGGTCGGAATGATTTTTCTGGTCATTCGGTGGCTGTGCGGAGAAATCTGTGCGGAGAAGTCCGTTCGGACCCGATACGCCGACCCTCCGCTCCGTCGCGCTACGGCGATATTCGTTGTCCGACGAGGGGCTCCGGAAGGCTCCTTCCTGTCCCTGGGTAAGTTGTTGCTCCGTGAATCGCCAAAACGGCGCAAATTCGGTGAGCGGTATTCGTTCACCGCACTGGCCGGAACGGCCGTCCGGGGCGGGGATTCCGCATTTTGTGCGGATTGCGGACAGTCGGACAAGGGGCACTCTTCTGTCATGACCCGGAAGATGACGGAGCGTGTTCTCGGCTGTCGTGTCCGTGAGCCTTCGCCGGGGTGTTTCGCCCCGGTGATGGCGAGCGGTATCGTCTCGCGCGCCGCGGCGCCGCTGGGGCATCCGTGGGCCTCGGACGCGCTGTTCGCGGTGGCGGCCGGCGCGTACGCCGTGCTCACGGCGGCCGTGGTGCGGCGGCTGATCCGGCACCGGGACCGGGTCGTCCGCGATCTGAACGACCCGGCGAGGATCTTCGGGTTCTTCACCTTCGTCGCCGCCTCCGACGTGCTCGCCGCCAGGCCGGCGGACGCGCGATGGGCGCCGGTCGCGGCCGTGCTCCTGGTGGCGGCCGTGTCGGTGTGGGCGGCGCTGGCCGGACAGGTCGTCCGCGTCCTGCGCCGGTCCTGGGCCACGGCCCTGCGCCGGGCCGACGGCAGCTGGTTCCTGTCCGTGGTCGGCTTGCAGTCGGTGGTGCCGGCCGCCGCCGCGCTGCGCCTCGCGACCACCTGGCGCACGGCCGAACTGGTCTGCTGGGGCGCCGGGGTGTGTCTGTACGCCCTCGTCACCGGGGTGACGGCGATCAGGCTGCGGCGCCATCGGCTCACGGCACGCGAACTGACCCCGCCGTACTGGGTGGCCATGGGGTCCGGTGCGATCAGCGTACTGGCGGGCGCCCGGCTGCTGCCGGGCCTCGCGGCCGGATCGCCCCTGCGGCCGGTGACCGTCACCGTGCTGCTGACGGTGTGGTGCTGGGCGAGCTGCCTGCTCCCGCTGCTGGTGGCGGCCGGCGTGTGGCGGCACGGGGTGCGCCGGGTGCCCCTGGTGCACGACCCCGCCTGGTGGACCATCGTCTTCCCGCTGGGCATGTACGCGGTGGCCACCCAGGCCCTGGGCGCCGGAGCGGGGATCGCGCCGCCGGCCGGCCTCGGACGTGCCATGGCCTGGGCGGGAACGGTGGCCTGGCTCCTCGTCGCCACCGGAGCACTCGTACGGGGAAGCCGGGTGCCGACCCCGGAACCGGCCGGACACCGGGCGGCCGAGCTCTGTACCGGTGAACCGGCCGGACCCCCGGGGCCACCTTCGACCCGGTGAGCCGGCCGGGCCCTCAAGGCCACCTCCCGTCCGGTGAACCGGCCGGACACCGGGCGGCCGGCCCCCGTCCCGGAGCGGTTCCGGCCAGAAACGCGGGTCAAGGAACGGAAAAGCCGGAAAACCCGCCGCCCGACCCCCGTAAATACCGAACCGCCCCACCGCATTCCGTGTCGCGGCAGCTCACCGATGACGGCCGGCGGAAGAACTGAAACACGTTTTCGCGGCGGTCTCCCATTCGTCGCAAAGCGTGGGGCAAGACATTGCCAGCACGGTCCAAATGGCCGAAAGGCATGACGCGCACGCCCGGTGGCGGCGTGATGCTGAGGCGGCGAACGGGACCCGGCCGTACTCCACGACCGCGGATGTGAATTCGCCGAGAGGAGCCGGACAATGCGTCGTCGAAGGCGGGAGGAGGCGGAACGGGCCGCGGCGGCGGTGACCCGGCGTCTGCTGAGAGCGGGCAGCTCACTGAGGCGGACCGCGACGACCCAGGACCTGCGGGCCGTCATCGAGATCGACGAGGACGTCAACGACACCCCGTACCGCGACCGTTGGGCGCACGACAAGGTCGTCCGCTCCACCCACGGGGTCAACTGCACCGGCTCCTGCTCCTGGAAGGTCTTCGTCAAGGACGGCGTGATCACCTGGGAGACCCAGCAGACCGACTACCCGTCCGTCGGCCCCGACCGGCCGGAGTACGAGCCCCGGGGCTGCCCGCGCGGCGCCGCCTTCTCCTGGTACACGTACTCGCCCACCAGGGTCCGCCACCCGCACGCCCGCGGTGTGCTGGTCGAGCTGTACCGCGAGGCCAGGCAGCGGCTCGGTGACCCGGTGGCGGCCTGGGCCGAGATCACCACCGACCCGCTCAAACGGCTCCGCTACCAGTCGGCCCGGGGCAAGGGCGGCCTGGTGCGGATCGGCTGGGACGAGGCGCTGGAGATCGCCGCCGCCGCCCATGTGCACACCCTCCGGGAGCACGGCCCCGACCGGATCGCCGGCTTCTCGCCGATCCCGGCGATGTCGATGGCCTCGCACGCGGTGGGCGCCCGCTTCATGTCCCTGATCGGCGCCCCGATGCTGTCGTTCTACGACTGGTACGCCGATCTGCCGATCGCCTCGCCGCAGGTCTTCGGCGACCAGACCGACGTGCCCGAGTCGGGGGACTGGTGGGACGCGGCGTATCTGATGCTCTGGGGCTCGAACGTCCCGGTGACCCGCACCCCCGACGCCCACTGGATGGCCGAGGCCCGCTACCGGGGCCAGAAGGTCGTGGTCGTCTCGCCCGACTACGCGGACGCGACGAAGTTCGCCGACGAGTGGCTGCACCCCCACCCGGGCACCGACGGCGCCGTGGCCATGGCGATGGGGCACGTGATCCTGAAGGAGTTCTTCGTCGAGCGCCAGGTCCCGTACTTCACCGACTACGTCAAGCGCTTCACCGACCTGCCCTTCCTGGTCGAACTGCGCGAACGGGACGGCGGGCGCTGCCCGGTACCGGGGAAGTTCCTCACCGCGGCCGACCCGGACCTCGCCGCCGACGGTCTCGCGGCACACGTCGACGAGGACTCCCGCCACTGGATGCCGGTCCTGCTCGACGCCGCCTCCGACCGGGTGGTCGTCCCCAACGGGACGCTCGGCGACCGCTGGAGCCAGGGCGGTGAGGGCCGCTGGAACCTCGACCTCGGCGACATCGACCCGGTGCTCACCCTCCACCCGGAAGGGCGGTCCGTGGAGGTCGAGTTCCCGTGCTTCGAGGAACCGGGCGCCACGGTCCGCCGGGCCGTACCGACCCGGCGCGTCGGCGACCGGCTGGTCACCACCGTCCTCGACCTGATGCTCGCCCGGTACGGAGTGGCCCGCGACGGACTCGGCGGCAGCTGGCCCGCCGGCTACGACGACGCCTCCGCGCCCGGCACCCCCGCCTGGCAGGAGGCGATCACCTCCGTCCCCGCCGGGGCCGTCGTCCGGGCCGCCCGGGAGTTCGCGGGCACGGCGGAGAAGACCCGGGGCCGCTGCATGATCGTGATGGGGGCGGGCACCAACCACTGGTTCCACTCGGACACCATCTACCGTGGTTTCCTCTCGCTGCTCCTCCTCACCGGCTGCCAGGGTGTCAACGGGGGCGGCTGGGCGCACTACGTGGGCCAGGAGAAGGTACGGCCGTTCACGGGCTGGCAGCAGCTCTCCACCGCCGCCGACTGGGTCCGCCCGTCCCGCCAGATGGCCGGGACCCCGTACTGGTATCTGCACACCGACCAGTGGCGCTACGAGAGTTACGGCGCCGACGCGTTGGCCTCACCCACCGGACAGGGCCTGTTCGCCGGTCTGCACACCGCGGATCTGGTCACCCGGTCGATGCGGCTGGGCTGGATGCCCTCGTACCCCACGTTCACCGCCAACCCGCTCGACCTGGGGGACCGGGTCCGCGAGAGCGGACAGGACGCCGACACCTGGGTGGCCCGCCAACTCGCCCAACGAAATCTCGACTTCGCCTGCGAGGACCCCGACGCCCCCGAGAACTGGCCCCGTGTCCTCACCGTCTGGCGGGCCAACCTGATCGGCTCCTCCGCCAAGGGCAACGAATACTTCCTGCGCCACCTGCTCGGGGGACGGGACAACGCCTCCGCCCCCGAGGCCGGACCCGACGACCGTCCGTCCGACGTCACCTGGCGGGACGAGGCACCGCGCGGCAAGCTCGACCTGCTGCTGGCGCTCGACTTCCGGATGACGTCCACGACGCTCTTCGCGGACCTGGTGCTGCCCGCCGCCACCTGGTACGAGAAGCACGACCTCTCCAGCACCGACATGCACCCCTATGTGCACGCCTTCACCGCCGCGATCGATCCGCCCTGGCAGGCCCGCACCGACTTCGACATCTTCCACGGACTCGCCCGCAAACTGAGCGAACTCGCCGCGGGACGCCTCGACGTACGCCACGACCTGGTGGCCACCGCCCTCCAGCACGACACCCCGGGGGAGACCGCCCAGCCCGGCGGAGTACCCAGGGACTGGCGGGACGAGGGCACCGAGCCCGTCCCCGGACGCAACATCCCCGGATTCACCGTGGTCGAACGCGACTACACCGCCGTCGCCGGCCAACTCGCCGCGTTCGGCCCGCTCGCCGAACGCGACGGCATGCGGGTCAAGGGCGTCGGCGTCGTCCCGGCCGCCGAGTCCGCCTGGCTCGCCGCCCGCTGCGGTACGGCGCGCACCGGCCCCGCCAGGGGCAGACCCCTGCTCGACACCGACATCAAGTTCTGCGAGGCGATCCTCGCCCTGTCCGGCACCACCAACGGACGGATCGCCGCCGAGGGCTTCGACCGGCTCGCGGAACGGGTCGGCGCCGCGTCCGGGCTCGCCGCCCTCGGCGCCTCGGTGGCGGAACGCCGCGTGGTGTTCAGCGACACCCAGGCACGCCCGGTACAGGTCGGGGCCAGCTTCGAATGGTCCGGCAAGGAGGCACCGGACCGCCGCTACGCGCCGTTCACCATCAACACCGAGCACCGCAAGCCCTGGCACACCCTCACCGGCCGCCAGCACTTCTACCTCGACCACGACTGGATGGCCGAGCTGGGTGAACAACTGCCCGTGTACCGGCCACCGCTGGACATGGCCGCGCTCGGCGAGTCCGGCGCGGGCCCCGCCGGGGACGAACGCACGGTCACCGTGCGCTACCTCACCCCGCACTCCAAGTGGTCCATCCACTCCGAGTACCAGGAGAACCTGATCATGCAGACCCTGGCGCGCGGCGGCCCCGTCATCTGGATCAGCGTGCCCGACGCCGAGACCGTCGGAGTCGCCGACAACGACTGGATCGAAGCCGTCAACACCAACGGGGTGGTGGTCGCCCGCGCCGTGGTCTCCCACCGCATGCCGGCCGGCACGGTGTTCATGTACCACGTACAGGAACGCCTGGTGAACGTCCCCAGGTCCGAGACCACCGGCGGACGCGGCGGAGTGCACAACGCCCTCACCAAACTGCTCGTCAAACCGACCCACCTCATCGGCGGCCACGCACAGCTCTCGTTCTCCCCCAACTACTACGGGCCGACCGGGAATCAGCGTGACGCCGTCACCGTGATCCGCCGCCGCTCCCAGACCGTGGAGTACTGACATGTTCCGCAGCACACCGGCGGCCCCCCGGGTGATGGCCCAGGTGGCCATGGTCATGAACCTCGACAAGTGCATCGGTTGCCACACCTGCTCGGTCACCTGCAAACAGACCTGGACCAACCGGCAGGGCACCGAGTACGCGTGGTTCAACAACGTCGAGACCCGCCCCGGCCAGGGCTACCCCCGGGGCTACGAGGACCAGGACCACTGGAAGGGCGGCTGGGAACTCAGGAACGGCCGGCTCACCCCGCGCACCGGAGGCCGGGCCCGCCGCCTCGCCCGCCTCTTCGCCAACCCCGAACTCCCCACCCTCGACGACTACTACCAGCCCTGGACGTACGACTACGAGAACCTGACCGGAGCACCCCTGGGCGACGACGTGCCCACCGCCGAACCGCTCTCCCTCATCGACGGCCGCCCCACCGCCGTGACCTGGGGCCCCAACTGGGACGACGACCTCGGCGGCGGACCCGCCCACCTCGCGGGCGACCCCGTCCTCAGGAAGATGACCGAGAAGGTCGGCCTGGAGTACGAGCAGGCGTTCATGTTCTACCTGCCGCGCATCTGCGAACACTGCCTCAACCCGTCGTGCGTCGCCGTCTGCCCGTCCGGCGCGATGTACAAGCGGATCGAGGACGGCATCGTCCTCGTCGACCAGGACCGCTGCCGGGGCTGGCGGATGTGCGTCAGCGGATGCCCGTACAAGAAGGTCTACTTCAACCACCGGAGCGGCAAGGCCGAGAAGTGCACCTTCTGCTACCCGCGCATCGAGGCGGGCGAGCCCACCGTCTGCTCCGAGACCTGCGTGGGACGGCTGCGCTACCTCGGCGTCATGCTCTACGACCCCGACAAGGTCGGCGAGGCGGCGTCCGTCACCGACGAGAAGGACCTGTACGAGGCCCAGCTCGGCTGCTTCCTCGACCCGAACGACCCCCAAGTGGCTCGCGCGGCCGAGGAGTCCGGAATCCCGCACGACTGGGTCGAGGCCGCCCGGCGCTCACCGGTACGCGCCCTGATCACCGAGTACCGGGTCGCGCTGCCGCTGCACCCGGAATACCGCACCATGCCGATGGTCTGGTACATCCCCCCGCTCTCCCCGGTCGTCGACGCGCTCACCGCCACCGGCCACGACGGCGAGGACCCGGTCAACCTCTTCGGCGCCATCGACTCGCTGCGCATCCCCGTCGGCTACCTCGCCGAACTGTTCACGGCGGGCGACCCCGACCCGGTCGAGGCGGCGCTCTGCCGGCTGGCCGCCATGCGCAGCCACATGCGCCGGGTCAATCTCGGCGAGGAACAGGACGCGGGGATCGCCCGCGCGGTCGGCATGGACCAGGAGGGCATCGAGGCGATGTACCGGCTGCTCGCCCTCGCCAAGTACGACGAGCGGTACGTCATCCCCACCAGCTACACCGTCCGCCCCGGCCACGACGGATCGGTGAACGACGGGTGCAGCCTGGACGGCGACGATCTGCCCGGCATGATGCCCGAGGCGTTCCCCGGCCCGGCGGACGCCTTCCACACGCCCCCGACGGCCGAGCCCGCCGCCACGTCCGGCCAGGCCGGACGGGTCAACCTGCTCAACTGGGACGGCAACGGGCGCCCCAGCGGCCTCTTCCCCCAGTACGGTCCGCGGCCCGGGGAGGTCACCTGATGTCCCTGCCCGCCGTCCACCAGTCGGCCGCGCTGCTCCTCGGCTACCCCGACCACACCTGGCCCGTCCGCCTCCGGACGGTGGCCGACAGCCTGACCCAGCTGTCGGGCCCCGGCACCGGACCACTGCGGAGCTTCTGCGCCGCCGTACGGGACACATCCCCGATGGCACTCGCCGAGCACTACATCCTGACCTTCGACCGCAGCCGTCGCCGCACCCTGTACCTCACCTACTACACCGACGGCGACACCCGCCGCCGCGGCGGTTCCCTCGCCGAGTGGAAGGCCCGCTACCGTGCCCACGGCTGGGAGACACCCCCGGACGACCTTCCCGACCACCTGCCGCTGGCCCTGGAGTTCGCCGCCCGCTGCCCCGAGCCCGGAGCGGCGCTGCTCCAGGAACACCGGGCGGCGCTCGAACTGCTCCGCATGGCCCTCACCGACCACGGCACCCCCTACGCGGACGTGCTGCGCGGTGTCTGCGACAGCCTCCCCGGCCCCGCGCCCGCCGACCGGGCCGCCGCCCTGCGACTGGCCCGCAGCGGCCCCCCGGTCGAACTGGTGGGCCTGCCCCCGTTCGCCGCCCCCGCCCCGGCCACTTCCATCCCCACCCCCACCGCCGCGCCCAACGGCCGCCGTACGGAAGAAGCGGGCCGATGACCCATCTGCGCACCGCCCTCTGGGGCGTGCTGCCCTATCTGGTCGTCGTCGTCTTCGTCACCGGCACGGCCTGGCGCTACCACTTCGACCGCTTCGGTTTCACCACCCGCTCCAGCCAGCTCCACGAACACCGGCTGCTGCGCGTCGCGAGCCCGCTCTTCCACTACGGACTCCTCTTCGTCATCGCCGGTCATGTCGTCGGCCTGCTGGTCCCCGAGGCCCTGACCGAGCGGCTGTACGTCGGAGAACGGCTCTACCACGCCAACGCCCTGCTCGTCGGCGGCGCCGCGGGTCTCGCCGCGGTCACCGGCCTGGGACTGCTCCTGTACCGACGCCTGCGGGTACCGGCCGTCCGGGCCGCCACCAGCCGCAGCGACCGCGTGGTCCACCCCCTGCTCCTGGTCACCCTGCTCGCCGGTCTCACGGCCACCGCGTCGGGGGTGCCGTCGGGCTCGTACGACTACCGCGAAGGGGTCTCGGTCTGGTTCCGCAGCCTGTTCACCCTGGCCCCCGACGTGAACGCCATGGCCCACGCGCCTCTCGTCCACCAGGCCCACGCGCTGTTCGGCCTGGCGCTCTTCGCGCTCTGGCCCTTCAGCCGCCTCGTGCACGCGTTCACCGCGCCACTGGCCTATCTGGCCAGACCGTACGTGGTCTACCGGTCCCGCACCCCGAGCGGCCTCCCACCCCACCCAGCCCGGCCCCCCCGTGCCCCGGCCACGCGGAGAACGCCGCGCCCGAGAGCCGGGCGGTGAGGGGACGGGGGCGGATCGCCTCATGGGAGGCGGATACGCGGAAGGACACCGTCGTCACCGTGACGACGGAGTCATGGACACGGTCTAGGTTTCCGTGGTCAGCAGGTGGGGGGCGTGCTGTTCGACCGCCTGCCTCAACTCGCGAAGCGACGGGTTGACCATGGGATGACCGGCCACGGTCACCGTGGGGACTGTTTCGTTTCCGTTCGCCACGCCGCGGACGAACGCGGCCGCCTCAGGGTTCCGCCAGATGTTGACCTTCGTGTACCGCAGTTTCGTGAAGGCCAGTCGAAAACGCAGCTTCATGCAGTACATACAGCCAGGGCGCCAATAGATCACTACGCCGCGGTCATCCGAAGCCATGCTGAACCCCTTGTCGTCGTGCCGGGACGTCGAGCCGGTGTGCCGTGGCCGTAAGGGTACGGGCGGGCGGTGCCACCGTCGCCGTCCGCGCGGAGCCGCGAGCCCGGTGCGCCGTAGATCTTGAAGCTGGTCTCCGCCGTGCCGAAGGCTCGTCGGATGTGCGGACGGTCGAGCCGTCCGCCGGCGGTATCACCGATGACGACAACGACAACCGCCGCGTCCTCGCCGTCCTCACCTACCTGAACAACCCCTGACGCGCCTCGGCCCACCGCAGGAGTGAGGCGCGGTGGCGGGCGCGGGACAGCCCTTAGCGGGCACCGCTGTCGGGCCGACCGGCCGGCGGCGACCCCGGAGGTTCGACGAGCCCCAAAACGGTCCGGCTGCGGGCGTTGACCGCCGCGACACGGGCGCTCAGCAGCTCGGCGGGGCTGAGCACCCTGACTCGGTCCGGCTCGGCGTCCCATTCCCGCCCGCCACCGAGCGGACGCAACTGGAGGTACGGCCCCTCCCGGCCCATGACGACACCGACCCGATCGCGAGCGGGATCGTGGACGCTGTCGCCGACGGCGGGTACGGAGACGGGAGTTGGAGCCGGGACCGGGTGGTGTGCGCCCGGCCCCGGCCCTGGTCCGGAGCCGTCGGTCACCGACGGGTTCCCTTCTCGATGACAGCGGCCAGGGCGAGCGCGACGGGAGCGGAGCAGACGCCGAGGTGGACGAGGGCGTACCGAACCTCGCCCCTGCGCCCCGACTCGCGCTCCTCGCCGTGCCCGGTGGCCGTCCCCGGCTCGTGGGCGTGGACGACGTCCGCCCAGGGGGTGCGGACATCCATGGCGGGGAGCTGGATTCCGGCCTGCCTGAGCGCGGCGGCGAGGGCGTCGCGGGCCTCCAACGCCTCCCGGGTCCTGGCCGCTCCGGCCGTCGTGTTCCGCCTCTCGACGGCAGCGGCGGAAGCGCGGGTGAGGGTGGCTTGCGGTGTCCTGCGGGGGAGGGCCGGCGGACTGACCGTCATGGTGACTTCCTTCGGATGGTTGTTGCGCGGATTCGCTGCCCCGGGCCGCAGGTCGTGAACTACGTTGCGTGAGGGGGTCATTACGAGAATGGCCTGGTCACGGGCAGAACTCACCGAGGGCGGGTGCTGCTTCCCCGGCGGAAAACTCAAGTTCCACACGTTCCATGGAGGGCGCGATGCCGACGAGGCGGACGGTCACAGGACGCAGCAGGGAACCACGCGCGCGGTTCGCGGAGGAGCTACGGCTCCTGCGCACCGCACGCGGCGACAGTCTGCGGCAGCTCGGCGAACGCCTGGGCTGGGACTGGTCGCTGTTCGGCAAGATGGAGAAGGGCGAGACGGTCGGTGGCCCCGAGGTGGTGCAGGCGCTGGACCACCACTACGGGACACCGGGGCTGTTGCTGGCGCTGTGGGAGCTGGCGGTCAGCGACCAGACGCAGTTCAAGGAGCGGTACCGGCGCTACATGGCGCTGGAGGCGGAGGCCACGAGCTTGTGGCACTTCGCGGTGAGCGTGCTTCCAGGGCTCTTGCAGACGGCGGAGTACGCGCGGGCGCTTCTGGTAGCGGGCGGCATCAAGGGCGAAGCCCTGAATCAGCAGGTCGAAGCACGGATGGGGCGACGGGAACTGCTGGCGAGCGAAGATCCGCCGCAGTTTCGGACGATCCTGTCGGAGGCAGTGCTACGGACACCGTTGCGGGAGCCGGAGCGTTGGAGGAAGCAACTGGAGTACCTGCTGGAGGTGGGGGAGCGGGACGAGGTGACCATTCAGGTGTCTCCGTTCAGCGTGGGACTGCACGGTCTGACCAACGCGGACGTGATGTTTCTTCGCTTGTCCGATGGGCGTACCGTGGCCTATGCCGAGAACGGGTACCGAGGTGAACTCATCGAGGAAACTGTGCCGGTTGAGCGGTTGCAACGTGCCTACGATTCGGTTCGCGACCTGGCGCTGACACCAGCCGAGTCGCGAAAGTTCATTCTGCGCATTCTGGAGGAAGTACCGTGCGATCCCCCGACCTGACCGCAGCGACTTGGCGTAAGAGCAGCTACAGCAACCAGGATGGCGGCCAGTGCCTGGAGGTTGCTGATGGCTTCGCCGCTGTGGTTCCCGTACGAGACAGCAAGAACGCACACGGTCCCGTGCTCGCGTTCGCGGCAGACGGCTGGTCGTCGTTCGTCTCGGCTGTGAAGGACGGCGACCTGCGCGCCTGACGCATCCAGCTGTACGAGACGGCCTCAGCCGACCAGTCACTGGTCGGCTGAGGCCGTCGGTGTCTTCGCCGGCCCGCACGGCTGGTGCTTCCGGGAATTTTTATTCCGGCCATGATTTTGTGCCGAATTCAGGCCAAGATGAACCAGGAGATCAGGTATCGGTCGCTTGCGAGCAGTCCGTTTACCTTCCTGTAAAGATCGTGGTCCGGCCAACAATCCGCTGCACGGGATCACCGGTCGAGCAGCCAGTACCATCGACAGCGAAAACGGTGGGTACGGGTAAGGGAGAGGTACATGCGGCCACGCGTGGACGAAATGCTCGACTATTGCACCCTTGAGGTCGCGATGACTGTCTGTGGCGGCGTCTGGAAGATCAGCATCTTGAAATACCTGTTCCAGGGAACGTTGCGTTTCGGTGAACTGAACCGCGCGATGCCGGACATCACCCCGCGCATGCTCACCCGGCAGCTGCGCGATCTGGAGGAGGACGGTCTGGTCACGCGGACCGTCTACCGGGAGGTCCCGCCGAGGGTGGAGTACTCGCTGACCGAGATCGGGGCGAGCCTCAAGGACCTGGTGGGGCAGCTTGAGGAATGGGGCAACTGGTACCGCGAGCAGATCCGCAAACCGGCCCGGATCGAACCGCCGGTACCGGAGTCGATGGCGGACTCCGGCGCGGTCTGACGCCTTCCGTCCTGGCGCGGCCTGACCCCGTGTCGCCTGGTTCGGTCTGCCTGTGGCTGCCGGGGAGCGGGGGAGTGGGGAGTCGGGAACACCCCGGCGGGCAGCCACGGTGGCGTTCTTGCTTGTCGTCGGTGGGCGGGTCAGGCCGTGGTCTGTTCCTGCCGCAGGGTGGCCGCCGCGACCGCGGGGCCGGCGGGGCGCAGGAGGACGGCGGTCAGTGCGGCGAGGATCAGCAGAGCGGCTGCCACCGTCGCGGTCGTGACCGAGAACCCCGTCTCGTAGGCACTCCGGGCGCCGGCGCGCAGCGCGCCTCCTGCTGGACCGGGAAGTCTGTCGGCCAGGTCCATCGCGGCGCTCAGCGATTCGGACGCGGCGTCGGACTCGTCGGAGGTCAGTCCGCCGACCGGATCGAGGTTGGCCCCGTACGCCAGTGTGACGATGATGCCCATCGCCGCGACACCGAGTCCCGCCCCGAGGGAGAAGCCGACCTCCTGCACGGCCCCGGCCTCCGCGGCCCGCTCGGGCGGTGCGGCGGTCATCATCGAGTCGGCGCCCAGCGTCATGACCATGCCAGCGCCGAGGCCGACCCCGACCAGTGAGGCGAGGTTGCCCGCCGCACCGAACGCCGCCAGGGCGATCAACGCGACGGCGAGCACCGACACCCCGGTCGTCACCCCCCACCGGTTGCCGACGGCCGCGGCCAGCTTCGGGGCCACCACACCACCGAGCGCGCTGGCGACCGCCACCGGGACCAGCGTCAGCCCGGACTTCAACGGCGAGTACCCGTCGACCAGTTGCAGTTGCTGGGTCAGCAGGAAGAGCAGGCCCGTGTAGGCGCCGTAACAGACGAGAATCGACACGGTGGACACCGAGAAGCGCCGGTCGGTGAAGAGCCGCATGTCGAGCAGCGGGTTGGTGATACGGCGCTGGCGCACGGTGAAGGTCACCAGCAGCGCCACACTCGCCACGCCCACGGCGATCGTGACCGGCGAGAGGTTCCCGGGCTGGCCGATGTGCTGCAACGCGTACACCGCGCCGGCCAGACCGAGGATGGAGAGCAGCGCGCTGGGGACGTCGAAGCGGCGTGCGTCGGGGTTACGGGACTCGGGGACCAGCACGATGACGGCCACCACGGCGAGTACCGCGATCGGGACATTGACCAGGAAGACCGCGCCCCAGGAGTACTTCTCCACCAGCACGCCGCCCAGTACCGGGCCGAGTGCCGCGCCGGTGCTGGAGCTCGCCACCCACAGTCCGTAGGCCAACGAGCGCTCGCGGGCCACCGGGAAGACGACCCGGATGATGACGACGGTGCTGGAGAGCATCATCGCGTAGCCCAGCCCCTGGACGGCCCTGGCCGCGATGAGCTGCCCCGGCGCCGAGGAGAGCGCCGCCGCCAGCGAGGCGAGCGCGAAGGTGGACACCCCCGTCACCAGGAGCCGCTTGCGTCCGACCCGGTCCCCGACCGTCGAGCAGACCACGAGGGTCGCCGCCACGGTGAGCGGGTAACCGTCCGTGATCCACAGCAGTTCCGAACTCGACGGAAGCAATTCCCTCCCCACCGTCGGCAGCGCGACATTGAGAATGGTGAGATCCATGCCCCCCATGAGCATCCCGGCCAACAGAACGGCCAATACCGCCCAGCGGCGGGGAGCTGATTCTTCTTCCGTCATAGGGCCATGGTGCAGAGGGACATGGCGCGAGACAAGTACGGAATTTTTTGTCCCCTGGGGACAGAAAGTGTACTGTCCCCGACCAGCCGGAACGAGGACAGCGCCGGGCCGCCCGGAACAGCGGTGCCGGGTGCGTCGGATTTCCTTCCGGGTGCCCCGTTTCCGCCGACGCCGAACCGCTTCGAAGGTTTTCGTACAGAGATTTGGAAGCCGGATCTGTAAGCGGTTCGGCAGTGGTGTGATGGCAGTCCCGCGACGGCAGCGGTGTGCCGACCGGACTCCGGCCAGCGGCGGATCTACTGGCTGTCGAGCAGTCGCATGAAGCGCGGCGGCCCGCTCACCGACGGCAGGGCGGCGATCGCTTTCGCGGCGCTGAGCAGGGACGGTTCACCCACCGTCGCCGTGAGCAGCACGAGTCTGTCCCGGCCCGCCGTCCGCCGCCGCTGTACGGAGTCGACGGGCAGGCCGTGCGCCCGCAGGACCGAGGACACCTCGTCGAGGGCCACGGTCGCGTCGGTGACCTCGACGCCGAGGTGGTAACGGGTGCGCAGATCCCGCATGGTGCGCGCCCGCAACGGCAGGGCGACCGGGGCCGTGGTCCCGTGGTGACCGAGCAGCCGCCGCCTGGTGGCGGTCACCAGGTCCCCGACGACCGCGCCGGCGGTGGGTGTCCCCCCGGCGCCGGCGCCGCGGAACAGCAACGGCCCTGCGTCGGCCGCCTCCACGAGCACCGCGTTGTCGGCGCCCGGCACGTCGGCGAGCGGATGACCGCGCTCGACCATCACGGGATGCACCCGTACCAGGACGCCCTCCTCGCCGTCCCGGTGACCCGGGCCGGCCGCCCGCTCCAGCACGGTGACCAGCTTGACCACCCGGCCGCAGGCCCGCGCGTCCGCCACATCCGTCGCGGTCACCGCGGTGATGCCCTCACGGTGGACGTCCTCCCGCAGGACCCGGGTGTGGAACGCCAGCGAGGCCAGGATCACCGCCTTGGCCACCGAGTCCTCCCCCTCGACATCGGCTGACGGGTCGGCCTCGGCGTATCCGCGGTCGACGGCCTCGCGCAGCGCGGCCGTGAAGTCGTCACCGGTCCCCGTCATACGGTCCAGGACGTAATTGGTGGTTCCGTTGACGACGCCGACGACGCGGGTGACCCGGTCACCGCCGAGCGCGTCGCGCAGCGGTCCCAGCAGGGGTATCGCCGCGGCCACGGACGCCTCGTAGTACAGGCCGACGCCATGGTGTGCGGCGGTCTCGTGGAGGGCCTGCCCGTGCTCGGCCAGCAGCGCCTTGTTGGCACTCACCACGCAGGCGCCGTGCTTCATGGCCGTGACCGCCAGCGTGCGGGCCGGCTCGGTGCCGCTGAGCAGTTCCACGACGATGTCGATGTCGTCGCGTTTGACCAGCCCCAGCGCGTCGTCGGTCCACAGCCGCGGATCGATGCCGACGCCCCGCGGCCGGGAGAGGTCCCGTACGGCGACACCGGCCAGTTCGACGGGTGCGCCGATCCGGGCGGCCAGCGCCGGGCCCGCCCCGTGCAGCCGCCGTACGACTTCCGTGCCCACCACTCCGCAGCCGAGCACGGCCACCTTCAGGGGTTCGGCATTCATCTCGGCGCCCTTTCGCAGTGGCATGGTCAGCGTCCCGTCCCGGCGTGCACGACAGCGTCGGTGGTGCTGTCCAGACCGAGACCGTGGTGCAACGCCCGTACCGCGTGATCGAGTTGAGCGGTGTGGCACAGGGCGGAGACCCGGATCTCGGAGGTGGAGACCGACGGGACGGCGACACCGGCGTCGGCCAGGGTGCGGCGCAGGGTGGCCATGACCCCCGCCCCGCCACGGATCGCGGCCCCCACGAGGGAGACCTGGCCGACGTCGGTGTCGCACCGCACCCGCCCGTACCCGATGCGGGTGCGGTGCTGCTCCAGCAACAGCAGGGCCCGCGGCCCGTCCGTGTCCGGCACGGTGAAGGTCACTTCGCTCCGCTGCGGACCGGAGAGGTTCCGCAGTATGTCGACGGGTGTTCCGACCGCCGCCAGTACGTCGAGGACGTGGGCCATCGCAGGGAGTTCGGCGGGGAAATCCGTCACGGTGATCTTCGCGATCGACCGGGTGTGCGTCACGCCCGTGACGGACGAACCCTCCCCGGACGTGTCCCGCGTACCGTTCGAGACGAGGGTCCCCGGATGGTCCGTGAAGGAGGAGCGGACGTGGATGTCGACGTCGTGACGGCGGGCGTACTCCACACACCGCGGCATGAGCACCTTCGCGCCGGTGGCCGCCATCTCCAGCATCTCGGCGTGGCTGACGGTCTCCAGCAGCCGGGCCCGGGGGACGAGGCGGGGGTCGGCGGAGTACACACCGTCCACGTCGGTGAAGATCTCGCACCGGTCGGCCCGCAACGCCGCGGCCAGCGCGACCGCCGTCACGTCCGACCCGCCGCGCCCCAGCGTCGTGGTGTCACCGGTCTCCCGGCACACCCCCTGGAACCCCGCCACCAAGGGGATCGATCCCCGGTCCAGCAGCTCTCGCACCCGGTCCGGCACCACGTCCACGATGTCCGCGCCGCCGTGGTTCGAATCCGTGAACACCCCCGCCTGCGCGCCGGACAGCGAGTGGGAGGTGCCCCCCAGATCATGGATGGCCATGGCCATGAGCGCGTTGGAGACCCGCTCCCCGGAGGACAGCAGCATGTCCATCTCCCGCGCCGGACGCCTGCCGCTCACCTTCTCCGCGAGGTCGATCAGCTCGTCACTGGTGTCTCCCATCGCTGAGCACACGACGACCACTTCATGACCACCGCGCCGGGTGTGGAGGACGCGCTCGGCGACCTGTCTTATCCGGTCCGGACCCTGTAGTGAGGACCCGCCGTACTTCTGGACGACCAGCACTTGCCTGCTCCATTCGACATCGTGAACATCCGGTGGGCGCCGAGGAAAAAGCCTCGGCGCCCGAGCGGACCCGGGCCGGGTCGGACCCGCGCCGTGCCGCGCCGCCCACGGTGGGCGGCGCGGCACGGCGGCCGGCTCAGAAGGCCGAGTCGAGCCAGGTCGCGACCGCCCGCGCGGTCGAGTCCGCGAACTCGTCGATCATCGAGACGTGGCTGCCCGGCACGGTCACCTCGGTGTGCGGCAGCGGCCAGGTGGAACGCTCCCCGCCGTCCTCCCCGGGCAGCTCCGTGGCCCGGACCATCAGCGTCGGCTCGACGGTCCGCCGGGGCGACCAGCCGCGGAACAGACCGAGGTAGCGGCCCATCGCGGTCAGATTCGCGTCGTCGACCAGGTCGGCGACCTCCGGCTTGGTGGCCAGCTCCTCGAAGAGCGTCGACTGGATGCGCAGAATCTCCGCGTCCCCCGGCAGATAGCTGTCCAGCAGCGCGACGCCCGCGATCGTTGCCTCCCCGTCCAGCGCCTCGGCCACCGCCTGGGCGAGCCAGCCGCCCGAAGAGTAGCCGACCAGGACGAACGGCTGGTCCGGAACACACGCGCGGACCGCTTCGGCCTGGGCCGCCACGAGCGATTCGACGGTCCCGGGCAGCGACTCCCCGTCGGCGTAGCCGCCCGCCGTCAGCGAGTACACGTCCCGCTCGCCCCGGAAGACCGAGGCGAACCTGGCGAATTGGTACGGGCTCGCCGGGGCGACGAAGGACGGCAGGCACACCAGCGCCGGCTGCCGCTCGCCCCGGGAGAACCGGATCGGCGGCCGGGCAGGCGCGATCCGCTCCGAGGCCGGCCGCAGCCGGGAGGCGGCAGCCAGCATGTCGAGCCCTTCACTGATCAGACCGGTCGCGCACGCCGAGCGGAACAGCGACATCAGCGGCGTGGACGCGGTACCGGCCGGTGCGCCGGGCTCCACCGCGGTCCCCGGCGTGCCGGCCACCCCCACCCCCGGGTCGGTCACGGCCGCCGCCCCGGATGCGGACTCGGACTCCTCGTCGGCCGCCGACTCGGACTCGGTCAGCAACTCCTCGACCACCTTGGTCAGCTGATCGACCGTCGGATGGTCGAACAGCACCGTCACGGGCAGCCGGACGCCGGTGAGCGACGCCAGCCGGGTACGCAACTCCATCGCGGACAGCGAATTGAGACCGAGTTCGGTGAACGTCTCGGTCGCCTCCACGCTGCCGCCCGTACCCAGGCCCAGCGCCAGCGCCAACTCCTCGGCGATCACCCCGGCCAGCAGCTCGGAGCGCTCCTGACCGGTCAGCCCGGCCAGCCGCCCCACCAGCCCCGGAGCGCGCGGGGCGGCCGTGGTGACATGCACCCCGGTACGGTCGAGCCAGTACCGCTCGCCCTGGAACGCGTAGGTGGGCAGCTCCGCCGGCGCGGCACCGACCCGCTCGAACACCCCGGCCCAGTCGACGGCCACGCCGTCGGCGAACAACTGCGCGGCGGACCGGAAGAGTTGCGCCATGTCACCGTTGTCCCTGCGCAGCGTCCCGGTGACAACCGCGTCGCCGCCCACCGCGTCCACCGTGTCCTGAATCCCGACGGTCAGCACCGGGTGGGGGCTGACCTCGATGAACACGGTGTGCTTGGCGTCCAGCAGAGCCTCTGTGGTCTCCTTCAGCCGGACCGTACCGCGCAGATTGCGGTACCAGTAGTCCTCGTTCAGCTCCCGGGTGTCCAACCGCTCGGCCGAGACCGTCGAGTAGAACGGCACCTCGGACCGCTGCGGCCGGATACCGGACAGGGCCGCGGTCATCTCCTCCCGTACGGCCTCCACATGAGGTGAGTGCGAGGCGTAGTCCACCGGCACCATCCGGACGCGTACCCCGTCGGCGGTCAGCTGGTCGCGCAACTGCTCCACCGCGCCCAGATCACCGGCCACCACCGTCGAGGCGGGCCCGTTGACCGCCGCCACCGACAGCTGTCCGGCCCAGGGCTCCAGCAGTGTGCGGACCCGGTCCTGGGCGATCGGCACGGACAGCATGCCCCCATGGCCGGCGATCGCGAGGAGCGCCCGGCTGCGCAGCGCCACGACACGGGCGGCGTCCTCCAGCGAGAGCGCACCCGCCACGTACGCGGCGGCGATCTCCCCCTGGGAGTGGCCCACGACGGCCGACGGTACGACGCCGAGTCCCCGCCACACCTCGGCCAGCGACACCATCACCGCGAACAGCACCGGCTGTACGACGTCGACCCGGTCCAGACCGGGCGCGCCGGGTGACTCCCGCACCACCTCGATCAGGTTCCAGTCGGTGTGCTCCGCCAGCGCACGCTCGCACCGGGACATGGCAGCGGCGAACTCCGGCGAGGTGTCGAGCAGTTGGGTCGCCATGCCGGTCCACTGCGAGCCCTGGCCCGGGAAGACGAGGACGACCTTGTCCCGGCCGCGCGCGGCGATCGGTGTCACCTGGCCGGCCACCGCGTCGGTGAGCCCGGCCAGCAACTCCGCACGGTCCGTACCGACCACCACCGCGCGGTGGTCCAGGACCGCACGGGAGGCGGCGAGACCGGCCCCGATCTCCGCCGGGTCCCAGTCGTCCAGCCCGGCCAGGTGCTCCCGCAGCCGCTCGGCCTGGGCCTGGAGCGCCCGTGGGCTCCGGGCGGTCACCACCCAGGGCACGGCGGGCAGGGGGTTCGGTGTGGGGTGGGGGTGTGTTTGTGGTGCTTGTTCGATGATGACGTGGGCGTTGGTGCCGCTGATGCCGAAGGAGGAGATGCCGGCGCGTCGGGGTTTGTCCTTGTTCTGCCAGGGTTGGGGTTGGGTGAGGAGTTGGACGGTGCCGGTGGTCCAGTCGACGTGTTGGGTGGGTTTGTGTATGTGGAGGGTGGGGGGGAGTAGTTGGTGGTGGAGGGCCATGATCATTTTGATGATTCCGCCGACTCCGGCGGCGGCTTGGGTGTGTCCGATGTTGGATTTGAGTGATCCGAGCCAGAGGGGTGTTGTGCGGTTCTGTCCGTAGGTGGCGATGAGGGCTTCTGCTTCGATGGGGTCGCCGAGTCGGGTGCCGGTGCCGTGGGCTTCGACGGCGTCGATGTCGGTGGGGGTGAGGTGTGCGTCGTGGAGTGCTTGGGTGATGACGCGTTGTTGTGAGCGGCCGTTGGGTGCGGTGAGGCCGTTGGAGGCGCCGTCCTGGTTGATGGCTGTGCCGCGTAGTACGGCGTGGATGCGGTGTCCGTTGCGTCGGGCGTCGGAGAGCCGTTCGACCAGGAGCAGTCCCACGCCCTCGGCCCAGCCCGTGCCGTCGGCGTCGTCCGAGAACGACTTCGACCGGCCGTCCGGAGCCAGCCCCCGCTGCCGGCTGAACTCCACGAAGGTGCCGGGCGTGGACATCACTGTCGCACCACCCACCAGGGCCAGTGAGGTCTCGCCCGAGCGCAGCGCCTTCGCCGCCAGATGCAGCGCCACCAGCGAGGACGAGCACGCCGTGTCCACGGTCACGGTCGGACCGGTCAGGTCGAACATGTACGACAGCCGCCCGGAGATCACGCTGGCGGTGTTGCCGGTCAGCAGCACCCCCTCCAGTTCCTCGGGCATCTGGTGAACCGGCGGGGCGTAGTCGTGGTACATCGCGCCGACGAAGACGGCTGTGTCGCTGCCGCGTACGGTCTGCGGGTCGATTCCGGCGTTCTCGAAGGTCTCCCACGCGGTCTCCAGCAGCAGTCGTTGCTGCGGGTCCATGGCCACCGCCTCGCGTGGTGAGATGCCGAAGAAGGAGGCGTCGAACTGGTCCGCGTCGTACAGGAACCCGCCGCCCCGGGCGTAGGTCCGTCCCGCCGCGTCGGGGTCGGCGTCGTACAGGTCCTCGGCCCAGCCGCGATTCGCCGGGAAGTCCCCGATGGCGTCACGTCCCTGCACGACCAGGTCCCACAACTGCTCGGGGGACCCGACCCCGCCCGGATACCGGCACGCCATCCCCACCACGACCAACGGGTCGTCACCGCCACCCGCTCCGGCGGATTCGGCCGGTGCGGCGGTGGCCACCGGGGCGGCGGCCACCGCCGGTCCTGCCAGCCGCTCGTCGAGGTAGGAGACCACGTCGTCCGGGGTCGGGTGGTCGAAGACCAGCCCGGTCGGCAGAGGGAGCCCCACCGCGGCACTGAGCTTGTTGCGGAACTCGACGGCCATCAACGAGTCGAAGCCGAGATGGCGGAAGGAATCCGTGGTCCGGACGCCGGCGGAGTCGCCGTGGCCGAGTGCTTCGGCGGCCCGGGTCCGCACCACCTCGGACAGCCGCTCGCGCCGCTCCGCCTCGGACAGGCCCGACAGCCGGAGACCGTCCTGCGCCTGCGCACGGGGCCGCTCCCGGCGCCGGGGCGCTTTGCCGCCGGCCAGCCGGCGCAGCAGGACGGGTACGTCTGCGCCCGAGGACCGGGCGACGGTGAGGTCGAGCCGCAGCGCCGCGAGCGCCGGATGGTCCGTGGCGAGGGCGCGGTCGAACAGGGCGAGCCCCTCGGCGTGGCTCAGCACACCGACCCCGGCGCGTGCCATCCGCTGGATGTCGTTGTCCGCCAACGACTGCGCCATGCCGCCCTGTTGTTCCCACAGGCCCCAGGCCAGCGAGGTGGCCGCCAGACCGTGTGCCCTGCGGTGGTGGGCGAGCGCGTCGAGAGAGGTGTTGGCGGCGGCGTAGTTCGCCTGTCCCGCCGCGCCGATCAGTCCGGAGATCGAGGAGTACAGCACGAACGCGGACAGATCGAGGTCGCGGGTCAGTTCGTGCAGGTTCCAGGCCGCGTCCGCCTTGGGGCGCAGCACATCACGCAGCCGCTCCGGGGTGAGCGCGGTGATGATGCCGTCGTCGAGGACGCCCGCGGTGTGCACCACGGCTGACAGCGGACGGTCCACCGGGATCGACGCGAGCAGCCCGGCAAGTGCGTCACGGTCGCCCACGTCGCACGCCTCCAGCCTGACCTGGGCGCCCAGCGCCGACAGTTCGGCCACCAGGTCGGTCGCGCCGGGTGCCTGTCCACCGCTCCGGCTGACCAGCAGCAGTTGCCGTACGCCGTGGTGCGACACGAGGTGGCGGGCGAGCAGTCCGCCGAGCGCCCCGGTGGCACCGGTGATCAAAACGGTGCCCGTGGGACCGAACGCGGACCGTTCCTCGACCGGGTCACTCACCGGGGACAGCTCGGGTACGGAGGCGGCGCCGTCGCGCAGGACCAGCTGCGGCTCGCCGGAGGCGACGGCCGCGGCGAGGGCCCGCTCCGACTCCGCGGTGCCGTCGGTGTCGAGCAGCACCACCCGTCCGGGGTGCTCGGTCTGCACGGACCTGACGAGCCCCCAGGCCGCCGCGGCGGCCGGATCGGCTTCCCCGTCCCGGGTCAGGACGACCAGGGTGGCGCCGCCGAACCGGTCGTCGGCCAGCCAGCGCTGTACGGTCTCCAGCACGGGGATCGTTGCCTCGGCCGCGATCGATCCGGTCCTGGTCGAACTGGTCGTGGTCGAGCCGGTCACGGGAAGCACGACGACCGGCGGAAGGTCGGCCGCCGCCAGATCCTCGGCGGAACGAAGGATGTACGGAGCCGCTTCCGACGCGCCGAGTGTTCCGGTCGCGCCGGTCGCCCCGGTTTCTCCGTCTTCTCCGTCTCCTTCGGCTTCTTCGTTTTCGGCCAGTGGGATCTCCCGCCACCGCACGGTGAACAGCGACGGCCGGTCGTCGGTCCGACCGAGCGCGTCGGCGGGGATCTCCCGCCACCGCAGCTCCTGCACGGTCGCGACCGGCGCGCCCGTGTCGTCGCCGACGACCACTGACACGGTGTCGCGGCCGGACCGGCGGAACGCGACACGGAGCCTGGTGACCCCCTCGGAGTGCAGCCGAACCCCGGACCAGGAGAACGGCAGCCGGGTCGGCCCCGACTCCTCGACCACCCCGGGCAGCAGTACATGCAACGCGGCGTCCAGCAACGCCGGATGCAGCAGGAACGTTTCGCCGGGCTGCTCCTGATCCAGCTCGACCTCCGCGAAGAAGCTGTCGTCGTCGGCCCAGGCGGTGCGCAGTCCCTGGAAGGCGGGGCCGTACTCGTAACCGTGCGCGGCGACCCGCTCGTAGACGTCGTGCAGATCGACTTCCGCGGCGCCCGACGGCGGCCAGTCGGCCGAGAGCGCGTGGGCCGCCGGGACGGCAGGGGCCGCCGGAGTGTCCGACAGACTGCCGACGGCATGGAGCACCCACTCGCCGTCCCGCCGGGTGTGCACGCTGAGGTCGCGCCGACCCGACCCGTCGGCTCCGGAGAGCGTGAGCTGCAACTGGACGCCGCCGCTCGGCGGCACCACGAGCGGGTGGGTGAGCGTCAGTTCGTCAACCGTCGCACGGTCGACGAAGTCGGCCGCGTACCACGACATCTCGACAAACGCGGTGGCGGGCAGCACGACGGTGTCCAGCACCGTGTGATCGGCCAGCCATGGGTGCGTCGACAGCGAAAGCCGTCCGACGAAGGTGACTCCGTCCCCGTCGGCCTGCTCGATCGCGGCGCCGAGCAGCGGGTGCCGGAGCGGGCTCAGCCCGGCTGCGGCAAGGTCGGTGCCGCCGGCCGAGGGCGTCAGCCAGTGGCGTTGGCGTTGGAAGGGGTAGGTGGGGAGGTTGATGGTGCGGGGGTTGGTGTGGTGGTAGGCGTGGGTCCAGTTGATGTGGGTTCCGTGGGTGTGGAGGTGTGTGAGGGCGTTGATGAGTGTTTCGGGTTCGGGTTTTCCTTTGCGGAGGAGGGGGGTTGCGGTGGTGTGGGGGTGTTGGGTGTTTTCGGGGATGAGGGCGGTGAGGGTGGTGTGGGGGCCTATTTCGAGGTAGGTGCGTATGCCGTGGGTTTCTGCGGTGTGGATGGCGTCGTGGAATCGGACGGGTTGGCGTGCGTGGTTGGTCCAGTGGTCGGGTGTGCTGAGGTGTTGTTGGGTGAGGGGTTGGCCGGTGACGGTGGAGATGATGGGGATGAGGGGTGTGGTGAAGGTGAGGGTGGATGCGATGTGGTGGAACTGGTCGAGCATGGGTTCCATGTGGGGGGAGTGGAATGCGTGGCTGACGGTGAGCCGTTTGGTCCGGTGTCCTTGTTCGGCGAGTTGGTTGGCGATGTTGAGGGTGGCGTTTTCGTCGCCTGCGATGACGATGGAGGTGGGGCCGTTGACGGCTGCGATGTTTACCCGGTCGGTGAGGAGGGGTTGGACTGTTGTTTCGGTGGCGTTGACGGCGATCATGGCTCCGCCTGGTGGCAGTGCTTGCATGAGTCGGCCTCGGGCGCGTATGAGGGTGGCTGCGTCGGGGAGGGTGAGGGCTCCGGCGGCGTGGGTGGCGGCGATTTCTCCGATCGAGTGTCCGATGAGGTAGTGGGGTGTGATGCCCCAGGAGGACATGAGGCGGAAGAGGGCGATCTCGATCGCGAAGAGTGCGGGCTGTGTCACTTCGGTTTCGTCGAGTCGTTCGCCTGAGAAGACTGCCTCGCGCAGTCCGAGTCCGTCGAAGTGTGCGAAGACTTCGTCCAGGGCCTCGGCGAACACCGGGTACCGTGCGTACAGTTCGGCGCCCATCCCGGGGTGTTGCGCACCCTGACCGGTGAAGAGGAATCCCAGCCCACCGGAGACCACCGGGGTGTCCGGTGCCTCGGCTGTGTCCGGTGTTTCGGTCACTCGGTCCAGTCCGGCCAGTAGTTCCGCACGGTTCGTACCCGTCACCACCGTGCGGTGCTCGAAGGTGGTACGGGTGGTGGCCAGTGACCAGCCCACGTCGACCGGGTCCCAGTCGCCCAGTGTGTCCAGGTGCTTGCGTAACCGCACCGCCTGGGCCCGCAAAGCCGCAGGCGAACGCCCCGACAACACCCACGGAGTGACCGGCGGCGCCGTGGCGGCACCGGGCCTGTCCGGGAGCGATACCGGCGATTCGGCCACCACCACATGGCAGTTGGCGCCACCCATGCCGAACGAGCTGATCCCGGCGGTCAGCGGACCGTCCGTGGCGGGCCAGTCGTCCAGCTCCGTCTGCACGGCGAGGCGGAGGGCGTCGAAGGGGATCTCCGGATTCGGTGTCCGGTAGTGCAGGCTCGCGGGCAACTGCCGGTGCCACACGCTCAGCGCGACCTTCAGGAAGCCGGCGATACCGGCCGCCCCCTCCAAGTGCCCGAGGTTGGTCTTCACCGAGCCGACACGCAGCGCACGGCCGGAACCGGCGGTGCCGACCACCGAGCCCAGCGCGGCGGCCTCGATCGGGTCGCCGACCTTCGTCCCGGTACCGTGCAACTCCACGTACTGCACGGCGCCGGGATCGACCCGGGCGTTCTCGTAGGCCAGCCGGAGGACTTCGCGCTGGGCCCGCTCGTCCGGGGTGGTCATGCTGACGCCGCCACCGTGGCCGACCGCGCTGCCCCGCACCACGCAGTAGATCCGGTCGCCGTCGGCCACCGCGCGGGCCAGTGGTTTGAGCACGACGGCGCCGCCGCCCTCACCCCTGACGTACCCGTTCGCCTCGGCGTCGAAGGTGCGGCAGCGCCCGTCGGGGGAGAGACCGCCCCACTTGGTGGAGATGACCGAGGTCTCCGGCAGCAGGCTCAGGTTGACCCCGCCGGCGATCGCCACCTCCGACTCCCCCCGGCGCAGACTCTCGCAGGCGAGGTGCAGGGCGACCAGGGACGAGGACTGCCCGGTGTCCACGACCAGACTGGGGCCGGTGGCGCCCAGGAAGTAGGACAGCCGGTTCGCGATCATTCCCCGGTGCACGCCGGGCATCGTGTGCTGGGTGCTCTCGGCGACCGCGTCCTGGTACACCAGGCGCGCGAAATCGTCCCAGATGGAGCCGATGAACACCCCGGCCCGGCGCCCGCGCAGCACTTCGGGCCGCATCCGGGCGTCCTCCAACGCCTCCCAGCCCAGTTCGAGCATGAGTCGCTGCTGGGGGTCCATCATCGCCGCCTCGCGCGGAGACAGGCGGAAGAAGGCCGGGTCGAAGCGGTCGATGTCGTCGAGGAAGGAGCCCCAACGGGAGTTCATCCGGCCGGCGGCTGTTCGATCGGTGTCATGGAAGGCGTCCACGTCCCATCGATCCGGTGGCACTTCGCTGATCACGTCGCGGCCTTCGCGCAGCAGCGTCCACAGTTCCACGGCGGTCGACGCCTGTGCGAAACGCGCGGACATTCCGACAACGGCGATCGCGTCGGCCGAGTTCGACGGAAGCTCACCTGCGGACATCGAGGACCTGTTCACGGTGTTCCTCTTCTCCAGGGCGGTTCGGGTACGGGGGTGCGGAACGGGGTGTGCGGCGAGGGGCGCTGAACGGGGTGTGCGGCGAGGGGCGCGGGACCGGCCGGGACCGCGACGGACGGATCGGCCGACGGACGGCCCTCAGCGGACGGACGGCCCTCGGCCGACGGGCGACTCTCGGGCGACGGACGGTCCTCAGCGGGTGGACGGCTCTCGGTCGGCAGCCGACGAGTGCCCCACGGCATCCAGCGCGCTGTCCAGCTCGCGACGGTCGATCTCGATGTCAAGGGTCGTGGTGACCCGCGAGACCAGGAAGTAGACACCGACCAGGCCGATGATCTCCACGAGTTGCCGGTCCCCACGGTGGTCCCGTACGCGCTTCAGCAGGGCGTCGTCCGCCCTGGCGTCGGCGGCCACCTCCGCGACCAGAGCCAGCAGATCCCGCTGAGGCCGGTCGAAACACGGGGCGTCGAGGTCGTAGGCGTGGAGCGCCTTGAGCTGATCGGTGGAGATGCCGAACTGGGCGGCGAGCTGTTCGTGCTGTGCCCAGACGTAGTCCGAACCGAAGCACCGGGCACCGGCGAGTATCGTCAATTCCCTGTCGAAGTCACTCAGTTCGCCTTCGGTGAGCTGGCTGAGGCCGATGTTCGCCACGGCCGTGAGCAAGCCCGGACTGTGCCCCAGCATCCGGAAGACGTTGAGCAGCGTCGCGTCCTGCGGGCTGCCGTAGAGGGGTGTCGGCATACGGAAGTCGGGGGCGAACTCCGGGTAGGGGATGCGGGCCACGGTGATTCCTTTCCGGGGTACGTACGAGGGCCGCCGGGGCCGGGGCCGGGGTTGAGGTTGCGGTTGAGGCGCCCGGCCCGTGGCGCAGGCCCGTGAGGCGGGCCCGTGACGCAGATCCGTGCGCAGGTCCCCGTGGCGCAGGGCCGGGCGCCTCAGCCCTGGCCCCGGGCGGCCTGGGAGTTGACCAGCCGGAGCGTGCCGGCGAGCAGTCCGCCCACGGCCGCGGTCTCGGTCAGGAAGCCGTCGTGCCCCTGCCGGGAACGGATGACCTCAAGGCCGCGGCAGCCGGGCAGCTTCTCGGCCAGCTCACGCTGCAGCCGGAGTGGGTAGAGCCGGTCGCTGTCGATCCCCGCGACGACCGTCGGCACCGGACAGCCGGCCAGCGCGGCGTGCACCCCGCCACGGCCGCGGCCCACGTCGTGGCCGTTGAGCGCGTGGGTGAGCGTCACGTAACTCGCCGGATCGAACCGGTCGACCAGCTTGCGTGCCTGGTGACGCAGATAGCTCTCGGCCGCGTATGTCGGGTGGCCGGGGTGTTGCGGGGCATTGCCGAAGCGCTCGTCCAGCTCGATCTCGGTGCGGTACGTCAGGTGCGCGATCCGGCGGGCCAGGGCGAGACCGGCGGCCGGACGGCGGCCGGTGCCGTGGTAGTTCCCGCCCTGCCAGTCGGGGTCGCCGGTGATCGCCTCGATCTGTGTGCTCTGCGTGCCGATCTGGTCGGCGGTCGCCCGCGCCCCCACGGCCAGTACCAGCGCCGCGCCGACCCGTTCCGGATACCCGATCGCCCACTCCAGCGCCCGCGCGCCGCCCATCGACCCGCCGACCACCGCGGCGAACCGCGTGATGCCGAGCGCGTCGGCCAGCGCCGCCTCGGCGGCGACCTGGTCGCGTACGGACACGTCGGGGAACCGCCCTCCCCACACCCCGCCGTCGGGGTGCGGGGAGGCGGGACCGGTGCTGCCCCGGCAGCCGCCGAGCACATTGGCCGCCAGTACGCACCAGCGGCCGGTGTCCACCGCCCGGCGCTCGCCGATCAGCCCGTCCCACCAGCCGGGGGTGGGCCGGTCGGGCCCGGCCGGCCCGACCACATGCGCGTCGCCGGTCAGGGCGTGCAGCACCAGCACCACGTTGTCCCGGGCCGCCGAGGGGCGGCCCCAGCACTGCACCGCCAGCCGCACCTCGGGCAGCACCGCGCCGGACTCCAGTGCCAGCGGGCCCACCTCGATGTGGCACGGCCGGCCGTCGGGCGGCGGGAAGTCGACGCGCGGCGCGGACGGCACCAGGCCGACGGTCACTGTTCCACCGCGTCGAACCCGGCGCGCAGGTCCGCCAGGATGTCCTCGATCGACTCCAGTCCCACGGACAGCCGCACGGTTGCGGGCGTGACACCCGCGGTGAGCTGTTCCGCCTCGCTCAGCTGGCCGTGGCTGGTGGTCGCGGGGTGCAGCACGAGCGAGCGCACGTCGCCGATGTTCGCCACATGGCTGTGCAGCGTCAGGGCGTCGATGAACGTGGTGGCGGCCTTCTCGCCGCCCGCGAGTTCGAAGGCGACCACGGCGCCCGCACCGCGCGGGCTGAGCGCGAGCGCGCGGTCGTACCAGGGCGAGGTGGGCAGGCCCGCGTACGCCACCGAGGCCACCTCGGGCCGTCGGGTGAGGAATTCGGCGACCGCGGCGGCGTTCTGCACGTGCCGCTCCACCCGCAGGCTCAGGGTCTCGATGCCCTGTCCCAACAGGAAGGCGCTGAAAGGGGAGATGGCGGCGCCGAGGTCCCGCAACAGTGAGACACGTGCCTTTACGGCGTAGGCGGGCGGGCCCAGCTCGGCGTAGACGAGACCGTGGTAACTGGGGTCCGGGGTGGTGAAGTTGCCGAACCGTCCGGAGGCCCAGTCGAAGGTTCCGCCGTCGACCAGCACGCCGGCGATCGTGGTTCCGTGTCCACCGAGGTACTTCGTCGCCGAGTGCACCACGATGTCGGCACCGTGCCGCAGTGGCTGGATGAGGTACGGCGTGGCCACGGTGTTGTCGATGAGCAGCGGGATGCCGTGCTCATGGGCCACCGAAGCGACCCCCTCGATGTCGAAGACGTCATTGCGCGGGTTGGAGATGCTCTCTCCGAAGAACGCCTTGGTGTTCGGCCGGACCGCGGCCCGCCACTGCTCCAGGTCGTCCGGGTCCTCGATGAAGGTCACGGCGACGCCGAAACGGCCCAGGGTGTGCCGGAACAGGGTGTAGCTGCCGCCGTAGAGCCGCGGGCTGGTCACGACGTGGTCGCCGGAGGTGGCCAGGTTCAGCACGGCGGAGGCCACCGCGGCCTGCCCGGAGGCGAGCAACAAGGCCGCCACGCCACCCTCCAGTGCCGCGATCCGCTGCTCGATCGCGTCCTGGGTGGGATTCATGATGCGGGAGTAGACGTTGCCGGTCTCCTCCAACGAGAACAGCGCCTTGGCGTGCGCGGTGCTGTCGAAGGTGTAGGAGGTCGTCTGGTAGATCGGCAGGGCCCTGGCGTTGCTGGTCGAATCCGGCGTGTGACCGGCGTGGATCTGCTTGGTCTCGAAGCTCCACGCCTCTGTGGGGTCAGGAGCGGTGATCGCGTTCTCGGTGGTGACGCCGGCGTCGGTAAGGGACACGGCTTTCCTCTCGTATGGAAAACGGATCGATCCGGGTTCTGGGAAAGGGAGGGGAATGGGGGGAATGGCGGACGGCACGTTTCAGCGCTGTCCGGGGATTGATGCTAACGAGGCGTCCTGCGGTGTGAAAGGTTCGATGTGTGTGAGGCGAACACCCTTGACGCGCACAAAGGAACGGGTCTTGTCCGTTGATTCATCACACCGTTGACCCAGTATTCACAAAGGAAGCATGCGAAAGCACCGGAAGTCCGGTCGGAGGCATCCCGGTCAACGCTGAAAGCATCATGAGGAAACAGGCGCGGGAACTGCCCGGAGTACAGGGGTGTCCGGCATCGGCAGGAGACATCCGGCGCCACGCATGGGTACGAGACATCCGTGCGCCACGCATGGGTACGAGACATCCGTGCGTCCGGCATCAGTACGGAGACACCCGGGCACCAGACATCGGCACCGGGTATCCAGGCATCGGGCATCGATACGGGGTGTACGGGGTGTACGGCGTCCGGGCCGCCCCGGCGTGCGCCCGTAAACGAGAATTCCCGGGCCGTGCGTCGCGGAGTGACAGCGACAGCGGACCCGGGAATCTTTCCTGCGTGTGCCTGCGTGTGCCTGCGTGCGCCTGCGTGTGGCCGCGACGGATGCGGCGGAGGGCGCGGGCCGTGAACGCACCGAGACGCCTTCGGACACCTCGTGGGGGCGGGAAGTATCGGACGGTTCGGCTCAGACGATCTGACGTCTGCGCTGTTCCATCTGCTCGGCCATCTCCAGCCACCGCTCCGCGCAGCGGCGTACCAGCTCGGCGACCGGAGCGGCACAGTGCGCCGGCACCTTGTCGAGCAGTCTGACCTGTTCTTCCGTGCCCGCTGCCTGGCGGTGCAGCCATCGCAGCAGCAGACGGCCGGTTTCGGTGAAGCGGAGCGCCGGGTCCTTGCTGAGGCTGTGCAGGAGTGCGTCGAGGTCCTCCTGGCCGCCCGTGGCCTTTCCTCGCGATGGCCGGGCGACCGGGGCGGGTGATGTCCGCTGGCTCGGCGGGACGGGATCTTCGTCGCGATCGAGCCGTCGGCGTACGTCGAGCACCGTCGCGGGGGAAAGCCCGACCACAGCGGCGATCCGGCGCAGCGAGGTGTTCGGGTCGCTGGCCATCAACTCGCCGGCGAGGCGTCTGCCTTCGGCGCTGTTGACCGGACGGACCCGGCCGTCCTGCCCGACACGGGTGTTCAAGCGTGGTCGCTCACCGGTTGAACGCCGTCGCAGTGCGGCCACCGTGCGCGCCGACAACCCCGTCAGCGCCGCGATGGACCGGTCCGACCGCTCGGGGTGCGAGTTCATGATCCGGTCCGCAGCGACCATCCGCTCCATCTTGGACAGCGGCAGGCCGTGTGTGGTGTTCGCCTCGACCGACAGCACATAGGCGTCCTGGGCGCTGCCGGCGAAGAAACGCACCGCGATGACCTCGTCACCGCGCAGTTCGGCGGCCCGTAGCCGGTGAACTCCGTCGATCACTCGCATCGTCGCCCGGTGCACGACGATCGGCGGCAGATCGGCGGCGGATTCGGCGATGACCCGGCAGTGCTCGACGTCGGCGCCACCGAGCCGGGGAGAATCGCCCGTCGACAGTGCCGCGATCGGCACCTTCACGGCAGGCGTCAGATCGGCGGTGACCGGGCGGCCGGGGCCTCCGGCCCACGAGCCGGCCGAGTCCGATGTGGCCTCGTGGTCCGTCCTGGCTGACAATTGCTCCTCCAGGGCTCATTCGTTTCACGAAGGGCACCCGTGCCATTGTCGCCCGGGATGCGCCACCCGAGTGGAACATACACATCACGAGTGCAATCCTGTCAACATCATAAAGGTGTCCGGAAAGAGGGGGCCCGGGGATACCGACAGTGACCGCGAACTGGTCTGCTTTCCCTCTCGGGGGTTGTGGACAAGTTTGATACTGTCCAGGTCCGAACCAGTGCTTTACTCGCCCTTAACGGTAGCCGCGAGCGAAGTCGGCGCCCCTTTGCATGTGTGGATCGGACGGGGTGTCAACCGCCCCCGCGGATTCTGTGACGTGAATCACGTCGATGTCATGCGGGTATGTCAGACATAAAGGGTGTGGCGTGATGACGCCTCGCCCTGAGGTGCCTCGCGTGCACCGTGATGGATATCGGACCGGATGTCACCGGGAAAGATCGAGTTCACCATATCCACGAAAAAATTCCATTTACCTGTGGGGAGAAGGGCGTTTCCTTCATGAGGGCGTAACACCGCCTTGACGTCTCCGCTCCCGACGGGCGTTGGCGCCCTCCCGGCCTTCCCCCGTCGCACCCGCCGTGCACGGCCCACGTGAGGCGCGGCTGTCGGCTTTTGACTGTCGACCGATCGGTGTCGCCGGAGCCGGGAGGCTCGACGGTCGTGGTGGGGTGCGCGGGCGTGGCTTCGCGGTCGGAAGGGGCGCGGGTGCAAGTGGAACGCGCCCGCGCCTTCAACGCGCCCCCGACGCCTCGAACGCTCCCGTAGACAAGCGCCTCGACTGGAGCAGAGACTCGAAAAGTCGAACTGAGGAACGCTTTTGCTCGCCGGACCACTCCGGTCCTGGCGAGCGCCGGCCCCGCCCCAGGGGTGCCGTGCAGGACGACAGAGCCGTTCGCGTCATGCCTTTCGTGGTGGGTGCACGTCACTCATCTCGGTCGGGGAGTCGTGAACGGACACGCGAGGGAAACGTTCCGAGGCGGAATGCTCTTTCTCTACTCGACGCGGAACCCTCTTTCCGGAGATGCGACAGTCCTTCGCTCCCGATCCCGTCACCGGCTTGGCGTACTCGGAGGCAGACCGACAGGATTCGTCGCACTTCCGCCGGACGCAACGAGATGACTGGTGATGACAGCGGAGGATCGGAACGAAGCACATCAAGGGCACTGCGAAACGAGGTACGAGCAGGGCCTGAGGGTGGCGAACCAGCTGGCCGGCCGCGACGCCATACAGGACTTCCTCGATGATCTGGCGCCCATCAGCGGGAGCACGGCACGCCTGGTCATCGAGACGGTCTTCGGGACGCTGCACCAGCAGCCGGGCCTGGACCACCGTGAACGGGAGCTGGTGACCCTGGCGGCCCTCGCCGTTCTGGGCGACACCGAGAAGGAACTGAAGCTCCATCTGACCATCGCACACAGGCTGGGCATCGCTCCCTCCTCCGTCGTCGCGGTGTTCGCCCACATCAGCGCGTACGCCGGTTTTCCCAGAACGTTGAACGCCCTCGCCGTCGCCAAGTCCTTCTACGCCGGGCAGGGGCTGCTCCCGGTCGACTCCGACGGACAGCAGTAGTGCGACGTCCACTGCCCCCTCACGAAAAGGTGTCTTCATGACTTCACACGTGGCGGTGTTGTTCCCGGGCCAAGGTGCCTACTTGCCCGGGGTGCTCGCTGATCGCGCCCGGCACTTCCCCAGGGCGGCCGAGGCGCTTGAGACGATCGACGCGGTGGCCGCCGAGCACGGCTTCGAGCCCGTGACACCGCTGGTGCTGGAGCGGGACGCGGCCCCGTTGGACGACCTCCTCACCAAGAACAGCGACCAACTGGACCTGGCGATCTACGCCGTCAACGCGGTCGGCTTCGAAATGCTGGCCGGGCTCGGGCTGCGGGCCGACGTCCTGGTCGGCCACAGCTTCGGCGAGTTCGCCGCCCTGTCGGCCGCGGGCGCGGTCTCGGTCGCCGACGTCACCCGCATGGCGTGCGCTCGCACGGAAGCCTTCCACCGGGCCGACCCGGCCGAGGGAGGACTCGTCGCACTGGACGTCCCCGCTCGCCGTGCGGAACATCTCGTGGGCCTGCTCGACGACCCCGAACTCCGCCTGGCGATAGACAACGGGCCGGGACAGACGGTCGTCTCCGGCCCGCTGGAGTCACTGCGGGTGGCGCAGGAGGTGGCGACCGGACTGGGCTTCAGAGCCACCCGGCTGCGGGCCCGGTACGCCTTCCACAATCCCGCTCTGCACCTCGCCGCGGACATCTTCCGCGAGGCCACCGCGGAGATCCCGCTGGACGAACCCCGCGTACCGGTGTTCTCCCCGGTTCTGGGCCGACACGTGCGAACCGTCGCGGACGTCCGGGAGGTGATCGTACGGAACATGGTGGCCCCGGTGCGCTTCTACGACGCGTTGCTCTCCTTGTTCCGGGCGGGCACCACGACGTTCATCGAGGCCGGCGCCCGTCAAGCGCTCACCGGCATCGTCAGGTCCTCGTTGCCCTCGTCCGCGCGCGCACTTCCCCTGCTGCCCAGCCGAGGCGGCATGGAGAGCATCACCGCCTCCTTCGACGAAGCGGGATTCACGGTCAGCTGGAGCCCACCCCCCGCCGGGCCCGGCCCCGCTGAGGAGCCCGTCACGCACGAACCACGGACGGAACCGCCCGAACAGGACGCGCTGCCCGGCCGCGCCGAGGTACTGACCGAGCTGGCGGGCCTGTACGCCGAGGACCTGGGCTTCCCGGTGGAGATGCTGACCCCTGACATGGACCTGGAGGCCGACCTCGGCGTCGACTCCGCCAAACAGCTCGCACTGTTCCAACGGGTGCGGAAACAGTACGGGCTGGCCGAACCGCCCGCCGAGCGAAGGGTCCGCGCGACCACGCTGGACAGGATCGCCGATCTGGTGGAGGAGCAGCGCCGATGACCGTGCCGGGCGAGGCCGACGACCTGGTCGCCGTGGTGGGAATGGGAGTCGCGGTGCCCGGTGCCTCCAGCCCCGGTGAGCTGTGGCGGACGCTCAACGGCGGGCGTGACGTGTTCAGCGAACCGGGGGACCGTTTCGAGCTGAGCCGGTTCTGGTCCGAGGACCGGCAGGAGCCGGACCGGACCTACGCACGCAGGGCCGGTTACCTGCACACCTTCCGGCCCCATCCCGCTCTGGCGGAGGCGGAACAAGGCGTCGGCCCCGGACGCGACCAGGCGGCCCGCTGGCTCCGGCACACGGTTCTGCAAGCGCGCTCGGGCGTCCGGATCGACCCCGGCTACCGCTGCGGGGCGTACGTCGGTGCGTGGCCGGGAGGCAGCCAGAGCCTCGTCGAGTCGGTGCTGGTGGACATCCTCGCCCGGTCGGCGCCGGACGACGTCCAGGCCGCGAGGGTCCGGGCGGCCCTGCTCGAACACTACCGGCACGCGGTGCCCCTCGACCGGGCCGCCACCCCCGACGCCGTGGTGCGCCGGGCCTTCGCGGGGCTGCCGGAGCGGGTGACCGAGTCCTTCGTGGTCGACACCGCGTGCGCCTCCTCGCTCTACGCCGTGGACCTGGGCAGCAAGGCCCTGCTCGCGGGGGAGTGCGAGATCGCCTACTGCGGTGGTGTCAACGTCGTGGACCCGACCATGGCGGTGATGTTCGCCAAACTGAGCGGGCTCTCCCCTCGCGGCCGTGTCCGGGCCTTCACCGGAGCGTCGGACGGGACACTGTTCAGCGACGGCGCCGGGCTCGTGGCGCTGAAGACGCTGCGGAGGGCGCGGCAGGACGGGGACACCGTCCTCGGTGTGCTCCTCGGCTTCGGCGGGGCCGCGGACGGCCGCGGCAAGTCCATCTCGGCCCCCAACCCCGACGGTCAGCGACGCGCGGTGCGGCGGGCCCGGTCGGTCAACGCCGTCGCAGCGGAACAGGTCGACTGGGTCGTCGCGCACGGGACCGGCACACCGGCCGGCGACGGCGTCGAGTCACAGGTCCTCGCGGCGCTCGATCCCGGTTCCGCGCAGTGGTGCAGCAGCAACAAACCCGTTTTCGGCCATACGGGCTGGAGCGCCGGAGTCCTCTCCCTGATGCACGCGCTGCTGGCCCTGCGCAACGGCTGGATACCCGGACAGCTCGGAGCGCGGGAGCCGGAGAGCCGGATGAGCGACGCGCCGGTCCGGGTCCCGGCCGAGGCGGTGAGCTTTCCACCCAGGCCGGACGGGCACCGCACCGTCGGCGTCTCGGCCTTCGGCTTCGGCGGGACCAACGGGCACCTGCTCGTGGCCGACCGCGCCGACGGTACGGACCCGCGCTCCGGTCCGCCGGTCCGGCCCGACTCGGAGGAACTGGTACTGGTCGCCTGGTCGGCCCACCTGCCCGGCGAACCGTCCACGGCGTCGGTACGCGACTGGCTGCGCGGGACGGCGGCCGCACCACACCACGCGTTCCCCCGGCCCTACCCCGCGCCTTCGCCCGCCGAGGTCCGCATGCCGGGGCGCACGATTCCCGTGGTCGACCCCTGCCAGTTGATGGCGCTCCAGGTCGCGGCGCGTTTCGCCGCGGAGCACGGGGAGCTGTGGGCTGACGTGCGGGAGACGACCGGGGTGATCGCCGCGCACACGGGGATGCCACGCGGACTCGTCGGAACCGCGATGCGCTGCTACGCCCGCGACGCGGCCTGGCTGCTCGACCGGAACGGGGACGACCCGGCCTTCTCCCACGTATCGAAGCACCTGGAGAGGGTCCGCGAGGGGTTCCCCGCGACGACCGAGGATTCGCAGGCGGGCGTGCTGCCGAACGTCATCGCCTCCCGCATCGCGGCCCGGTACGACCTGCACGGTCCGAGCATGGCCGTCGACGCGGGAAGGGACGGCACACTCACGGCTCTTCGGGTGGCCCACCGGTACCTCAGGACGGGTGAACTCGACCTGGCGCTGGTCGTCGCTGTCAACGGCAACGGAGCCGCCGGGAACGCCGTTCTGTCGGGGCTCGGCCCCGCGCCCCTCGGTGAGGGCGCCTTCCTCCTGGCCGTGACGAGGAGCGACACCGCCGAGGAGCGTGAACTGCCGGTCCTCGCCCGGCTGTCCTTCGGCACCGCCCCGCGGGAGCGGTCAGCGGCGGCCCCGGAGCGCAGCTACCTGGCGGCCGACCACGCCCTCGCGCTGCTGCGTGCCGTCGAACGCGCCGCCCTGCCCGTCCGGTTGCCCGCCGAGCACCACGACACGGCCCTGCTGGCCGGGCCCGCCGACAAGGCGCCTCCGGGGCGGACGGCCGACGGGTCGGCGAGTCTGACACGCCGCTACCGCAAGGAGCTCGTGACCAGGGCCGCGCCCCGTACGAGTGAGACCGGCACCCGGACGTCACCGTCGTTGCCCCGGCGAGGCGTCGTGCTGCTGGCGTCCCCTGACGACGGCGTCACGATCCGCGACGACCTTCACGACAGCGACTCACTCGTCCTGCACCTGCCGGACGACGAAGGCGGGCCCATGTCCGCGACGGCGGCGGACAGGATGCTCACCGCGGTCGATTCCGCCGCCCCGCACCTGACGGTGGTGGGAGACCTCGCCGCCCTCTCCGTACCCCGGGCCCTGGCCCTCCACGACGCGGTCTTCCTCATCGCCCAGCGGCTCTGGCCCCGTTGGCAGCCGGACAGCTCACTGGCCGTCCTGCTGGGCGGGGCCCCGGGCAACCGGACGCCTCACCCGGTCGCCGCCCTCTTCGACGGATTCGTCAAGAGCCTGCGATGGGAACGTCCGGGCACGATCGCCCTCACGCTCACGACCGACGAGGCCGTCACCACCGATCTGCTCGCCCGCGTGGCGCGCGAACGCACCGCCCGCCCGCTCCCGCCCCCCGCCGTCTCCTACCTCCAGGGAAGGCGCTGGACCGAAGCCCTGCACCCGGCGCCGCTCACGGCCCCCGTCCTGCCCTCGGACCTGCCACTGAGCGACGAATCCGTCGGCCTGATCACGGGCGGGGCGGGCGACATCGTCCAAGCCCTGCTCGAAGCCCTGGCCGGGCACGCCCGGCCCACCCTCTGGCTCCTGGGCCGCACCGCCGAGGGCCCCGTACCCCCGGAACTCGAAGACCTCCCGGAGGACCGGCTCGCGGGAGCCCGCGCCGGCCTGATCCGCCGCCTCCGCGGGAGCCACCCCGAACTCACCCCGAAATCCCTGGTGGACCGCGCGGACACCCTGCTGAAGCGGCGTCGGCTGCACCTCACACTGGCGGCGCTCAAGGCCCGGTTCGGTGACGGGCGGGTGCACTACCTCGCATGCGACATACGCGACGAGGACGCGGTACGGGAGGCCGTCGGCCAGGTGCTGCGCGCCGACACCCGGGTCGACTTCGTCATCCACGCCGCGGGCCAGGTGGCCTCGACCCTCCTGGAGAAGAAGCGGCTCGACACGTTTCGCGCGGTACGCGACACCAAGGTGCTCGGCCATCTCCACCTCAGGGCGGCGCTGGGTCCGCGGCGGCCGTCCCTGTGGTGCAACGTCGGCTCCTACTCGGGAGCCGCGGGCGCGCCCGGGGACACGGACTACGCCTCCGGCAACGCCTACCTGGAGGCCACCGCCGAGACGGCCACGGGTACGAGAGAGATCACCGTCGGCTTCACGATGTGGCGCCAGACCGGCATGGGGTCCGACGCCCTGTACCAGGAACACGTGTCGCGTCAGGAGCAGTTCACCCCCATCTCGACAGCTGAGGGCACAGCGCAGTTCCTCGGCGAACTCGCGGCCGCGGCGCGGGTGGGGGGCGCGTCGGTCTATCTGGGGCGGACGGAGCGGGACCGGCTGCGCCGCCAGGTGCCCGGCCTGGTCCACGCCGAGCCGACCGCACGGCCCGCGGACCGGCTGTGGCCGTCGTGGCGTACATCGCCGAACTCCCCGGACCACAGCGCGGAATGGGTCTGGCCGGTGGTCGCGGAGGAAGAACGCCACCTGCGCGACCACCTGGTCAGCGGCAAACCGACGATACCCGCGACGTTCATCCTGGACCTCGCGGCGCAGGCGGCGCAGGCGCTGGTCCCGGGAACGTTCACCACCGGATTCCGCGACGCACACTTCGACACCTTCATCCGTCCGTTCAGCCGGAGCAGGCCCGCCCCCCTGCGGATCAGGGCACGGTTGTCACCGCGGCGGTCCGGCGACGACGAGCCCCGCACAGCCGTGACGGTGAGCGTCCACTCCGACACCCTGGGCCCGGACGGCCGGTTGCGGCCGGGGAACCTCCACCACTTCCGGACCGAGGTGCTGTTGTCCGGCGACGCCCCCTCGGACCCTCCCCCGTGGAGCCCTCCGCACGCGGCCTCCCCCCGGCCCGCCCAGGACCCGTACGCCGCGCCGGGGGCAACCGTGTCGCTGCGCGGCCCCTTCCGCAACCTCTCGCACTGCACCGTCGACGGCGGCTTCGCACAGGGAAGTTGGACCCCCGACCTCGCGGGGTACCCCGGACTGCGCACCATGACGACACCGGCACTGCTGATGTGCGCCGCCCTGCGGACATCCGCTCTGCGCTGCGCCGACGAAGACAGCCACCCCCTGTTCGTGCCGCGCTCGATATCGCGTGTCGACCTGCACACCCACGGCGCCAACGACCATGACCTGCTGCTTCGTCATGGACACGGGCTCGTGGTGTCGGTCGGTCCGAGCGGCGTCCACCGGGCGGTCACCCCCACCGGCCGCCTCCTGCTGGAGATGTCCGGCGTCGAACTGGTGGAGATGCCGGCATGAGCGGCACGGCCCGAGCCGGACACGTCCCCGCCCCGGGGACGCCGGACGCCGCGAAGGGGCCCCGCCGGGACGCGCGGGACCGGGAGAGGGAGAGCGCCATGGAAGGTACGTACTGCGTCGTCACCGGCGCGACCTCAGGCATCGGCAAGGAGTCCGCCCGGGGCCTCGTCGCGGCGGGGGCGCGTCTGGTGTTCATCTGCCGCGACCGGGCGCGGGGCGAGGCGACCCTGGCCGAGCTGAACCGGGAGAGGCCGGCCGCGGACGTACGGATGATCGTGGCGGACCTCTCCGCCCTGGGGGACGTCCGCCGGGCGGCCGAAGAGGTGCACGACCTGCTGCCTCGCCTGGACGTTCTGGTCAACAACGCCGGTACGCACGACCTGCGCCCCAGGACCAGTGCCGAGGGATTCGACAGGATGATCGCCACCAACCACCTGGGTCCCTTCCTCCTCACCAACCTCCTCGTGGACCTGCTGGAGCGGGGAGCCCCCTCGCGGATCGTGATGGTCGCCTCCGAATCGCACCGGAGCGTCCTGCGCATCGATCCCCGTACCTTCGCCGAACCCGGCTCGTACGGTCCGCTCGGTTCCCTCGCCGTCTACGCCCGCTCCAAGCTGCTCAACGTGCTCGTCACCCAGGAGATCGCACGCAGATGGACCTCGCGCGGGATCACCGCCAACGCCTTCTGCCCCGGCCTGGTGTCCACCGGACTCGCCAGGAACATCCCGATGGGCTCGGTCCTGTTCTCGCTGGCGGAACGGACCCCGCTCGTCCGTAACGCTCGTCAGGGCGCCGAGCAGGCCCTGCGGCTCGCGGGCGACCCGCGGTTCACCGGCCGGAGCGGGGGCTTCTACTCCACCACGCCCGGAGCCGTCCTCCTGCCGCCCGCCCTCCACCGTTTCCGCCCCGGCCTCCAGTGCGCCGTGTGGGAGCGGTCCGAGGAACTGGTCGGTCTCTCATGACACACCCGGCCCAGGAACACGGCACGAGCGGCACCACCCCACGAGGAGCGACCATGCACGGATGGACGATCGGAGGGTGGTCCGCACCCGGCCCGATGAACGGTACGGACACGTTCTTCTGGCGCATCGGGGCGACACCCCTGACCCGGCCGCACGTCACCTGGCTCTGGTTCCTCGACGCGGAACCGGACTGGAACACCTTCCTCGACGGCTGCCGGTGGATCGTCGGAAGACTGCCCCGGCTCACCCACCGGGTGGTCGACACAACCGTACGCGCCGGAACCCCGGCCTGGGCACCGGACCCGCACTTCCGCCTCACCCGGCACGTCCACCGGATGCGCCTGCCCGACCCGGGGGGTCTGCGCGACCTCCTCGACCTCGTCGAGTGGCGCAACAGCACGGACTTCGACCCCTTGCACCCGCCCTGGGAAGCCACGCTGGTCGAGGGCCACGGCGAGGACCGGGCCGCGATTCTCCTCAAGTGGCACCACAGCATCGGTGACGCGGTCACCATCGTCTCGGTCATGAACAGACTGCTTCCCGACGCCGCGCCGGCCGGCCTCCCCGACGGCCCGCGGCGCCCCGACGAACGCGTCGACCGGCGAACGGCCCCCGTCGGGCGCCCGCCCCTGACCTCGGCGGCCCACGGCGTCGCCGCCGGCACGAGAGCGGTTCTCCGGGAGACCGTCCGATGGCTGACAACGCCGAACGCCGCCGGGGCCCGAGCCCGGATCGCGGGCCGGGCCGCCGCGCAGTTGCTCCGGCCCGTCGCGCCGTCACCGCTCCTTCGCGGGCGCAGCTCCGCGAGCCGCTACGGCATGGTCAGCGTTCCCCTGACGGATCTGAAGGCCGCGGGCAGGGGCGCGGACGTGTCGGTGACATCGGCCTACATCTCGGCGGTACTGGGCGCGTTCCACCGCTACCACGAGTACCACGGGGTGCACCACGGAAGTGTGCCGACCCTGGTGCCGGTGAACATACGCCAACCCTTCGAGACAGGTGCGGGCAACATCATCGCCTCGGTGCGCATCGCCGGACCGGTCGGCGACATGTCGGCGCCTGCCCGCATGGCGGCCGTGCACCGCGCGATCACCGACGCTCGTAACGTGCTTCTCCGGGAGGTCTGCACCACTCTGGCCGACCTCGGCTCATGGGTCCCGGGAATGGTCCACCGGTGGGCCGTCCCGCCTGTGCTGCGCAGCGGGGTCGACCTCGTGGTCACCAGCGTTCCCGGGTTCTCCCGCCCCACCTACGCCGCGGGCGCGCACGTGACGAACGCGGTGGCCTGGGCCCCCAGAGGTGGGGCCGCGGCCAACGTGACGATGGCCTCGCACGACGGCACGTGCGCCATCGGGACCAATCTCGACCCCGCCGCCGTCACGGACACGGGTCTCTTCCACCACTGCCTGGAACAGAGCCTCCACGAAATGATCACCGGCTGATCCGCCCGCCCCCCGGCGCAAGGCATCCGCGCCGCGGCGCGGCCCGGAGCCCCGGAACAACCCCTCGGACCGACGAGCTGACAGGAGGCCGCGACAGTGGGATTCCCCCTCGAACAGGAACTGCGCGCCGAGAGGCGCCGTCTGATCGTCACACTGGATCAGTTGTCGGACGAGGCATTCGACTCCGGGCGCACGTTGTGCTCCGAGTGGTCCCCACGGGACATCCTCGGGCATCTCCTGTCCGTGGACGGTTTCGCGGCGACCTACCTTCCCTACGGACCGTTCCTCCAGAGCGCCAACAGGAGACAGGTCGAGCGGGCCCGCCGGTCGCCGCGGAGCCGCCTGATGGCGAGGGCCCGAATCTGGGCGGCACAGCCGTCCCTGACCAGCCGGGTCGGCGCCGTGGTCACCCTGGGGGACCTCGCGATCCACCATCAGGACATCGTGCGCGGCCTCGGACTGAGCAGGGACCTCCCGGCCTCCGTACCCACGTTCATCCTCTGGGACGGAGCGCTGCTGAGCCTGAGGACGAACGTGAGGGTCCTCAGGTACCGGGTGGTCCCGACGGACGGCTACCCCCCGATCGGAACTCGTTCAGGGTGCGTGCCCGAGGTCCGCGGCACCAGAGAGGCTCTGGGGCTGTGGCTCGCCGGACGGGATTCGGTGTCGGACGAGCTGGTCTTCAACTGACCCGTGCCGGAGGGCCTTGTCCCCGCCCCAGAAGCCCCGAGCGGCGAGAGCGCCGGTCGGGCACCCGTCCCGCACAGTCCGAGTTCGAGGAGGAACACCGTGATCGACTTCGAGCCGACCAAGCGGCGAGTCCTGGTGAGAGGCGTCTCCACCCTCTTCTACGAGGTCGGAGAGGGCCCGGTGGTCCTGCTGGTGCCCGGTATCGCCTCCGACACCCAAGGCTGGTTCCCGGTCATGCGTGAACTCGCCCTGACGCACCGGGTCATCTCACTGTCGTTGCCAGGGCTGGACGGTACGAGCCCGCAGCGGGACGTCCGCCCCCACGCGATGGCGACGTTCGTCGCCGACTTCCTCGACGTCCTGGAGGTGGGTTCCGTCATCGCGGTGGGTCACTCCTACGGCGGCCTCGTGATGGCCGAACTGGCCCTGCGGTACCCACATCTCGTCAGCAGGCTGACGCTGATCGACGCCTGTGGCCTCGGCCGGGCGGTCCACCCCGTGGCCATCGCGCTGGCCCTGCTGCCGACGCGCGCGGCCGACCTGGCCTCCGCCTTCGTCTCGCTCCCCGGCGGGGCCGCCGCGTTCACCGTTTCGAGCAACCTGCTCCTGCGCCAGCCGTGGCGCATTCCCACGAGGACGTGGGCGGCCCAGTTCCGGCTGGCCCGGTCACGACAGACACTGCGCACGTCGCTGAAGGTGTTCAGGGAGTGCGGCGGCATCACCGGCCAGCGCGAGAGCGTCATCGTGATCGACCGCCTCGACGAGATCGACGTGCCGACCCTGGTGGTCTGGGGGTGTTCCGACCAGCTCTTCCCCGTGTGGCAGGGACGGGCGGCGGCACGCCGTCTGCCGAGAGGCCGCTTCGCCGCCCTGGCGGGGGCCGGGCACGTCTCGTACCTCGACAGCCACGAGGAGTTCATGGATGCGCTCGGGCCCTTCGTCCGCGACGACCTGGAACTCATACCGCCGAACGGCGACAGGAACACCGACGGGGGAGGACGTCCATGAACGACGACACCCTGGACGACGGGACGCAGGCTCACGACGCACCTGACGTACGTGACGTGCCGCACGCACCGGACGTGCCGGACGGACCGGACACACCGGCGACCCGGACGTACGGACCGCCCGGCGCGTCGGGCCCCGGCCGGGTCGGCGCGTCCGTACTCACCGGCGGCGCGGAGGCCGACCGCGAGGAACGGCACAGGGTCGTCATCATCGGTTCGGGCGTGGGCGGGAGCATCGCGGCTTTCCGGCTGGCCGAGGCCGGAGTGGACAACGTGGTCCTCGAACGAGGCCGGCGCTGGCCCGTCACACCCGCCGGGAACACCTTTCCCGCGTTTCCCCGCCCCGACAGCCGACTGGTGTGGCTGGACGACGATTCCACCCCCCTGCCGCCGGCCCGCACACCTCTGCTGTCCCTGCTGCGCCACGCACTCTCGGCCGCGTTGCCCCGTTCGACCGGACTGCTGGACGTGATGACCCAGGACGGCGTCGTGGTCCTCAGCGGCGTCGGAGTCGGCGGGGGGACGCTGGTCTACGGGGGTGTGCTCGCCCAGCCCCGCCCCGGACCCTTCCGGCGGTTGTTCCCCACCGAACTGGACTACGACGAACTCGACCGCGTCTACTATCCCCGGGCACGCGAGCGCCTGGTGGCCGCACCGTTCCCCGACGACCTGCTCGCCCGGGAGCCGTATCGTTCGAACCGCCTGTGGAGTGTCGCGGCGAAGAGGTCCGGGCTCCCGGCCGAGACCATCGTGAGCAACTTCGACTTCGACATCGTCCGAGGCGAACTCGACGGCACCGAGAAGGCGTCCGCGGTGATCGGCCAGTACCACTTCACCGGCTGCAACAGCGGCGCGAAGATGAGCGTGGACCGCACCTACCTGGCGCGGGCCGAAGCGACCGGCAGGACGAAGGTGCGGGCGCTCCACCGGGTGACCCATGTGTCGCAGGACCCCGGGGGCCGCTATCGCGTGCTCGCCGAACGCCTGGACCAGCAGGGGACCACCGTCGAGCGACTGGTGTTCGTGTGCGACAAACTGATCCTCGCGGCGGGGGCCCACACACCGCGCATCCTGCTGACCGCGCGCGAGACCGGTGCCCTGCCACGGCTGCACGAATCCATCGGCAAGGGATGGGGAACCAACGGAGACCATCTGACCCTGGTCCGTACGGCTCCGATACCGCTCGGCCCACCACAGGGCGGCCCCCCGGCGGTTCTCGTACGCAACCTCGACGGCACCGCCGGTGTGATGCACTCACCCATGCCCTTCCCCGTGGGCCCAGGACTCCTCGTCTGTCTCGGGATGGGTATCTCCGACCGTTTCGGGCAATGGACGCTTGCAGCCGACGGCAAGGCCGGACTGCACTGGAAGGCCGAGTACGACGCGAGTTCCCGGCACGCGGTCGACAGCCTTGTGCGCCACGTCGCACGTCATATGCCGGGCGGCGGCGTGGTGTCGGCCGACCGGCAGACCCATCCCGTCGCCGCGCACCCCGTCGGCGGTGTCGTACTGGGCAAGAGCACCGACGCCTACGGCAGACTGCGCGGCTACCGCGGCCTGTACTGCCTCGACGGCGCGCTCATGCCCGGCTCCACGGCCGCCGTCAATCCGGCGCTGACCATCGCGGCGGTGGTCGAACGGTGCCTCGACCACATCGTCACAGACTTCAACGCGCCCTGAGACAGCCCGGATCGCCTGCCCTGTGGAGTCCGTCATTTCCACGGCCTCGAAGGCCCCGTCGAAGAGACGGAACGGGCCGCTTCGGCACGGACGTCCGGAGACCGCGTGCCCGCTCAACTCTGAAATCGCCACCTGAGCCACCGGATTGCACCACGCCCGAGTGGTGGCCGGATGTGATCCTGTGGCCGCGGGTCGCGACGGCATCCGGTGGGACGGATCAAGGCGCAGGGAAAAAGGGCCTGTTGGCGCCGCCGGAGACTCCGTTTCGCCGATGAGTACAGGTGCGGGCCTGTTTTCAGATTGGTCTGTACCAAACCTGACCAAGGTCTTGTCAGGACCGGCGCGCCTGGGCAAGATTCTTTACGCATTCGCCGGTCTTTCGTCGTCTCGCCCCTTCCGATGGTGTTCCGTCACATCTGTGAGAGGAGCATTCTCGGCCACCGCGGGTACCCGTCCGCCGAAGCCGGAACGATGCCGCACCACTGCTCCGCATGCACCACCGAGCCGTCGGAAGACGGCTCGGACCGAGTTCCCTCGTCACCGGACCAAGGAGAATCCATGCGCAGAAAAAGACGTGCGATCGGTGCTGCCGCCCTCGCGGCGGCCGCGGCCGGAACGATGCTGGCCGTAGCCGCTCCCGCCCAGGCAGCGCCCGGCAACTGCACCATCTCCACCTCGAACCCCGTCTCCAGCCTCTGCACCACCGGGACCGGTTACCACCGGATACACATGGTGCTGAACGCCCTCGACCCGAGGCTTCCGCAGAGGATCATCCTGGGTGACTGGGCCCCGGTCGGCCAGAAGTCCGTCGCCTCCAACCCGTGGGGCTCGCAGTACATCGTCAACGTCTGGGTCGACCGCACCGACTGATGACGACGACGGCTGCTCCGCCGCACCCGCGGCGAGCAAGCCCCGCGTAGGGCCCGCGGGGGGCCGCACCCGCGCGGTCCCGGCCCGCAGAGCATGCCGGGACAACGGTTCTTCCGCCACGTGTACGGGTGTCCGGCAGGCCCTGACGCGTGAGACACGCCGCCTTTCGCCTCGGGTCCTGAGTCGCTGAAGCTCAAGATCCGCGAGACCGGGAGGCGGCGTGTCCGCGATCGCTCGACGAACGCCGGGCTCCGCGCCGTCGGGCCGCTTCCCGGCGTCGGTCAGGCGGATTCGAGGACCGGGCGGACCTCGACGGTCTCCGGGGTGGGGAGGCTCTTGGCCAGTTCGAGGGCTTCCGCCCGGTCGGCCACCTCGACGATGAACCAGCCGCCGAGGGTCTCATCGCCGGTGTGCGCGGGCCCGTCGGTCACCGTTGACGTCCCGTCTGCCGCAGTGCGCACGGTCGCGGGAGCGGTGTGCTCGGTCTCCAGAGCGTCGCCACCGACCAGTTTCCCGGCCGTGGCGAGGCCACCGATCCAGCCCTCGTACTCCTTCGTGCTCCTTGCGGTACGCGGCCCGGTCGGCCTGGAACCGGCGGCGCGACTCGTCCGTCTCGAAGATCACGAGTGCGTATTTCGTGGGACTTCCTCTCCGGCCGCCGTACGGGCGACCACTGCTGACGGCGTGGGTGGCGGGTGGCTTGTTCAGGTGGGGCTGTCCGGCGGGGCGATGCGGGCGAGTGAGCCGATCTCCAGCGCGGTCCACAGGGCGCCGTCGGGACCGACGGTGATGCCGTGCGGTTCGGAGTGGGGGGTGGGCAGGTCGTGGACGGTGATGGAGCCGTCGGGGGTGACCCTGCCGACGCGGTTGCCGCCCCATTCGGTGAACCATGCGCTGCCCCGCCCGTCGACGGTGACGCCGTGCGGCCGGGCTGTGCGATCCGGCAGCGGAAACTCGGTGATCCGCCCGTCGGGAGTGATCCGGCCGATCTGACCGGCGGCGATCTCGACGAACCGGACCGCTCCGTCCTGGCCTGCGGCGATCCCGACCGGCGCCGCCGCCTCGGTGGGCAGGGGGTGGAGAGTGACCGCACTGTCCATGCCGATCCGCCCGATGGCGTTGGCCTGGTTCAGGGTGAACCACATGCCGCCGTCGCTGCCGGCGGTGATCGCCGAGGGGAACGCGCCGGTGACGGGCAGCGGAAACCGGGTGAGGTGACCGTCGACGGTGATGCGGCCGACGCGGTCGGCGGCGGTCTCGGTGAACCACAGCGCACCGTCGGGGCCCGCCGCGATCCCGAACGGACCGCAACCGGAGCCGGGCACCTCGAACTCGTCGATCACGCCGTCGGTGGTGATGCGCCCGATGCGGTCCGCCCGGTATTCGGTGAACCACAGTGCGCCGTCGGGGCCCGGTGTGATGACGGTCGGCCCGCTGCCGGGAGCGAGTCGGTGGCTCGTCGGCTCCTCGCCGGGGACGAGGCGGCCGATCCGGCCGCTGTGGACGAGGGTGAACCACAGGGCGCCGTCCGGTCCCGTGGTGAGGGCGTAGGGTCCGGCCGCGTGGTCGGCCACCGTGTGCTCTTCGACGGATGTCGGCGTCGCGTGGTTCAAAGGGACTTCCCCCGTCCGTGCTTGGTGGCGATGCGTTCGATGTCGGCCGGGGTTCCGGCCATGATGGTGCGGGCGTGTTCGGTGACCAGGTCGGCGGGCCAGTCCCACCAGGCGGCGCGCCGCAGCAGCTCGACATCGGCGTCGTCGAAGCGCTGCCCGATCGGCCTGGCCGGATTGCCGCCGACGACAGTGCAGGGCGGGACGTCGGCGGTGACCACGGCGCCGGCCGCGATGACGGCGCCGTCGCCGATCCGTACACCCGGCATGACGGTCGCCCGATACCCGAACCGGACGTCGTTGCCGACGACCGTGTCGCCGCGGCTCGGCATGCCGGTGACGATGTCCAGCGTCCGCTCGGCCCACCGGCCGCCGAACATGGTGAACGGGTACGTCGGCACCCCCATCGTCGGATGCTCGGCGCCGGCCATCAGGAACGTGGTTCCCGAGGCGATCGCGCAGTACTCGCCGATGACGAGACGCTCCGGCCCGTAGGCGTGGAGGACGTTGCGGTCCTCGAAGTCCGCGGCGCCGTCCGGGTCGTCGTAGTACGTGTACTCGCCCACGGCTATGTTCGGTGAGGTGACCAGCGGACTGAGGAACACCACGCGCTCACGGGCGGGCAGCGGGTGCGCGGTGGTCGGGGGCCCACCCCGCAAACGCAAGTCTCTGCTGCGTTAAGGTGGGGGCATGAACGAGCGACAGGGAGCCCGGCGGCCCGGGGGGCGCAGTGCCCGCGTCGGCACGCAGGTGCATCAGGCGGTCACCGACCTGATCGGCGAGCGCGGCTACGGCAACTTCACCGTCGGCGAGATCGCGGCCCGCGCGGGCGTGGCGGACAGCAGCGTCTACCGCCGCTGGGGCAGCCTGGAAACCCTGCTCACCGACGTGGCGCTCACCCGCCTCAACGCGCAGTCGCCGATGCCCGACACCGGGAGCCTCGCCGGCGACCTGCGCACCTACGCGGCCCAGGTGGCCCGCGAGATCACCGGACCCGACGGCCCGGCGGTGCTGCACCTGGCCGTCGCCCTGTCGGGCAGCGGCCAGCAGGGCCTGCAAGCCAGTGCCGACCTCCGCGCCGAACGCACCCGGCAACTGCGGTCCATGCTCGATCGCGCCCGCGACCGGGGCGAGCACGCACCCGACGCGCTCGACGTGCTGGACCACATCCTGGCCCCGATGTATATCCGTGTCCTGTTCGGCATGGTCCCGCTCACCCCGGATTACGTCGACGGGCTGGTCGACCGACTGCTGCGACCCCAACCCGGCCCCCGGGATCAGCCCTCGGCCGCGGTGCCAGGGCTCCGCTTCGCGTAGCCGCGGCCGGTCGGCGAGCTTGTGGAGCGCGGCTCGTAGCCCACCGCGGCGCCAGAAGTCCCGGAGAAGTCCTGGAGGTGCCGCAGCGCCCCTCCCTGCCCCGCCAAGTGACGGGGCAGGGAGGGGCGCTGTGACCTCCTCACATCAAATGTCCCGGAAGGTCTCGATCTGCGCCCCCACCGTGTTGAGCCGCTCCGCCAGGTCCTCGTAACCGCGGTTGATCACGTACACGTTGCGCAGTACGGAGGTCCCCTCGGCCGCCATCATCGCCAGGAGCACCACCACGGCCGGCCGCAGGGCGGGCGGGCACATCATCTCGGCCGCGCGCCAGCGGGTGGGACCCTCCACCAGGACCCGGTGCGGGTCGAGGAGTTGCAGTCTGCCGCCCAGTCGGTTGAGGTCGGTCAGATAGATGGCGCGGTTGTCATAGACCCAGTCGTGGATCAGGGTCTTGCCGTGCGCGGACGCGGCGATCGCCGCGAAGAACGGCACGTTGTCGATGTTGAGGCCCGGGAACGGCATCGGGTGGATCTTGTCGATCGGCGCCTCCAGTTTGGAGGGGCGCACCGTCAGGTCGACCAGCCGGGTGCGGCCGTTGTCGGCGGCGTACTCGACGGTGCGGTCGCAGTCGACGCCCATCTCCTCCAGCACCGCCAGTTCGATCTCCAGGAACTCGATCGGCACCCGGCGGATCGTCAGCTCCGACTCGGTGACCACGGCGGCGGCGAGCAGGCTCATCGCCTCGACCGGGTCCTCGGAGGGGGAGTAGTCGACGTCCACATCGATCTGCGGCACACCGTGCACGGTCAGTGTGGTGGTGCCGATGCCGTCCACCCGTACGCCCAGCGCCTCCAGGAAGAAGCAGAGGTCCTGGACCATGTAGTTGGAGGACGCGTTGCGGATGACGGTGGTGCCGTCGTGCCGGGCGGCGGCCAGCAGCGCGTTCTCGGTGACGGTGTCGCCGCGCTCGGTCAGCACGATCGGGCGGTCCGGGGACACCGTGTGGTCGACCTGGGCGTGGTAGAGCCCTTCGGTCGCCGCGATCTCCAGGCCGAACCTGCGCAGCGCGATCATGTGCGGCTCGATGGTGCGCGTACCGAGGTCGCAGCCGCCCGCGTACGGCAGTTTGAACTGGTCCAGGCGGTGCACCAGCGGGCCCAGGAACATGATGATGCTGCGCGTCCTGCGCGCCGCCTCCGCGTCGATGGCGTCCATGTCCAGACGGACCGGCGGGACGATCTCCAGGTCCGTGCCGTCGTTGATCCAACGGGCCCGTACGCCGATGGAGTTCAGCACTTCCAGGAGGCGGTAGACCTCTTCGATGCGGGCGACCCGGCGCAGCACCGTACGGCCCTTGTTGAGCAGTGAGGCGCAGAGGAGCGCGACACAGGCGTTCTTGCTCGTCTTGACGTCGATGGAACCGGAGAGCCGACGTCCGCCGACCACTCTCAGATGCATGGGCCCGGCGTAGCCGAGCGACACGATCTCACTGTCGAGCGCTTCACCGATGCGCGCGATCATCTCAAGGCTGATGTTCTGATTGCCGCGTTCGATGCGATTGACGGCGCTCTGGCTGGTGGCGAGCGCGTCGGCGAGTTGACTCTGTGTCCAGCCCCGGTGCTGACGGGCGTCACGAATGAGTTTGCCGATGCGTGCGAGGTAGTCGTCTGACATGACGACAGGTTATCTCAGATATGAGATGTTCGTCTGGCGAGGTCGGCCGGTGGGCTGTGGCAGTCGACGGGTCGCGCCGTCGCGCGATACGTGTGCCCCGGCAGGGAAAGGGCATGCGTCCATGGTGCGCCGCGTCGCCCGTGTGCGCGAGTCGGGCGCGTCCGTCGGAGGGTGCGGTCCGGGTGGATGGATGTCCCGACCGGTCGCGGGGTCTCACCTTCATGGGCGCACAAGAGGCATCCGGACATGACCGGACGGCGGCCATGTACTAGAGTTATCTCGACATCGAGATATCTGCCGAGGCGTACCGCAGCCGCCAGCCCGGTAAGGGTTACCTAACTAATCCTTACCCTAGCGGATGGTCGAGGGCCGTGGCGGCGATACGCGGCGCCAGCCGCAAAGAGGCACAGTGCGGGTAGTACGCGCACATTGATGAAGGAGACTGTCGTGTCGGCGAACAGCTTCGACGCCCGCAGCACACTGCGTGTGGGTGACGAGTCGTACGAGATCTTCAAGCTGGACAAGGTCGAGGGCTCCGCGCGCCTCCCTTACAGCCTGAAGGTGCTGCTGGAGAACCTGCTGCGCACCGAGGACGGCGCGAACATCACCGCCGACCACATCCGGGCGGTCGGCGGCTGGGACTCCCAGGCCCAGCCGAGCCAGGAGATCCAGTTCACGCCGGCGCGCGTGATCATGCAGGACTTCACCGGCGTCCCGTGCGTCGTGGACCTCGCCACCATGCGTGAGGCCGTGAAGGAGCTGGGCGGCGACCCGGCGAAGATCAACCCGCTCGCCCCGGCCGAGCTGGTCATCGACCACTCCGTCATCGCCGACAAGTTCGGCACCTCCGAGTCGTTCGCGCAGAACGTCGAGCTGGAGTACGGCCGGAACAGGGAGCGTTACCAGTTCCTGCGCTGGGGCCAGACCGCCTTCGACGAGTTCAAGGTCGTCCCCCCGGGCACCGGCATCGTCCACCAGGTCAACATCGAGCACCTGGCCCGCACGGTCATGGTCCGAGGCGGCCAGGCGTACCCCGACACCCTCGTCGGCACCGACTCGCACACCACGATGGTCAACGGCCTGGGCGTGCTGGGCTGGGGCGTCGGCGGCATCGAGGCGGAGGCCGCGATGCTCGGCCAGCCGGTCTCCATGCTCATCCCGCGCGTCGTCGGCTTCAAGCTGACCGGCGAGCTGCCGGCCGGCACCACCGCCACCGACCTCGTGCTGACCATCACCGAGATGCTGCGCAAGCACGGCGTCGTCGGCAAGTTCGTCGAGTTCTACGGTGAGGGCGTCGGCGCGACCTCCCTCGCGAACCGCGCCACCATCGGCAACATGTCGCCGGAGTTCGGTTCCACCGCCGCGATCTTCCCGATCGACGACGAGACCCTGAAGTACCTCCGTCTGACGGGCCGTGACGCGCAGCAGGTCGCGCTCGTCGAGGCGTACGCCAAGGAGCAGGGCCTCTGGCTCGACCCGGCCGCGGAGCCCGACTTCTCCGAGAGGCTGGAGCTCGACCTCTCCACGGTGGTGCCCTCCATCGCGGGTCCGAAGCGTCCGCAGGACCGGATCGTCCTCGCCAACGCCTCGCGGCAGTTCGTCCAGGACGTCCGCAACTACGTCGTGGACGACATGGAGGCGGGCAAGGAGTCCTTCCCGGCCTCCGACGCCCCGGCGGTCAGCAACGGCGCCCCGTCGAACCCGGCCACGGTCACGGCCCCCGACGGTTCGACGTACCAGATCGACCACGGCGCCGTCACCGTCGCCGCGATCACCTCCTGCACCAACACCTCGAACCCGTACGTCATGGTCGCCGCCGCGCTCGTGGCCAAGAAGGCGGTCGAGAAGGGCCTGACCCGCAAGCCGTGGGTGAAGACCACCCTGGCGCCCGGCTCGAAGGTCGTCACCGACTACTTCGACAAGGCGGGCCTGACCCCGTACCTCGACAAGCTCGGCTTCAACCTCGTCGGCTACGGCTGCACCACCTGCATCGGCAACTCCGGCCCGCTGCCGGAGGAGGTCTCCAAGGCCGTCAACGACAACGACCTGGCCGTGACCTCGGTGCTCTCGGGCAACCGCAACTTCGAGGGCCGGATCAACCCCGACGTCAAGATGAACTACCTGGCGTCCCCGCCGCTGGTCGTCGCGTACGCCATCGCCGGTTCGATGAAGGTGGACGTCACCAAGGACGCCCTGGGCGTCGACCAGGACGGCAAGCCGGTCCACCTCCAGGACATCTGGCCCACCGAGGCCGAGGTCAACGACGTCGTGGCGAACGCCATCGGCGAGGACATGTTCAACAAGTCCTACCAGGACGTCTTCGCGGGCGACGCCCAGTGGCAGGCGCTGTCGATCCCGACCGGCAACACCTTCGAGTGGGACCCGCAGTCCACCTACGTCCGCAAGCCCCCGTACTTCGAGGGCATGACGATGGAGACGAGCCCGGTCGAGGACATCACCGGTGCCCGTGTTCTGGCCAAGCTGGGCGACTCGGTCACCACCGACCACATCTCCCCGGCCGGCGCGATCAAGGCCGACACCCCGGCCGGTACGTACCTGACGGAGCACGGCGTCGAGCGCCGCGACTTCAACTCGTACGGTTCGCGGCGGGGGAACCACGAGGTCATGATCCGCGGCACGTTCGCGAACATCCGCCTCCGCAACCAGATCGCCCCCGGCACGGAGGGCGGCTTCACCCGCGACTTCACGCAGGCGGACGCCCCGGTCTCGTACATCTACGACGCCTCGCAGAACTACCAGGCCGCCGGCATCCCGCTCGTCGTCCTGGCGGGCAAGGAGTACGGCTCCGGTTCGTCCCGCGACTGGGCCGCCAAGGGCACCGCGCTCCTCGGCGTCAAGGCCGTCATCGCCGAGTCGTACGAGCGCATCCACCGCTCGAACCTGATCGGCATGGGTGTCCTTCCGCTCCAGTTCCCGGAGGGACGGACCGCCGAGACGCTGGGCCTCACCGGCGAGGAGACCTTCTCCTTCTCCGGGGTGACCGAGCTGAACGACGGCACCACGCCGAGCACGGTCAAGGTCACCACCGACACCGGTGTGGAGTTCGACGCGGTCGTCCGCATCGACACCCCCGGCGAGGCGGACTACTACCGCAACGGCGGCATCATGCAGTACGTGCTGCGCAGCCTGATCCGCAAGTAGGCCGTACGGCCCGCCGAGGGCTTCCACGGCTGTGAAGGGCCGCACCCCGGGAATTCGTTCACCCGGGGTGCGGCCCTTCGGCGTGCCCGGGGCGGGGAGGGGTGTTCCCCCGGACGCTCCCTCCGGCGGCCGGAGGCCGAGCCGGGACGGCCCCCGGCGCGCGCCGGAGCGCGGGAAGCGCTCCCCCTACTCGCGTGGGTGATTCGAGGTCGGCCCCTACGACGCCGCAGAGCCGTGTCGTGCCTGGTCGGAGCGGTCAACCCGGTGCCGTGCGAAGAGCGGCCCCGCCATGTGAGGGGTTTGGGGAACAGGCCATCGCTCATTGGAGTGTCACATTCGGTGACCGTCTGGACGCGCACCGCGACGCGGCGTTTATTTGTTCCCGGAGAACGACGGAGGCCCGCTCCTGGGCCGAGTTCAGCAGAGTTCCTAGGGAGATCCGTGCGTAAGCTTCGTAGTTCTGTGTGCGTCGCGGCGGTGTCGGCCGCGCTGGCGATCGGCGGCCTGGCGGCGGGCGGTGCCCAAGCGGCGGCGCCCAGCCTGGCGACCGCCTCGGCCGGGCACACCCTGACGGCGCCGACGGGTGTCGCCGTACGCCGCGACAACATCATCCGGCCGCGGGCGACGATCTGTCAGAACCAGGCGTGGACGTCGGGGAACGGCCGGGCCAGCCTGCGCATGCAGGAGGACGGCAACTTCGTCCTGTACAAGGACGGCCGCGCGGCGTGGCAGGCGCCCAACGCCTGGAGCCGCGGCAACTGCGCGGTGTTCCAGGAGGACGGCAACTTCGTCGTGTACGACGGAGCGGGCAAGGCGGTCTGGGCGGCCGGCACCTGGCACAAGGGGGCGTACCTCGCGGTGCAGGACGACGGCAACGTCGTCGTCTACAACAGCTCCAACCGGCCGGTCTGGGCGACCAACACCGGTGACTGACCCGCACCCCGGCGCGGCGGGGCACCGACCCGCCGACCGCTGACGGTGGGGCCGGCCGACACCCCGCCGGTCTGCCCCACCGCGCGGGCCAGGTGCCGGACGGTGGCGTGTCCCTCACGCGAGTCCACGCCGTCCACCGACCCGGCCCGCGCGACCCCGCCCCCGCCCCGACACCGGGGCGGGGGCGGCGGCGTGCGGGGCCACCGGCCGGAGCGAGGGGTGGACGGGTGCCACGCCCCACGGGGGCACGGACTGTGTCCGCGACGTCGTCAGCTGTGCGGAACGACCGCCACCGGGCACGGCACATGGTGCAGCGTCGCGTGGGCGACGGACCCGATGCGCGAGCCGAGCGCGCCGCGCCGCGCCCGGCGGCCGACCACGACGAGCTGGGCCCGGCCGGACGCCGACAGCAGGACCTCGGCGGCGCTGCCCAGCTCCACCTGTTCCGTCACCGGCACCTCCGGGTACTTCGCCCGCCAGGGCGCCAGCGCCTCGCCCAGCCGCTTCCGCTCCAGAGGCGCCAGCACACCGGCCTCGTCGGCCAGGAACAAGGAGCTGGGGTTGTACGCGTACAGCGGCGGCAGATTCCAGGCGCGTACCGCCCGGATGCCGACGCCCCGGCCCGCGGCCTGCTCGAAGGCGAAGGCGAGCACGGGATCGGTGTCCTCGCCCGTACCGTGCTGACCCACCACGATCTCGCCACCGGGCACCCCCGCCGCGTCCTCGGCGGCGGTGTCGCCGGAGGGCACGGCCGGCCGGACGGCCACCACGGGACGCCTGGCCTCCGCGATGACCTGCTGGCCCACGGACCCGAGCAGGAATCCGCTCACCGGCCCGTATCCCCGCGATCCGAGGACGAGCAGTTCGGCGGAGTCCGCCTCGGCCACCAGCGCCTCGACCGCGGGACGGCCCAGGATCTCGTGGCTCACGGGCAGTCCCGGGTGACGCCCGGCGACCGTCTCGTCCACGGCCGCCAGCGTCCGGTGCGCCTGCCGGGCGAGAGCGTCCTGGTCCAGTCCCGTCGGCAGATCGAAGGGGGCGGAGAAGGGTTCCCATTCCCAGGCGTGCACGAGTCGGAGCGGGGCGCCGCGGCGCGACGCCTCCCTGGCCCCCCATTCGGCTGCGGACAGACTCTCGGGGGAGCCGTCCACCCCTACCGTGACCGGACGCGTCATGACCAGAACCTCCATCGATCGAACGTTGTGCCACCCCCATCCTTACGTGTCCGTCCCGCCACGATCGGGCCGGTCGGCCCCCTTCGAGCGGTCGTGGCCCGTCGTTGTCCGCTGCCGTCCTTCGTCGTCGTCCGCCGCTGCTTCGGCCTTGAAGGTCCTTGAAGGATCTTGAAGGGCTTTGGGTCGGGGACGGCTCGTGCGCCTTCGCACCGGGTGGGCCGTTGCCTTAGCGAAGGGCGACGTTCCGCTTGGGGTCCATGGCCGGCGCGTGTGCGCCGGGGACGCCGGGCGTGCTCAGACGCGTGGGCCGGTCGCGGCGCCCACAGGACCCGCGTCCGTGCCTGATTCCCGTACCGATGTGTCGAGAGCCCCCGCCACCTGCGGTGTCGTCCCTTCGGGCCCGGTCATGCCCGGTCGGGGGCCGGTTCCGTACCCGCCTCGGAACGGAAGTCGAACGCCCCTCTACCGATGGGTAGTTGTTCCGGAGGTGTCGTCCGGCGCCGGTGTGGTGGCGGCCGCGCCCGCAGGTCACTTGCGCTACGGGAAGTGCATGGTGGGCACACGGGAAGCGGGTGCCCGGTACATGGACACCGGGTGGCGGGCGCACGGCACCCACGGCGGGAGTCGCGCGATGAGTCGTGCGGAGCCGTCCGGGCCGGCGGTGCGCGGGGGGTCCGCACCGCGTTGATCGTCCAGGCGACCCGACGACCGTCGACCTCGAACTTCCGCAAAAACAACCGTATTGCGAAAACCCACCCGTGCTGACCAGGGCATACGGTGCCGATGTGTCCGCGAGGTCTCAACTCGGGAAAGACTCACGCTCAAACTGGCTTTCGATCTTGCTCAGTTGGCGGGAAGTGGACTATACCTGTCGGCGTCCGCCCAGTCGTTTCTCATGGCCCGGACAAAGAGGGACGGAGCGGCCGGGGGACGCCACGGCCGCATCCGCTGTACCGTCTCCCGACAACCCCCCACTGCACATGGCAAGCAAGAGAATCCGCATGACCCAAGCGCAACTGACCGCGGTGGCGGGGCCCCTTCGCCTGAGGCGAATATCGACGGGTGACCGGTACACCGCCTGAGTCCTGGAGAAGGCGAGGACTTGAGCATGGCTTCCACCTCCGCTCATAAGAATGAGGGCCTTGGCCGTCGTGACCTGATCAAGCGGTCTGCCGCACTCGGTCTGATCACTGTTCCGACGATGAGCTTCCTGTCGGCCTGTGCGAGTGGCGACAGCGGCAGCGACGAAAAGGTCAAGAAGGGCACGGCCAGCAAGACCAACCCGCTCGGTGTGAACGAGACGGCTCCGCTGGAGTTCGTGATCTTCGACGGCGGTTTCGGTCAGCAGTACGCGATCGACGCCGAGAAGAAGTACAACGCGGCGTTCCCGAAGGCTCCGAAGGTCAAGCACGTCCCGACCCAGAAGATCCAGTCGCAGCTCCAGCCGCGCTTCAACGGCGGCACCCCGCCGGACCTGATCGACAACTCGGGCGCCGAGCAGATGGACATGGGTGTGCTGGTCGGCAAGAACCAGCTGCTCGACCTGACACCGCTGATGAACGCGCCGTCCATCGACGACCCGAGCAAGAAGGTCCGCGACACCCTGCGCCCCGGTGTCCTGGAGATGGGGCAGTTCGACGGCGACCCCGTGTGGATCATGTACTACGCGTACACGGTCTACGGCGTCTGGTACTCGCAGACCGCGCTCGACAACCTCGACGCGCAGTACCCCGAGACCTGGGACCAGATGCTCGCCCTGTGCGAGAAGGCGAAGAAGAAGGGCATCGCGGGCTGGACCTACCCCGGGAAGTACCCGTACTACCTGCCGTTCTCGCTCTACCCGTTCATCGGCAAGATCGGTGGCCGGGAGGTTCTCGACAAGATCGACAACCTTGAGCCGAACGCCTGGAAGGACCCCGCGGTCAAGGCGGCGTTGGAGGCGTACTACGAGCTGTACCGGAAGGGGTACGTCCTCAAGGGCACCCCGGGCATGACCCACATCCAGTCGCAGACCGAGTGGACCAAGGGCAAGGCGCTCTTCATACCCAACGGTTCCTGGGTGGAGAACGAGGCGGCGCCGACCACGCCCAAGGACTTCAAGATGATGGTCGCGGCGCCGTCCAGCCTGGACGCGTCCGACAAGCTGCCGTTCGGCACCATCTGGGCGTCCGGCGGCGAGCCCTTCGTCGTCCCGGCCAAGGCGAAGAACCCCGAGGGCGGCATGGAGCAGCTGCGCATCATGCTCAGCGAGGAGTCCTCCAAGAACTTCACCAAGCAGGTGAAGTCGCTCAGTGCCTACAACGGCGGCACCGACGGGCTGACCCTGTCCACGGCCATGCAGGCCGGTGTCGACGCGCTGAAGAAGGCCGGCGACAACGTGGTGAACCCGCGCCTCCAGGACTGGTACGTGAAGCTCCAGAAGGAGCAGATCGGTGTCTCCGGCCTCGGCGAGATGATGGCCGGCCGCGCCACCCCGGCGGAGACCATCAAGAAGATCCAGGCCTACGCGGACGCCGCGGCCAAGGACCAGTCCATCAAGCACTACAAGCACCAGTGAGCAACCGTCACCAGCGGCGGAACCCGCGAAAAGATCGGGGGCGGTAGACGATGCAGCATGGCAAGTACCGGTTCATCGTGGGGTTCCTGGCAGCTCCACTGGCGTTGTACGCGGTCTTCGTCATCTGGCCGTTCGTCCAGTCCATCTACTATTCGTTCACGGACTGGACGGGTCTGAGTCCTGAATTCAAGATGGTGGGCTTCGACAACTACAGCCGGATGCTCAAGGACGACATCTTCTGGAAGTCGTTGCAGCACAGCGTGCTGCTCGTGCTGCTGCTGCCGCTGGTGACGTTGGGCCTCGCGCTCTTCTTCGCCTTCATGCTCAACGTCGGCGGACGGCGGCGCAAGAACGCCGCCGTCTCCGGCGTGCGGGGCTCGGCCTTCTACAAGATCGCGTACTTCTTCCCGCAGGTCCTCTCGATCGTGATCGTCTCGCTGCTGTTCCAGTTCGCCTTCAACCCGAGTGACGGCATGCTGAACTCGACGTTCAAGGCGATCGGCCTCGAAAGCATCCAGCCGGACTGGCTGGGCGATCCGAAACTCGCGCTCTACTGCGTCATGGCGGTTCTGGTCTGGTCGACGGTCGGGTTCTTCGTCGTCCTCTTCTCCGCCGGCATGGCGTCCATCCCGAGGGACTTCTACGAGGCCGCGCTGCTCGACGGGGCCAGCCGTTTCACGACCTTCTTCAGGATCACCCTCCCGCTCCTGTGGGACACGGTGCAGTCGGGCTGGGTCTACATGGGAATCCTGGCGCTCGGCGTGGAGGCGTTCACCTCCGTACAGGTCATGACCGTGGGGCCGGGCGGTCCTGACTACTCGACGACCGTCCTGCCGCTGTACGTGTACCAGACGGCCTTCCGCGACGGCCAGGCGGGCTACGCAACGACGATCGGTGTCGGACTGCTCATCGTGACCATGGCCTTCGCGGCCATCGTGATGCGACTGGGCCGGCGCGAGCGGCTGGAGTTCTGATGAAGACCACTGACACCCCTCCCGCTCCGCCCGCTCCGGAGGCGGAGCACACACCACCGGCCCGGCGCCCGGCGTCCGGCGGCAAGGAGAAGAGCGGCGAGGGCAAGATCCTCAACGTCTTCTCGCACGGTGTGCTGATCATCTGGGCGATCCTGGTCGTCATGCCGCTGCTGTGGGCGATCATGGCGTCCTTCAAGACCGATGACTCGATCCTGTCGACGCCGTGGAAGCTGCCCGACAAGCTGCACTTCGAGAACTGGTCGCGTGCCTGGACCCAGGCGCACATGAGCGACTACTTTTTCAACACCATCCTGGTGGTGGGCGGTTCGCTGATCGGCACCCTGCTGCTCGGTTCGATGGCGGCGTACGTGCTGGCGCGGTTCGACTTCCCGGGCAACCGGTTCCTCTACTACCTGTTCATCGGCGGGATGAGCTTCCCGATCATCCTGGCGCTGGTCCCGCTGTTCTTCGTCATGAACAACATGGGGCTGCTGAACTCGGTGCACGGGCTGATCCTGGTCTACATCGCGTACTCGCTGCCGTTCACCGTCTTCTTCCTCACGTCGTTCTTCAAGACGCTGCCAGGCTCGGTGGCGGAAGCGGCGATGATCGACGGTGCCTCGCACAGCAGGACGTTCTTCCAGGTCATGCTGCCGATGGCGAAGCCGGGCCTGATCAGCGTCGGCATCTTCAACTTCCTCGGGCAGTGGAACCAGTACATGCTGCCCACGGTGCTGAACACCGACCCGAACAACCGGGTGCTCTCCCAGGGCCTCGTCGAACTGGCCACCAGCCAGGGGTACAAGGGGGACTGGTCAGGGCTGTTCGCGGGTCTGGTGATGGCGATGCTGCCGGTCCTCGCGGCCTACATCATCTTCCAGCGTCAGGTCGTCGCCGGTCTGACCGCGGGAGCCGTCAAGTAATACCCGTACAACCTCACAGACGAACCGCCCACCGGCCGTGTGCCGGTGGGCGGTTCGTCTGCGTAGGGGCTGGTCGTCGCGGGCCTGCCACGGACCGCCCGTCGGCCCTTAGGCTCAAGGTCTTGACGGGGGATGTCCCAAAACGCTCAGCTTAGGGTTCACATGTTAGAGAAAAAGGCAGGAATGAGAGGGTCGATGGAGACTCCGGGGTCGCAGACATCTCTGCATCGCGCCAATCTGGAGCGGGTCGTGCGCGCCGTGCGTATGGCCGGTTCACTCACCCAGGCGGAGATCGCCAGGAGTACCGGCCTGTCCGCGGCCACGGTCTCCAACATCGTCCGGGAACTGAAGGAGAGCGGCACGGTCGAGGTGACGCCCACCTCGGCCGGGGGGCGCCGGGCGCGCAGCGTCTCCCTCAGCGGTGACGCGGGCATCGTGGTCGGGGTCGACTTCGGGCACGCGCATCTGCGGGTGGCGGTCGGGAACCTCGCCCACCAGGTGCTCGCGGAGGAGTCGGAGCCGCTGGACGTCGACGCCTCGTCCTCGCACGGTCTCGGCCGGGCGGAGCAGCTGGTCAACCGGCTGATCGAGTCCACCGGGATCAGTCCGGGCAAGGTCGTCGGGATCGGGCTCGGCGTGCCGGGGCCGATCGACGTCGAGTCCGGCACCCTGGGTTCCACCTCCATCCTGCCCGGCTGGACGGGGGTCAATCCGAGCGAGGAGCTGGCCGCCCGGCTCGGCGCTCCGGTGTACGTGGACAACGACGCCAACCTCGGCGCGCTGGGCGAGCTGGTCTGGGGGAGCGGCCGCGGGGTCAAGGACCTCGCGTACATCAAGGTCGCCAGCGGGGTGGGCGCCGGACTGGTGATCGACGGCCGCATCTACCGGGGTCCGGGCGGCACGGCCGGCGAGATCGGGCACATCACGCTCGACGAGTCGGGGCCGGTGTGCCGCTGCGGGAACCGCGGCTGCCTGGAGACCTTCACCGCAGCCCGGTACGTCCTGCCACTCCTCCGGCCCAGCCACGGCCCGGACCTCACCATGGAGCGGGTGGTGCAGCTGGCCAGGGAGGGCGATCCCGGCTGCCGCCGGGTGATCGGGGACGTGGGTCGGCACATCGGCAGCGGGGTCGCCAATCTCTGCAACCTCCTCAACCCCAGCCGGATGGTGCTGGGCGGATCGCTCGCGGAGGCGGGGGACCTGGTGCTCGGGCCGATACGGGACTCGGTCTCCAGGTACGCCATCCCCAGCGCCGCCAGGCAGCTCTCCATGCTGCCGGGAGCACTCGGCGCGCGGGCCGAGGTGCTGGGGGCGCTCGCCCTGGTGCTCAGCGAGATGGGGGATTCGAGCCTTTTGGAGAGTGCGCTCGCCACGGAGGCTCCCGCCTTCACTTAGAGAATGAATGGCACCGTTGTCATCTCGTTGTGAATTTACTCCTTGACGTTGGCGGTACAGCCGAGTTGACTTCCTGCCACCTCGGCCGCACCGTCGCGGCCTCGGCAGGGAGGTTCGAAGATGAACATGCGTGTGCGTCGCGCCGCGGTAGTCGTCGCCGCAACCACCATGGCCGTGTCCCTCGCGGCTTGCGGCAGCGCGAAGGAGTCCGGAGACAAGGCCAAGGACGGCTCCTCGGCGAAGAAGGGGGACGATCTGAAGATCGGCCTGCTCCTTCCCGAGAACCAGACGGCCCGGTACGAGAAGTTCGACAAGCCGCTCATCGAGAAGAAGGTCAGTGAACTGACCGGCGGCAAGGGCAAGGTGATCTACTCCAACGCCAAGCAGGACGCCTCGCTCCAGACGCAGCAGGTCGACACGATGGTCACCAACAAGGTCGACGCGCTGATCGTCGACGCGGTGGACGCCAAGGCCATCGAGGGCGGTGTGAAGAAGGCGAAGGAGGCGGGCATCCCGGTCGTCGCCTTCGACCGTCTCGCCGAGGGCCCGGTCGACGCGTACACCTCCTTCGACAACGAGGAGGTCGGCCATGTCCAGGGCAAGGCCCTGCTGGAGGCCATGGGCCCCAAGGCCAAGGGCGGCACCGTCGTGATGATGAACGGGGCGATCACCGACCCGAACGCCGCCGGCTACAAGAAGGGCGCCAAGGCCGAGCTGGAGGGCAAGGTCACGTTCGGCAAGGAGTACGACACCAAGGAATGGAAGCCGGAGAACGCCAACGCCAACATGGAGGCGGCGATCACGGCCCTCGGCAAGGACAAGATCGACGGCGTGTACTCCGCCAACGACGGCATGGCGGGCGGCATCATCACCGCCCTCAAGGCGGCCGGTCTCACCAAGCTTCCGCCGGTCACCGGGCAGGACGCCGAACTCTCCGCCGTGCAGCGGATCATCGCGGGCGAGCAGTTCATGAGCGTCTACAAGCCGTACGCCCTCGAAGGCGCCGCGGCGGCCGAGATGGCCGTGGCCCTGGCCAAGGGCGAGAAGGTGGACAAGATCGCCAAGACGACGGTGGACAACGCCAGTCAGAAGGGCGTCCCGACGCTGCTGATCCCGGTCGTCTCGCTCACCCGGACGAACATCCAGGACACGATCCTCAAGGACGGCATCTACACCCTCGACGAGATCTGCACGGTCAAGTACAAGGCCGGTTGCGACACGTTGGGTCTGAAGTAGGCCGTCGAGATGCGCGGTACGGCGGGCCGAGGCACGAGGCCCGGCCCCGGCGTCCGGGTCCCGTCGGTCAGGACCCGACGGTCCGGCTCGGCGGCCCGGCGCCGCGAGCCCGCCCGGACTCTCTCCGCGCGCAACGGCCGAAGCCACGCGCGGGCGAACAACACCGCCGAAGCGGTGCGCGGGCGAACAGCACCGCCGAAGCAGTGCGCACGACCAGCACGGCCGAAGCGGTGCGCGGCAAGTGGTGCGCGACCACAACAGCGCACGGCCGAAGAGCGCCCGACCGCAACGGCGCACGGCCGAAGCGGTGTACGACCGCAAAGCGGACGACCGCAAAAAGCACACGTCCGAACGACCGCCGGACCACCCGGCCCCTCGGCCGACCCCCGGCGCCGGGCCCGTCCTCGTACAGACGGCCCGTGCCCTCGAAGCCTGTCCGGTGCCCCGCCCATTCACTGTCCCGCTGCCGGGCGGGGCGCCGGACGGATCACTTCCCCCCTCTTCGTCCCCCTCCCCTCCATCTCTTCCTCTTCCTTTCCCCGTCCCTTCCCCTCAGCGTTTTTCCGCTCACTTCTGCTCGACCACCCGCGCTTCCCCCACCGCGCCTCCCTCCCGACGAGGCGTCCCGCCGGTCAGACGACGAAGGAGATGATTCATGTGTCCGCCACGCCCGTATTGGCGTTGCGCGGGGTCTCCAAGCGATTCGGTGCCGTTCAGGCGCTCACCGATGTAGAGCTTGAGGTCCACGCCGGCGAAGTCCTCGCCCTGGTCGGCGACAACGGCGCCGGAAAATCCACCTTGGTGAAGACCATCGCCGGGGTTCATCCCATCGATGACGGTGTCATCGAGTGGGACGGCAGGCCCGTCCGGATCAACAAGCCGTACGACGCGCAGAACCTCGGTATCGCGACCGTCTACCAGGACCTCTCGCTCTGCGACAACATCGACGTCGTCGGCAACCTCTACCTCGGCCGCGAGCTGCGCAGGTTCGGCATCCTCGACGAGGTCGAGATGGAGCGCCGGTCGCGCGAACTCCTGAGCACGCTCTCGATCCGCATCCCCAGCGTCCGCATCCCCATCGCCTCGCTCTCCGGCGGTCAGCGCCAGACCGTGGCCATCGCCCGGTCCATGCTCGGCGAGCCCAAGCTCGTCATCCTCGACGAGCCGACCGCCGCGCTCGGCGTCGAGCAGACCGCCCAGGTCCTCGACCTGGTCGAGCGGCTGCGCGAGCGCGGCCACGCGGTCATCCTCATCAGCCACAACATGGCGGACGTCAAGGCCGTCGCGAACAAGGTGGCGGTGCTCCGGCTCGGCCGGAACAACGGCGTCTTCGACGTGGCGACCACCTCACAGGAAGCGATCATCTCCGCCATCACGGGCGCCACGGAGAACGCCGTGACCCGCCGTGCGGCACGCAGTGTGGAGGTCCAGAAGTGAGTACCGAGAACACCTCCGGGGCGAAGACGGCGACGAACCTGTCGAAGACGACCCCCCGAGCGGCCGACGCGAACGCGCCCGGCACCGCACGGTCCGACACCGCACCACCCGGCACCGTGCTGCCCGGCGGGTCGGACGCCCCCGCGCCGACCGACACCCCCGCCCCCGCGCCGACCGACGCCCCCGCCCCCGCGGCGGCCGCCGTGACCGCCGTCGACCCCCGGCTGCTCGTACGCGAGCAGGGGTTCGCCGGATACCTGGGTGAGTTCAGGCGCCGGATGCGCGCCGGGGACCTGGGGTCCCTGCCGGTGGTCGTCGGCCTCATCGTCATCTGGGCCATCTTCCAGAGCCTGAACTCGAACTTCCTGTCCGCCGGGAACCTTTCCGATATTTCCGTCGCCATGGTCGGCACCGGTCTGATCGCGGTCGGCATCGTCTTCGTCCTGCTGCTCGGCGAGATCGACCTCTCGGTCGGTTCGGTCAGCGGTGTCGCGGGCGCCACCTTTGCCGTGCTGAGCGTCACGCACGGCATGCCCGAGTGGTGGGCGATGATCCTGGCCGTGCTGACCGGCGCCGCGGCCGGCGCGATCCACGGCTTCTTCTTCGCCCGGATCGGCGTCCCGGCCTTCGCCGTCACCCTGGCGGGCCTGCTGTTCTGGAACGGCTTCATGCTCCAGATCCTCGGCAGCAACGGCACCATCAACCTCGACCCCGAGGGTCTTGTCGCCAAGCTGACCAGCTACTACTTCAGCGATGTCGCGGTCGCGTACGGCGCCGCGCTGCTCGCCGTCGTCGTCCACTTCCTCTCCGCCTTCTTCGACAACCGCCGCCGTGAGGCAGCGGGTGTGCCGTCCCGTCCGCTCAGCGAGATCGTCGTCCGCACCGCCCTGCTCGCCGTCGTGGCCTTCGCCGTCGCGATCATGTTCAACCAGTACAAGGGCCTGCCGCTGGCCGTCCTGATCTTCCTGGTGATCCTGGTGCTCACCGACTTCACGCTCCGCCGCACCACGTACGGGCGCAAGGTCTTCGCACTCGGCGGCAGCGTCGAGGCGTCCCGCCGCGCGGGTTTCAACGTGGTGCTGGTCCGGGTCTCGGTCTTCGCCATCTCCGGGACCTTCGCCGCGATCGGCGGGCTGTTCATCGCGTCGAAGATCACCTCGGCCAACCAGGGCGCGGGCGGTGGTGAGCTGCTGATGAACGCCATCGCGGCGGCCGTCATCGGCGGCACCAGCCTGTTCGGCGGCCGTGGCCGCACCTGGAACGCGCTGCTCGGCGTGCTGGTCATCATCTCGATCCAGTACGGCCTGGCCCTCCAGGGAATCGCCTCACCGATCCAGTACATGATCACCGGCGGTGTGCTTCTCGCCACGGTCGTCATCGACGCCATCACCCGTAAGACCCAGAAGACCGCGGGCCGCGCCTGACCGGCACGGGCACGGTCCTCCCTGGTCCACGCCCCGTGCCCGTGTGCCCGGTCCCTTTCGCGGGTCCGGGCACACGCGTGTACGTATACATGTACGACATCGACCGGCGCCGGCGAACGGCCGCCCGCCCCCCGTTGTCGCAGACGGAACATTAGACTCATCTGATCGGCATGCTCGACCCAGCTCAAAACGCAAGGAGGCACGGTGACACAGCCGCGCGCAGCGCGTCGTCCGAGGGCGGTGGTGGGCGACGGGTGGGATCTGCTGACCCGCATCGAAGGCCCGCGCGACCTGGACCGGCTCAGTCTTGAGCAGCTGGACCAGCTCGCCGAGGAGATCCGGACCTTCCTCGTCGACGCCGTTTCCAAGACCGGCGGCCACCTCGGGCCCAACCTGGGCGTGGTCGAGCTGACCATCGCTCTGCACCGGGTCTTCGAGTCGCCGAAGGACAAGGTGCTCTTCGACACCGGCCACCAGAGCTATGTGCACAAACTCCTCACCGGCCGTCAGGACTTCACCAGGCTCAAGAGCAAGGGCGGGCTCTCCGGCTATCCCTCGCGGGCCGAGTCCGAGCACGACGTCATCGAGAACTCGCACGCCTCCACCGTCCTCGGCTGGGCCGACGGCCTCGCCAAGGCCAACGAGGTGCTGAAGAAGGACGACCACGTCGTCGCGGTCATCGGCGACGGCGCGCTCACCGGCGGTATGGCCTGGGAGGCGCTGAACAACATCGCCGCCGCCAAGGACCGCCCGCTCGTCATCGTCGTCAACGACAACGAGCGCTCCTACGCGCCGACCATCGGCGGCCTCGCGAACCACCTGGCCACCCTGCGCACCACCGACGGTTACGAGCGCTTCCTGGCCCGTGGCAAGGACCTGCTGGAGCGCACCCCGGTCGTCGGACGGCCGCTGTACGAGACGCTGCACGGCGCGAAGAAGGGCCTCAAGGACTTCATCGCCCCGCAGGGCATGTTCGAGGACCTGGGACTGAAGTACGTCGGCCCGATCGACGGCCACGACATCGAGGCCCTGGAGTCCGCGCTCCAGCGCGCCAAGCGCTTCGGCGGGCCCGTCATCGTGCACTGCCTCACCGAGAAGGGCCGCGGCTACACCCCGGCCCTGCTGGACGAGGCCGACCGCTTCCACGCCGTCGGGAAGATCCACCCGGACACCGGACTGCCGATCGCCACCTCGGGACTCGACTGGACCTCGGTCTTCGGCGAGGAGATGGTCAAGCTCGGCAAGGAGCGCGAGGACATCGTCGCGATCACCGCGGCCATGCTCCAGCCCGTGGGCCTCGCCAAGTTCGAGAAGGCGTTCCCGGACCGGATCTACGACGTCGGCATCGCCGAGCAGCACGGCGCGGTCTCCGCGGCGGGCCTCGCCACGGGCGGACTGCACCCGGTCTTCGCGGTGTACGCGACCTTCCTCAACCGTGCCTTCGACCAGGTCCTGATGGATGTCGCCCTGCACAAGTGCGGTGTGACGTTCGTACTGGACCGGGCCGGGATCACCGGCACGGACGGCGCCTCGCACAACGGCATGTGGGACATGTCGATCCTCCAGTGCGTGCCCACCCTGCGGATCGCCGCCCCGCGCGACGCCGACCAGGTCCGTGCCCAGCTGCGCGAGGCCGTCGAGGTCGACGACGCTCCGACCGTCGTCCGCTTCTCCAAGGGCGCGGTGGGCCCCGCCGTCAAGGCCGTCGGCAGGGTCGGCGGAATGGACGTGCTGCGCGAGCCCGGCACCGACACCGCGGACGTCCTGCTGGTCTCCGTCGGCGCGCTCGCCCCGATGTGCCTGGAGATCGCCGATCTGCTGGACGCCCAGGGCATCTCGACGACCGTGGTCGACCCGCGCTGGGTCAAGCCCGTCGACGAGGCACTGCCGCCGCTGGCCGACCGCCACCGTGTCGTGGTCACCGTCGAGGACAACAGCCGGGCCGGCGGGGTCGGCTCCGCCGTCGCCCAGGCCCTGCGCGACGCCGGGGTCGACGTCCCGCTGCGCGACTTCGGCATCCCGCCCCGCTTCCTCGACCACGCCTCCCGCAAGGAGGTCATGGCCGAGATCGGGCTGACCGCACCGGACATCGCCCGCCAGGTCACCGGCCTGGTCGCCAAGCTCGACGGCCGGTACGAGAGCCGTACGGTGGAGACCGCCCGGGACTGACCCGTACCGCCCGCACGCACACCCACAGCCGCGCCCCCTCGCTCCTTCCACCCGCGCACACGGCGGAAGGAGCGAGGGGGCGCGGCCATGTCCCCGCGCGACCTGTGAGTCGCCGGCCCTTGCCCCCGCGCTCCTCCGGGCCCCGCCCCCGTGCGGGCTCCCGCGCCCACCTCCCGGCGCGGCCCCTCGCCTCCCTCCACTCCTTCCTCACTCCCGCCCCGCCACCACCGGACGGCCCGGCCGTTGCCGGTACGGCCGACCGGTCGTGGTCCGTACGGCCCAGTGGCCTTCCCTCTCCTGGGGCCCCTCGGGTGAATCGCCCGACCGGGTGGCCTCCGCCGCCGCGCTCTCTCTCGATCATTGCCGTGATTCGGGTGACGCACGCGAACAGAGTGACGGACGATCTTCAACGATCACGGAGGCAACCGGGTGAACACACTGTTCCGCACGAAAACGGTCGAGCAATCGATCAAGGACACGGAGACCCCGGAGTACGCCCTCAGGAAGTCGCTGTCCGCACTCGACCTCACGGTCTTCGGCGTCGGTGTCATCATCGGCACCGGCATCTTCGTACTCACCGGGAAGATCGCCAAGGAGACGGCGGGCCCGGCCGTGGCGCTCGCCTTCGTCGTCGCCGGTCTGGTCTGCGGACTCGCCGCCCTCTGCTACGCGGAGTTCGCCTCGACCGTCCCGGTCGCCGGTTCCGCCTACACCTTCGCCTACGCCTCACTCGGTGAGCTGCCCGCCTGGATCATCGGCTGGGACCTCGTCCTGGAGCTGGCGCTCGGCTGCGCGGTCGTCGCCGTCGGCTGGTCCGGATACCTGCGTTCGCTGCTGGACACCGCGGGACTGGATCTGCCCCGGGCGCTCTCCGGGACGCACAACGGCACATTCGGCTTCGACCTGCTGGCGTGCGCGCTGATCCTGGTCCTGACCTGCGTCCTGGTCGCGGGCATGAAGCTCTCCTCCCGGGTGACCAACGTCATCGTCGCGGTGAAGGTGACCGTGGTGCTGCTGGTGATCGTCGTCGGGGCGTTCTTCATCACCGGTTCGAACTACAAGCCGTTCGTCCCGCCCGCGCAGCCGTCCCAGGGCGGTGACGGCCTCCAGGCCCCCCTCGCCCAGCTGGTGTTCGGCTTCACCCCGAGCAACTTCGGCGTCATGGGGATCTTCACCGCCGCGGCCGTCGTCTTCTTCGCCTTCATCGGCTTCGACATCGTCGCCACCGCCGCCGAGGAGACCCGCGACCCGCAGCGCGACGTGCCGCGCGGCATCCTCGGCTCGCTCTTCGTCTGCACCGCCCTGTACGTGGCGGTCTCGGTGGTCGTCACCGGCATGCGGAAGTACACCCTGCTGACGGTCGACGCCCCGCTCGCCGACGCCTTCAAGGCGGTCGGCCATCCGTTCTGGGCCGGGCTGATCAGCTTCGGCGCCGTCGTCGGACTCACCTCGGTCTGTCTGATCCTGCTTCTCGGCCAGTCCCGGGTGTTCTTCGCGATGAGCCGGGACGGGCTGCTGCCGAGGGCGTTCTCACGCGTCCACCCGAGGTTCGGGACGCCGTACCGCTCCACGCTCCTGCTGGGCGGGGTGGTGGCCCTGGTGGCGGGCTTCACCTCGATCGACGAACTCGCCGAACTCGTCAACATCGGCACGCTCTTCGCGTTCGTCGTCGTCGCGGCCGGGGTCGTCCTGCTGCGCCGTCGGCGACCCGATCTGCCCCGCTCCTTCCGCACCCCGCTGGTGCCGTTCGTCCCGGCCGTCTCGGTGCTGGCGTCGCTGTGGCTGATGGTCAACCTGCCCGCCGAGACCTGGCTGCGGTTCGGGATCTGGATGGTGGTCGGCGTCGTCATCTACTTCACGTACGGCCGTCGGCACAGCCGGGTCCCGAGCGAGAACGCCTGACGGGGTCACGCGGAAGGCGGCGCGGGACGGACCGTGCGGGGCCCCGCGCACCGGGCGCCGTACGCCTCGACCCGCCGCCGCAGCTCCCGGTCCGCGGTGATCACGGCACACGGCCGGTCCGGGTCCGACGCGGAGACGGCGGCGACCAGCCCGGCGATCAGGTCGTCACCGCTGCCGGGCGCCGACTCCACCCGTACCCCCGGCACGGACGTGACACCCCGGGCCGCCCCCTCGACGACGAGGACCACCTCCACGGGCCCCGTGTCCAGCGACGGCAGCCCGTCCTCGGCGACACCCACGAGGGAGTCGCGCAGCCGCTCGGCCGCGCCGCGCCGGTCCCGCCACCAGCCGTCGGGGACGGACCCGACCACGTTCGCGGCGTCGACGATGAGCAGGGTGGTCCCGGACCTGTGTGCCGAGGGGTTCGATCCGGTGCCGGTCATTCCGGCAGGTTAGCCGCGCGCCATGACACACACCGCCATGACACACAGCACCACGACACACAGCGCCATGACACACACCGCCACGACACACACCGCCACGACACACACCCTCACGACATCACGTCGTACGAACCTCCGCGCACCACGACACACGCGTCCGCGCATCACCTCACACATCGCCCGCGCCGCGCCCCACGCCGCACGCCCCCGGCGGGAGGCGGGGGGCATGGAACGGCGGCGGGCCGTACGGAAGGCGATCGATCCGTACGGCCCGCCACGCGTGCGGCGTTACGCGGGTACGCTCGCCACGCCCGGCGCCAGGAACTTCTTGCCCGTCACCCGCTCGGACACGCCCTCACGGTCCAGGTACGGTGTGACGCCGCCCAGGTGGAAGGGCCAGCCCGCGCCCGTGATCAGGCAGAGGTCGACGTCCTGGGCTTCTGCGACGACGCCCTCGTCCAGCATCAGGCCGATCTCCTGCGCGACGGCGTCCAGGACCCGCTCCCGTACCTGGTCCTCCGTCAGCACGACATCGCCCTGCTTGAGGAGCGCGATGACCTCCGGGTCCAGCTCCGGCCTGCCCGAGTCGTGGACGTAGAAGCCGCGCTTGCCCGCCTTCACCACGGCCGCCAGGTTCTCGGAGACCGTGAACCGCTCCGGGAAGGCGCGGTTCAGGGTCTCGGAGACGTGCAGCCCGATGGCGGGACCGACCAGTTCGAGCAGCACCAGCGGTGACATCGGCAGACCGAGCGGTTCGACGGCCCGCTCGGCGGTCTCGACGGGAGTGCCCTCGTCGATGACGTTCTGGACCTCGCCCATGAAGCGGGTCAGGACGCGGTTCACGACGAACGCCGGGGCGTCCTTCACCAGCACCGCGGTCTTCTTCAGCTTCCGCGCCACACCGAACGCGGTGGCGAGCGCCGCGTCGTCGGTCCGCTCACCGCGGACGATCTCCAGCAGCGGCAGGATCGCCACCGGGTTGAAGAAGTGGAAGCCGACGACCCGCTCGGGGTGCTTCAGCTTCGACGCCATCTCCGTCACCGACAGGGACGAGGTGTTGGTGGCGAGGATCGCGTGTGCCGGGACGACCGCCTCGACCTCCGCGAACACCTGCTGCTTGACGCCGATCTCCTCGAAGACCGCCTCGATGACGAAGTCGGCGTCGGAGAAGCCCTCCGCCTTGTCCAGGACACCGGTGACCAGTGCCTTGAGACGGTTGGCCTTGTCCTGGTTGATCCGGCCCTTGCCGAGCAGCTTCTCGATCTCGGCGTGGACGTACCCCACACCCTTGTCGACCCGCTCCTGGTCGATGTCGGTCAGCACGACCGGCACCTCCAGACGGCGCAGGAAGAGCAGAGCGAGCTGGGAGGCCATCAGTCCGGCACCGACCACGCCGACCTTGGTGACCGGGCGGGCCAGCGACTTGTCGGGGGCGCCGGCCGGGCGCTTGGCGCGCTTCTGGACGAGGTTGAAGGAGTAGATCCCGGAGCGCAGCTCGCCGCTCATGATCAGGTCCGCGAGCGCCTGGTCCTCGGCGTCGAAACCGGCGCCCAGGTCGCCGCTCCTCGCGGCGGCGATGATGTCCAGCGCGCGGTAGGCGGCCGGGGCCGCGCCGTGCACCTTGGAGTCGGCCACGGCCCGGCCGCGCGCCACCGCCTGGTCCCAGGCGTCACCGCGGTCGATCTCGGCGCGCTCGACGGTGGTCGCGCCCGTGAGGACGGACGCGGTCCAGCTCAGTGACCGCTCCAGGAAGTCGGCGCCCTCGAAGATCGCGTCGGCGATCCCCAGCTCACGCACCTGCCGGCCCTTGAGCTGACGGTTCTGGCTCAGCGAGTTCTCGATGATCACGGAGACCGCGCGGTCGGCGCCGATCAGATTGGGCAGCAGCACACAGCCGCCCCAGCCGGGCACCAGACCGAGGAACACCTCGGGCAGCGAGAACGCCGGGACCGCCGCCGACACCGTCCGGTACGAGCAGTGCAGACCGATCTCGACGCCGCCGCCCATCGCCGCGCCGTTGTAGTACGTGAAGGTCGGCACGGCCAGCCCGGAGAGGCGCCGGAAGACGTCGTGGCCGCTCCTGCCGATGGCGAGCGCGTCCTCGTGGCGCTTCAGCAGCTCGACGCCCTTGAGGTCGGCGCCGACCGCGAAGATGAACGGCTTGCCGGTGATGCCGACACCGACGATCTCGCCGTCGGCGGCCTCCTTCTCGACCTGGTCGATCGCGGCGTCGATGTTCGCCAGCGACCGCGGTCCGAAGGTGGTCGGCTTGGTGTGGTCCAGGCCGTTGTCCAGCGTGATGAGCGCGAAGCGCCCCGCGCCGGCCGGCAGGTCGAGGTGGCGGACCTGGGCCTGGGTGACGACCTCACCGGGGAACAGCTCGGCCGCGCTCTTCAGGAGTGCGCTGGTGGACGTGCTCACTTGCTGCCTCCTGCGGTGTCGAAGTGCGGGTTCTCCCAGACGACGGAGGCGCCCATGCCGAAGCCGACGCACATGGTCGTCAGGCCGTAACGCACCTCGGGGTGGTCCTCGAACTGCCGGGCGAGCTGCGTCATCAGACGCACCCCGGAGGAGGCCAGCGGGTGACCGTAGGCGATGGCGCCGCCGTACTGGTTGACACGCGCGTCGTCGTCGGCGATGCCGTAGTGCTCAAGGAAGGCCAGCACCTGGACGGCGAACGCCTCGTTGATCTCGAAGAGACCGATGTCCTCGATCGACAGCCCGGCCTTGGCGAGGGCCTTCTGGGTCGACGGGATCGGGCCGTAGCCCATGACCTCCGGCTCGACGCCCGCGAAGGCGTACGACACGAGCCGCATCCGCACCGGCAGGCCCAGCTCGCGGGCGACGTCCTCGGCGGCGAGCAGCGAGGCGGTCGCGCCGTCGTTGAGCCCGGCGGCGTTGCCCGCGGTGACCCGGCCGTGCGGGCGGAACGGCGTCTTCAGACCGGCCAGCGACTCCATGGTGGTGCCCGGACGCATCGGTTCGTCGGCGGTGACCAGGCCCCAGCCGGTCTCGCCCACCTCGGCGTCGGTGCGGCGGACGGCGACCGGTACGAGGTCCTGCTGGATCTTGCCGTCGGCGTACGCCTTGGCGGCCTTCTCCTGGGAACGTACGGCGTACTCGTCCGCGCGCCGCTTGGTGATCGAGGGGTACCGGTCGTGCAGGTTCTCCGCGGTCATGCCCATGAACAGGGCGGACTCGTCGACCAGCTTCTCCGACACGAAGCGCGGGTTCGGGTCGACGCCCTCGCCCATCGGGTGGCGGCCCATGTGCTCGACACCGCCCGCGACGACGACGTCGTACGCGCCGAAGGCGATGGAGCCGGCCGTCGACGTGACGGCGGTCAGCGCGCCCGCGCACATGCGGTCGATGGAGTAGCCGGGCACGGACTGCGGCAGCCCGGCCAGGATTCCGGCGGTGCGGCCCAGCGTGAGCCCCTGGTCGCCGATCTGGGTGGTCGCTGCGATGGCGACCTCGTCGATCCGGGCCGGGTCCAGGTCCGGGTTGCGACGCAGCAGCTCCCGGATGGCCTTCACGACGAGATCGTCGGCGCGGGTCTCGTGGTAGATGCCCTTCGGGCCCGCTTTGCCGAACGGGGTGCGGACGCCGTCGACGAAGACGACGTCCCGGATGGTACGAGGCACGATGGCTCTCCTCCAGGGTGCGGGATGGCACTGCTGCGGGGCACGCCCGGGGGCGTACCGCCACTGTCATGCTACTTGCGGGTAACCAGACTGCCCACCCCCCACGTCGACAGCGGTGAAGGTCACACGCCGACGGGCCCGCCGGGGCCCGGCCCGGACGTCGGCAACCTGGCGTGAATTCGCCTCTCGCCGACCGCCGTGGTGATGACCGGGGACGGACGGAATCACCCGCTCCGTCCGAGATGTCGACCGGTGCGAGGTGACGGCCGATCAGCCGCGTCCCCCGCTCCGGGTGCCCTCCGCCTCCGCCGCGGAAACGGAACACCCCCGGCCGATCGGGCCGGGGGTGCGGTGTTTCGAGGTGCGGGGGAGCAGGTCAGGACGTGGTCGACAGGGCCCGTACGAGGAGCGGGGCGACGTGTTCGATCTGCCAGCGCCGGGCGCCGTGACTCGCGAGCGCGGCCTCCACGGTGTCCGGGCTCGCGTCCCGGGGCGGCTCCCAGCAGACCCGGCGGACGGTGTCCGGGGTGATCAGGTTCTCCTGTGGCATGTTCAGCCGCTCGGCCAGTTCCGACACCGAGGCGCGGGCCGCCGAGAGCCGGGCGGCGGCGGCCGGGTCCTTGTCCGCCCAGGAGCGGGGCGGCGGCGGGCCCGCGGGCTGCTGGCCGGGCTGCGGCAGCTCGGCATCGGGCAGTGCCTTGGCCCGGTCGACGGCCGCCTGCCACTGCTCCAGCTGCCGTCGGCCCATGCGGTGACCGAAGCCGGGCAGCGCCGTGAGGGCGTGGATGTTCGGCGGCACCGCGAGCGCCGCCTCGATGATCGCGGCGTCCCCGAGGACCTTGCCGGGGGAGATGTCGCGGCGCTGGGCGACCTGGTCCCGGGTGGTCCACAGCTCCCGTACCACCGCCATCTGACGGCGCCGGCGCACCTTGTGCATGCCCGAGGTGCGGCGCCACGGGTCCTTGCGCGGCGGGGCGGGCGGCGCCGAGGCGATCGCGTCGAACTCCTCGCGCGCCCACTCCAGTTTGCCCTGCCGGTCCAGCTCGTCCTCCAGGGCGTCCCGCAGGTCGATCAGCAGCTCGACGTCCAGGGCGGCGTAACGCAGCCACGGGTCGGGCAGCGGCCGGGTGGACCAGTCGACGGCGGAGTGACCCTTCTCCAGGGCGTAACCGAGCACGCTCTCGACCATCGCGCCGAGGCCGACACGGGGGAAGCCCGCCAGTCGCCCGGCCAGCTCGGTGTCGAACAGCCCGGTCGGGACCATGCCTATTTCGCGCAGGCACGGAAGGTCCTGGGTGGCGGCGTGCAAGATCCACTCACTGCCGGTGAGGGCCGCGCCGAGCGTCGACAGATCGGGGCAGCCGACCGGGTCGATCAGCGCGCTGCCCGCTCCCTCCCGGCGGAGTTGTACCAGGTAGGCGCGCTGCCCGTAGCGGTAGCCGGACGCGCGCTCGGCGTCCACGGCCACCGGTCCGGTACCCGCGGCGAAGGCGGCGACCACCTCGGCGAGGGCGTCGTCCGACGTCACCACCGGGGGAATGCCCTCGCGAGGTTCGAGCAAGGGGATCGGCGCCGGGGCGACGTCGGCCGGGGGAGCGCCCCCGGTGGTTCGCAGTGAACTGTCTGCTGCGGTCTCTTGGGCGTCGGTCACCTGTCAAGGGTATCCATGGAAGTGCGGCGCCCGTCGACGGAACGTTCCGTCGACGGGCGCCGATGCATGTAAACCGGCCGGTGTCCCGGAGGACGGCCGGCCGGTGCGGTTCAGTGGATGATGCCGGTACGCAGGGCGACGGCGACCATGCCGGCCCGGTCTCCGGTGCCCAGCTTCCGGGCGATCCGGGCGAGGTGGCTCTTGACGGTCAGGGCGGACAGTCCCATGGAGACGCCGATGGCCTTGTTGGACTGGCCTTCGGCGACCAGTCGCAGGACCTCGACCTCGCGGCCGGACAGTTCGCGGTAGCCGCCGGGGTGGCTCGGCGAGCCGGGCGGGCGGCGGTGCATGCGGGCGGCGTTGGCGCCGATGGGGGCGACGCCGGGGCGGGTGGGGTGGCCGATGTTGGTACGGGTGCCGGTGACGACATAGCCCTTCACGCCGCCCGCGAGGGCGTTGCGTACGGCGCCGATGTCATCGGCGGCGGAGAGGGCGAGGCCGTTCGGCCAGCCGGCGGCTCGGGTTTCGGACAACAGGGTCAGCCCGGAACCGTCGGGCAGATGGACGTCGGCAACGCAGATGTCGCGCGGGTTGCCGACGCGGGGACGCGCCTCCGCGATGGACGAAGCCTCGATGACGTCGCGAACTCCGAGGGCCCACAGATGGCGGGTGACGGTGGAACGGACGCGCGGGTCGGCCACGACGACCATGGCCGTCGGCTTGTTCGGGCGGTAGGCGACCAGGCTTGCGGGCTGCTCTAGGAGAACGGACACCAGGCCTCCTGGGGAGTGGCTGGACGGGCCGGCTCGGGGATGAAGCCGGGGCGAACCGTGCTTGAAGGGTCATTGACCTCTTCGGCAGCAGACCCGTCCTCCTTTAGAGGAAGATCACGATTTGGTGAGTAACAATTCGGGCAAATAGGACGCGCGATCGATTGTACGAAAAGAGAGCCGATCGGTGTACGAGGGATGTGGGGCACCCTTCCGGCGGCCCCGGGCCCGTGCGGCGGCCCTGGACGCACGCCGCTGCCCCGGACTCCCGTAACGGTCCGGGAGGCTCCCGACGACCAGGTCTCCCCGCAGCGGTCCGAGCCCGCCCGGTGGCGCGCGACAGGGGGCCGTACACCGTGGTGTACGGCCCCCTGTCCGTCGCTCCCGATGGCCGCCCGGAGGCGGACGGCTACGGGACCTGCGGCCCGCGCCGCTGAGGCAGCGTCACCACCGCCGCGTCGGCCTGGGCCGACGGGGGCAGTCCGGCGACCTGGCACAGGAGGTCCCCCCACGCCATCAGGTGCGCCGCCGTGTCCGGCACCCCGCCACGCCCCTCGCGCGGCGTCCAGGACGCCCGGATCTCGATCTGGGTCGCCGCCCGTCGCTCGGCCAGCGCGCCGAAGTAGTGCGAACCCGCCCGGGTGACCGTGCCGCCCGCCTCCCCGTACGACAGACCCCGGGCGTCCAGCGCGCCGGTCAGCCAGGACCAGCAGACCTCGGGCAGCAGTGGATCGGCGGCCATCTCCGGTTCCAGCTCCGCGCGTACCAGCGTCACCAGACGGAACGCGCCCTGCCAGGCGTCGTGGCCCTCGGGGTCATGGAGCAGTACGAGACGGCCGTCCGCGAGATCGTCCTCGCCGTCGACGACCGCCGCCTCCAGCGCGTACGCGTGCGGCGCGAGGCGCTGGGGTGGTCGCGTCGGCTCCACCTCCAGCTCGGGGCGGAGCCGCGCCGCGCGCAGCGCTTCCACCGCCGACCGGAACGCGGACGGGACGGAACCGTCCTCCGCGCTGTCCTCGCCGTCAGCGCCATCGGAATGATCGGAGAATTGTCCCTGAGCCGGAGCCATGCCGGGAAGAGTAGGCGGAACCGGAGCCCGGTGCGGGGACAGACACCCGGGCGGGGCCGGGTCCTTCCCGCCACATGCGAAGATTCTGGACGTGAGTGCCAACGAACGCCCCCCGGGCCAGCAGACGAAGACACCCGCCACCCACGACTCGGCGTTCCTGAAGGCGTGCCGGCGAGAGCCGGTGCCGCACACCCCGGTCTGGTTCATGCGCCAGGCCGGACGCTCGCTGCCGGAGTACCTGAAGGTGCGCGAGGGCATCGCGATGCTCGACTCCTGCATGATGTCGGAGCTGGTCACCGAGATCACCCTCCAGCCGGTCCGCCGCCACAAGGTCGACGCCGCGATCTACTTCAGCGACATCGTCGTCCCCCTCAAGGCCATCGGCATCGACCTCGACATCAAGCCCGGCGTCGGCCCGGTCATCGCCGAGCCGATCCGTACCCGCGCCGATCTGGCCCGGCTGCGCGATCTGACGCCCGAGGACGTCCCGTACGTCACCGAGGCCATCGGCATGCTCACCGCGGAGCTGGGCGCCACCCCCCTCATCGGGTTCGCGGGGGCGCCGTTCACGCTCGCCAGCTACCTCGTGGAGGGCGGCCCGTCCCGCAACCACGAGCACACCAAGGCCATGATGTACGGCGACCCGGAGCTCTGGGCCGACCTGCTCGACCGGCTCGCGGAGATCACCGGGGCCTTCCTCAAGGTCCAGATCGAGGCCGGTGCCTCGGCCGTCCAGCTCTTCGACTCCTGGGTCGGGGCGCTCGCCCCGGCCGACTACCGCCGCTCGGTGCTCCCGGCGTCCGCGAAGGTCTTCGACGCCGTCGCCCCGTACGGCGTCCCGCGCATCCACTTCGGTGTCGGCACCGGTGAACTCCTCGGCGCGATGGGCGAGGCGGGCGCGGACGTCGTCGGCGTCGACTGGCGGGTCCCGATGGACGAGGGCGCGCGCCGGGTCGGCCCCGGCAAGGCCCTCCAGGGCAACCTCGACCCGGCGGTGCTGTTCGCGCCGACGGAGACGGTGGAGGCCAAGACCCGCGAGGTGCTGGACGCCGCCGCGGGTCTGGAGGGGCACATCTTCAACCTCGGTCACGGCGTGCTGCCGACGACCGACCCGGACGCCCTGACGCGTCTCGTGGAGGACGTGCACACCCGTACCGCCCGCTGAGACCCCAGGGCCCGAGCTGTCCGGGTCCGTCACGGAGGCCGCCGCCCGATCCGGGCGACGGCCTCCGTCGTCGTACCACCGCCGACGGGCGGACTCAGGCGGCGCCCGCCTTGCGGACCTCCGCCGTCGCCCTGCGTGCCGCGACCAGGACCGGGTCCCAGACCGGGGAGAACGGCGGCGCGTAGCCGAGGTCGAGCGCCGTCATCTGCTCCACCGTCATCCGGGCCGTCAGTGCCACCGCCGCGATGTCGACCCGTTTGCCCGCGCCCTCGTGCCCGACGATCTGCGTCCCCAGCAGCCTGCCGGTGCGGTACTCCGCGAGCATCTTCACGGTCATCGGCTCCGCACCGGGGAAGTAGCCCGCGCGGCCGGTCGCCTCGACGGTCGCCGTGACGAACCGCAGCCCCACGGCGCGGGCGTCCTTCTCGCGGAGCCCCGTCCTGGCGATCTCCAGGTCGCAGACCTTGCTGACGGCCGTACCGACGACCCCGGGGAACGTGCCGTAGCCGCCCGCCACATTCGCCCCGATGATCTGGCCGTGCTTGTTGGCGTGCGTGCCGAGCGCGATGTGCCGGGTGTGGCCCGCGACCAGGTCGAGGACCTCGACGCAGTCGCCGCCCGCCCAGATGTTGTCGTGGCCGACGACCCGCATCGACAGATCGGTGAGCAGCCCGCCCTGCGGCCCCACCGGCAGACCCACCGCGCGCGCCAGCGAGGTCTCCGGCTCCACCCCGATCCCGAGGACCACCACGTCCGCCGGGTAGGTCGTGTCGTCGGTGGCGACCGCGGTGACCCGGCCGTCGGCGCCGGTCTCGATCCGGGTGACCTCGGCCTCGTTGACCGTCGTGATGCCCAGGCCGTCCATCGCCCGGTGGACCAGCCGGCCCATGTCCGGGTCGAGTGTCGTCATCGGCTGTTCGTCCCGGTTGAGGACCGTCACCTCGAAGCCGCGGCGCAGCAGCGCCTCCGCCATCTCGACACCGATGTACCCGGCGCCGACGACGACCGCGCGCCGGCCCTTCGCCTGCTCCAGCGAGTCGAGGAGCGCCTGCCCGTCACCCAGGGTCTGCACGCCGTGCACACCGGGCGCGTCGATCCCGGGCAGCCCCGGCCGCACCGGGCGGGCGCCCGTGGCGATCACCAGCTTGTCGAACCCGGTCCAGTACGTCTCACCCGTGTCCCGGTCCGTCGCCCGCACCCGGCACCCGGCGACATCGATCTCCGTCACCTCGGTGCGCAGCCGCAGATCGATGTCGTGGGCCCGGTGCTCCTCGGGGGTACGGGCCACCAGGTCGTCCGGTCCGTCGACGTCGCCCGCGACCCAGTACGGGATGCCGCAGGCGGAGTACGAGGTGAAGCGGCCGCGTTCGAAGGCGACGACGGCCAGCTCGTCCGGCCCCTTCAGCCTGCGTGCCTGCGACGCGGCGGACATGCCCGCCGCGTCACCTCCGATGACCACCAGTCGCTCCGCTGTCATGCCGGGTCCCTTCGCCGCCGAGTGTCCGGCCGCCCACGCTACGGTGATCGGCGGGCGAGTGACGTCCGCGACCCGGCCGTCAGGTGCGCGGCGGGTGCGAGGGGAGCGTCCCGGGAGCGGACGCGGGCGCGGGCACGGCGGGGGCGTCCGGCCCGTCGGGCGTGGCGGACCCGGGGGCGGACACGACGGGCGCACCGGCCGTGGCCGCCGCGGGCTTCCGGTACCGGCCGCGCACCAGCCGTACCAGCAGCAGGAGCACGACCGCCGCGCCCAGGAACGGCGCCGCGGCGCCCAGCGCCATCGCGGCCCAGCGCAGCAGCGTCACGAAGGCGTCCCAGCCGCCGCCGAGCGCGTCCAGGAAGCCCGGGTCGTCCTCGGACTCCTTCGCGACCGCGTCGGGCTCGGTGAGCACCAGGGTGATCGTCGCCATCGTGGTGCGGTCCTTGAGCGACGCCTGCTGCGCGAGCAGCGACTCCAGCGCCGCCTGACGGGTGCTCAGCTCGCCTTCCAGGGCGACCACGTCGGCCAGCCGGTCGGCCCGGTCCATCAGCGCCCTGACCCGGGCCACGCTCGTCCGCTGGGTGGCGATCCGGCTGTTCACGTCCACCACCTGATCGGTGACGTCCTGGGCGTCCGAGGTGCGTGACAGCAGCTTTCCGGCGCCCGCGAGATCGCGCAGCACCGCCTCGTAGCCGTCCTGCGGGACGCGCAGCACCAGCCGGGACGTCTCGTGGTCGTCGTCGGTCCGCTCGGTGGATTCGTTCGCGACCAGGCCGCCCGAACCCGTCGCCGCCGCCCGCGCGGCGGCGACCGCCCCCGGCACGTCCTTGACCTCCACGGACAGCGTGGCGGTACGGATGACATGGGTGGCCGACGCCGCCCCCGGCTTCTTCGGCGCTGCCGTGGCACCTGCCGCGGGGTGTTCCCCGGACTTCGCCGTGTCCGCGCTGCCCGCGCCTTCCGGGGCCGCCGCGGCCCTGTCCTGGCCGCTCCTGGCGTCGGCGCGGTCGGCGGATCGGCTGCCGCTGCCGCTGCCGCAGCCGCTCAGCGCGAGGAGCGCGGCGAGCAGCCCGGCGGCCAGGGCCGTGCGGGCCGTGACGCTGCGGCCCCTGGTGACGGCGCGGTGCGTGGCGGTGCGGTGCGTGGTGGCGCGGTGCGTGGCGGTGGTGCCGGACGGACGTGACGCCCGGTGACGTACGGGACGGCCTGATCGCATGAAGTTCTCCCCCGGGGCGCGTGGTGCTGACGACGGTTCGACGTTCCGGACGGCGGATCGGGTTGCGTCCACCGGTTTCGAAGCGGTCACGGTCGGGCCTCGGAACGGGTTTGAGAGAGTGGGGGCATGGAGCGATCACAGAACGGCGTGGCCGCGCGCGACGGGCACCCGCCGGACCCGCGCACGGGAGACGGCGTGGACACGCGTACGGGACACGTCGTCGTCATCGGCGGTGGCATCGCCGGACTCACGGCGGCCCACCGGCTGCTGGCCGCCGGGCAGCGGGTCACCCTGCTCGAAGCGAGCGACCGGCTCGGCGGCAAGCTCATGACCGGTGAGGTCGGGGGCGCCACGGTCGACCTGGGCGCCGAGTCGATGCTGGCCAGACGGCCCGAGGCGGTCCGGCTGGCGGAGGCCGTCGGGCTCGGCGACCGGCTTCAGCCACCCGCCACCGCCACCGCGTCGGTCTGGACCCGGGACGCGCTCCGCCCCATGCCCAAGGGCCATGTGATGGGCGTCCCCGGCGACCCCGCCGCGCTCGGCGGGCTGCTCTCGCCCGAAGGCGTCGCGCGGATCGCCCGGGAACGCGACCTGCCTCCGGCCACCGTCGGTGACGACGTCGCGGTCGGCGCGTACGTCGCGGACCGGCTCGGCCGCGAGGTCGTCGACCGGCTCGTGGAACCGCTGCTCGGCGGCGTGTACGCGGGCGACTCCTACCGGATCTCGATGCGCGCCGCCGTACCGCAGCTCTTCGAGGTGGCACGCGAGGGCGGCTCGCTGCTCGACGGGGTGCGGCGGGTCCAGGACCGGGCCGCCGCCCGGCAGCACACCGGACCGGTCTTCCAGGGCATCGACGGTGGCATCGGCACCCTGCCCCGGGCGGTCGCCGCGGCCGTCCGTGAGCAGGGCGGTGAGATCGTGACCGGCACCCCCGTGCTCGGCCTCAGCCGCACCCGCGACGGCTGGGACGTCCGTACCGACGCCCGGGTGTTCACCGCCGACGCCGTCGTCCTGGCGACCCCGGCCGGGCCCGCCGCCACCCTGCTGGCCGCCGAGTCCCCGGCCGCGTCCGCCGAACTGGCCGGCGTCGAGTACGCGTCGATGGCCCTGGTCACCATGGCGTTCCGGCGCTCCGACGTGACCGCGCCGGACCTGTCGGCCGGGCGTTCCGGTTTCCTCGTACCGCCGGTCGACGGCCGCACCATCAAGGCGTCCACCTTCTCCACCAACAAATGGCGCTGGGTCGCGGACTCCGCGCCCGGCCTCTTCCTCCTGCGCACCTCCGTCGGCCGGTACGACGAGGAGGAGCAGCTGCACCGCGAGGACCGCGAACTCGTCGACGTGTCACTGCGTGACCTCGCCACCGCCACCGGACTCGCCGCGGCCCCCGTCGACACCCGGGTCACCCGCTGGACCGGCGGACTGCCGCAGTACCCGGTCGGTCATCTCACCCGGGTCGCCCGCATCCGCGGCGCGGTCGCCGAACTCCCCGGCCTGCGGGTCTGCGGGGCGGTGTACGACGGTGTCGGCATCCCGGCCTGCGTCGCGAGCGCCGTCCGCGCGGCTGACGAGATCGTCGCGGGCCTGGGCCCCGGTGGGCGTGCCGGCCACCCCGCCCGGCACGGAGATCGACACCAGGCCGACCCTGGCGCCGGGCACGGGGAGCGAGGCGGGACAATAGCCGTATGAGTGCGCCTGAGAAGATCCCCAACGCCGGCAAGAAGGCCAAGGACCTCAACGAGGTCGTCCGCTACACCCTGTGGTCCGTCTTCAAGCTGCGGGATGTGCTGCCCGAGAACCGCGCCGGTTACGCCGACGAGGTCCAGGAGCTGTTCGACCAGCTCGACGCCAAGGACGTCACCGTCCGAGGCACCTACGACGTGTCCGGTCTGCGGGCCGACGCGGATCTCCTGATCTGGTGGCACGCCGAGACCGCGGACGCCCTCCAGGAGGCGTACAACCTCTTCCGCCGGACCAGGCTCGGCCGTTCGCTGGAGCCGGTCTGGTCGAACATGGCGCTGCACCGCCCCGCCGAGTTCAACAAGGCGCACGTGCCGGCGTTCCTGGCCGACGAGACGCCGCGCGACTACATCAGCGTCTACCCGTTCGTACGCTCGTACGACTGGTACCTGCTGCCCGACGAGGACCGGCGCCGGATGCTCGCGGACCACGGCAAGATGGCGCGCGGCTTCCCGGACGTCCGCGCCAACACGGTCGCGTCGTTCTCGCTCGGCGACTACGAGTGGATTCTCGCCTTCGAGGCCGACGAACTGCACCGTATCGTCGACCTGATGCGTCACCTGCGCGCCTCCGAGGCCCGGATGCACGTCCGTGAGGAGGTCCCGTTCTTCACGGGCCGCAGGAAGTCGCTCTCCGACCTGGTGGCCGGACTCGCGTAGCGAGCGGGTCCCGGCCACCCTGGCCCGGAAGATCAGACGAGGGGCAACGACGCGTCACGCGCCGCCCCCCGTTCCAGCGACACCGGGTTCGGCTCCGGGTGCGGCGCGCACTGCGCGCGCCGCACCGGCGTCCTTCCGGTCAGCAGATACGACTCCAGGTAGGCGTTGACGCAGGGGTTCTCACCGCCGCCGATGCCGTGCGACCCCGAACCCCGCTCCGTGACCAGTGCCGCGCCCGGCAGCCGCCGCTGGAGCTCCAGGGCCCCCTTGTACGGGGTCGCCGCGTCCCGTTCGGCCGCCAGGATCAGTGTCGGGGGCAGCGCTCCCCGCGCGGTACCGATGTCGACCGGCTGCCGCCTCGGCGCGGGCCAGTACGCGCAGGGCAGGTTCATCCAGGCGTTGTCCCAGGTCTCGAACGGCGCGGTCCGCGCGAGCGCGGTGTTGTCCCGGTCCCACACCCGCCAATCGGTGGGCCACGGCGCGTCGTTGCACTCGACGGCCGTGTAGACCGCGTTGGCGTTCTCGCTGTCCTTGATCCCGGCGGGCCGCGGTGTGGCCTGGTCGATCAGCGGCTGCGGGTCGCCGTGCACGTACTCCGAGAGCGCCGTCGCCCGCATCGACCAGTAGTCGTCGTAGTACGCGGCCCCCAGGAACGCCGACTGGAGCTCACCGGGGCCGACCTTCCCGCCCGCCGGTTTCACCGCCAGCTCCGCGCGCACCTTCTCGTACCGCCGCCCCACCGCCGCGGCCGTGGTTCCCAGCCGGTACGTCTCGTCGTGCTTCGCGACCCAGGTACGGAAGTCCCTCCAGCGCGATTCGAAGGCGCGCGACTGGTCGAGGTTGGAGCGGTACCAGACCGTGTCCGGGTCCGGGTCGACCACCGAGTCGAAGACCATGCGCCGGACGTGGGACGGGAACAGCGTCGCGTACAGACCGCCGATGTACGTGCCGTACGAGGCACCCATGAACGTCAGCTTCCGCTCGCCCAGCGCCGCGCGCAGCACCTCCAGGTCGCGGGCGTTGTTGATCGAGGAGTAGTGGCGCAGCGCGGGTCCGGCGCCGCGCGCGCAGCCGCGTGCGTACGCCTTGGCCCGCGCGATCCGCTTCCGCTTGTACGCCTCGGACGGGTGCGTGGGCGAATCGCTGGGCGCCCTGGCGAAATCGGCCGGGTCCTGGCAGGACAGCGGGGCCGAGTCACCGACTCCGCGGGGCACATAACCCACCATGTCGTAGGCACGGGCGATCCGTTTCCACTCGGCCAGCTCGCCGACCATCGGGAAGGTGAGGCTCGAAGCGCCGGGTCCGCCCGGGTTGTAGACGAGCGCGCCCTGGCGCTCGGCCGAACCGCCGGTGGCCCCGGCCATGCTGACGGTCAGTCGGATCTGGCGGCCGAGGGGGGCCGCGTAGTCGAGCGGTACGCCGACGGTGCCGCACCGGACCGAGTCCGGCAGCATCTCGGCCTCGGCGCACGGGCCGAAGGCGATCCCGGCCGCCGCCGCGCGCTCGGCGGCGATCATCGTGCCCGTGTCCTCGGCGGCCCGGCGGACGCCCTCGCGCGGGTGGTCGAGGCCCGTGGCGGGCGCGACGGTCAGGGCGGAGAGGACCAGGGAGCCGATGGTTCCGTACAGCGCTACTGCTCTCACGCGTGTTCCCTTCGTGCGGACGGATGAAGCCGAAGGGGGATGGTCGGGCGAGCGGTCAACGATGTAAAGCACTGGCTCCGAATGTCATATGGAATGACCCTGATGCTCGTCGTGGCGGCCGGGTGGGGGTGGCCGAGGCGGGCGGCTCGGGGTCACCTCCCGCTTCGGGGTCACCTCCGGCCGGGGTCACCTCCGGCCGGGGTCACCTCCCGCTTCGGGTCACCTCCCGACGAGTACGCCGCGCGCCGCGCGTACCAGGCGGACCGCACGGTTCGGCGGGCGTGAGCCCGAACGGTCCCGCCACCACTGGGTCAGTCGGCGCCGGGCGGCCGGATCGGCGGGACGTCCGACGGACAGCAACGTCTCGGCGAAGTCCAGCGCGTCACGCCGGTGTCCCGTGGTGAGGGGGTTTCTCCTGGCGTACGCGATGAACGCGCGCCGGTAGTCCTCGCCGAGGATGTCCGGCAGTTCGGGCGCCACCTTGGCGACGATCCCGGCCCGCTTGGCCGCGAGTGCGCGGCTCTGGACGGCGAGTCGGCGTGGATCGAAGCCCTCGGGGGCGGGGGTGCCCGCGACCAGGGCGGAGAGCAGGGCGGTCTGGGCCACGGCGAGGTGGCCGCGGGCGGTGGTGGTCCGCTCGGGGGTCGGGGGGACCCGGAGCCGGGTGGTGGCTGCGGTGGTCGTTGTGGCTGTGGTGATGGCTGTGGTCACGCCGGTGGTGGGCTCCGGCGGTGGCTGCTGGGGGTGCGGGTGCTGCTGCGGAGCTTCCGCCTCAGGCACCTCAGGCACCTCACGTGCCACTCGCACGTCTCGTGCCGGTCGGGCCCGGAGCGTCGGGCGGGCCGGGTGGTGGGCCGCCGTGTCCAACGTGTCACGGATCAGGTCCAGTTCGGCCGCCAGTTCCGACGCGGGCGGGAAGTCGTCGTCGCGCTCCAGCAGGACGCCGGGAGGTGTGACCCGGGCGCGCAGTTCGGTCAGGACGTCCAGGACCGGCCGGGTGACGGGGTGGGCGTGCGTGTCGTGCCAGACCCCGTCCCGCTCGACACCGCCCGCCACATGGACGTACGCGATCGACTCCAGCGGCAGTTCGTCCAGTGCCGCCGCAGGGTTCTCGCCCCGGTTCACGTGGTTGGTGTGCAGATTGGCCACGTCGATCAGCAGCCGCACCCCGGTGCGTTCCACCAGTTCCGCCAGGAACCGTCCCTCGGTCAGTTCCTCGTCGGGCCAGCTGATCAGAGCCGCGATGTTCTCCAGGGCCAGCGGCACCGGCAGCGCGTCCTGGGCGATCCGGACGTTCTCGCACAGCACGTCGAGCGCTTCGCGGGTGCGCGGTACGGGCAGCAGATGGCCCGCTTCGAGCCTCCGCGACGCGGTGCGCGGCCCTCCGGCCCGTACGAACGCGATGTGCTCGGTGACCAGCGGGGCTTCGAGCAGCGTGGCCCGTGCCGCCAGGTCCGCCAGCCGCCCCGGGTCCGGTCGGTCGGCCCCGCCGAGGCCGAGCGAGACGCCGTGCGGGACGACGGTGACGCCGCGCTCGCGGAGCCGAACCAGTGAGTCGGGGAGGTGGTCGACGCAGATGTTCTCCGCGACCGCCTCGACCCAGTCGATCCCCGGTAGTGCCTCGACCGCCTCCGCGATCTCCGGTCGCCAGCCGATCCCGATGCCCAGCTTCATGCCGCCCCCTTCGTCCACCTGGTGCCGGGGTGATGGCCCGGCCGCACGTCGATGAACCCCAGGAGGGGGACGTTCAGAGGCCGATTTGAGGTTCCGGGGCCGGCCCGGCGGATTCGGCGGGCCGGTGGATCGGACGGATCGGTCGCCGGCCGGCTCGCCCGCCGCCCGCCGCCCGCCGCGCCCGCCGCCCACTGGCCCCGCGCTCGCCGACCCCCCCGCCCGTCGGCCTCAGCGGTGGCGACGCAGCGCCGGGTGGTCGGCGACGACCGTGCACGAACCCGGGGCGATCTCCGTGAACCCGGCGTCCCGCACCACGGGCAGTCCGCTCACGGTGAGTCCGGCCCAGCGCGCCGCGTCGGGGGTCGCCACGGACAGCGGGAACCCGGCCTCGCGCCACGCCTCGCGCTCCGCGTCCGACAGCTCCCACCACGCGAGCTGCGCGCCGTGTCCGGCCTGCGCCATGGTCTTGCCCGCCGACATGTCCAGCTCCGGGTTGAGCCAGAGCACCGGACCGGCCGGATCGGGCGCGGCCGGGGGCTCGGGGTCGTCCAGGTCGGTGCCCGACACCTGGAGCTTCGCCAGCTCCTTGGGCCAGCCGTCCAGCGGAACCGGCGGGAACACCCGCACCTCGGCGCTCTCGCCCATGACCGTGATCCCGGGCAGCTCGGACGCCTTGCGCCACTCGGACCCCCGGGCCCGGCGCACCACCTTGCGGATACGGGCGTCCTGCCAGTCCCGCACGGCGCGCGCCCACTCGCCCTCGCCCAGCGACCTCTCGTCGGAGAGCATCACCAGCACCGCCCGCGCGGCCGTGCGCAGCGCGTCGGTACGGGCCGGGGGCGCCGCCTTCTCGATGCGCACCACCAGCGGCAGCACGTACTGCGGCGAGGCGTCACGGTCCGTCGGCTCGACCTGGAAGGGGCTCGCCCCGGACCGGGCCGTGGCCTCGTCGGAGCGGGCCGGACTCTCGTCGGACCGGGGGGCCTGACCCTCGTGACCCGACGCGTTCGAAGGGCCCGGGACCCCGGGAAGAACCGGCGCCTTCGGAAGGGCTCCGGAATCCGGGTGATTCGGGACGGAAGCGGACGCGGGAATGTCGTTGCTGCTGCTCACCCGCCCAGTCTGCCAGCCCTCCCGGCCACGACCCTTGGCGTATCGCGGGCCTCAGGTGAGGATGTACCGCATGAAGAGCGATCTCTTTTCCAGCGAACACCTGGCCCAGCCCGCCACCGCCCCCGGCATGACTCTCCAGAACGACAAATCAGTCAAATACGCCGTGAACGGGGAGATGCACGCGCGCCAGGGGTCGATGATCGCCTTCCGCGGCAATCTCCAGTTCGAGCGCAAGGGACAGGGGATAGGCGGTCTGCTCAAGCGGGCGGTCACCGGCGAGGGGCTGCCGCTGATGGCGGTACGCGGTCAGGGCGAGGCGTGGTTCGCGCACGAGGCCGCCAACTGCTTCATCGTGGACATGGAGCAGGGCGACGTCCTGACCGTCAACGGCCGCAACGTCCTCTGTTTCGACCCCACCCTCCAGTACGAGATCAAGACCGTGAAGGGCGCCGGAATGGCCGGCGGCGGCCTCTTCAACAGCGTCTTCACCGGATACGGGAAGCTGGCCCTGGTCTGCGAGGGCCACCCCATCGTGATCCCGGTCACCGCTCAGCAGCCGGTGTACGTCGACACGGACGCGGTCGTCGGCTGGAGCGCCGAGCTGAACACCTCGCTGCACCGCTCGCAGAGCTTTGGCTCGATGGTGCGCGGCGGTTCCGGCGAAGCGGTCCAGCTGATGCTCCAGGGCGAGGGGTTCGTGATCGTACGGCCCAGCGAGGTCAAGCCCGAGAAGGCGTCGGCCAACTGACGGCCCGCCCGCGCCCCGGAGGCGTCGAGGAGCGGGCAGCCGGTACGGAACCGGAGCGTCGGCGGCCGGTTTCCGTACGGGCAGCCGGTACGGAACCGGAGCGTCGGCGGCCGGTTTCCGTACTGAAGAGGCCGGCCTCGATGTCGTCGGGCGCGGCTCCGGTGTCCGCACCCCGCCGCTCGGTCTCCACGGCGGTGACGCGGTGACGAGCCGGCTCACCGCCTTGCGTGGCTGAGTAACCTCGTACGCATGGACGATTCGTACTGTGAGACGCCCGCACCGACCCCCGCGCACACGGTGGCGGACGGGCCTCCGTACGCCGAGTGCGTGCTGTGCCGGAAGCCGACCGAGTACCCCGAGTCGGTCAAGGGCAGCACCCTCTGCCCGGTCTGCGAATGGCAGGAAGCGGGCCGCACGGCCTGCTCCGGCTGAGGACGCCGCCGGGCCTCCCGTTCGGATCATGCGGGACCCGTGGCGCCTGGAGCCGCGCCTCGCCGGGGAAGCGAAGACCTTTACGCGTCCGCGACGCGCGCGAGGACGATACGCGTCCGCGACGCGCGCGAGGACGGCCGACCGGACGGCGGACGGGGCGAGGGACGGGGCGGCGCCCAGGGCCGTGAGTACATCCGTGGCGGCGACCTCGGTTGTCCGAGTATGTTCACGACGGTCTTGTATCAGCGGACTCTGACAATCGAGCGCCGGGCCGGCCGGGGAGCCGAACCGGCTGAGCGGTGCCACCCGGAGCGGGCCGCACCTGGCCGCACCTCTCAGCGCGCCAAGCCCGGAGACCGGCCGCTGCCGTGGTTGTCGACCGTCGTCGTCCCCGCCGCACCCATCAGCTGTGACACCCGCACGAAGCGGTACCCCCGCTTCCGCAGCTCCGGCACCACCTGGGCGACCGCCCGGTCCGTGACCGGAGCCGCGCTGCGGGTGCAGTGCATGACGACCAGCGAGCCGGGCTTCACCCCGTCCAGCACCTGGCGGGTCACCGCGTCCGCGTCCGTCGCGAACGCGTCGCCGCTGACCACGTCCCACTGGACCGCCGTCACCTTCGACGGAGCCAGCGCGCGCAGTGTCGTGTCGTCGTAACACCCACCGGGGAAACGGAAGTACGGCACCACGTTGCGCACGCCCGCCTTGCGGAACGACGCGAAGGCCCGCTCCACATCGGCGCCCATGCCGCCCTTCTCGACGACCGGGAGTCCGTAGCAGGGGCCCTTGAAGGCGTAGTGGCTGTACGAGTGGTTGGCGACCTCGAACAGCGGGTCGGCGCCGATCGACCGGGCCTGCTTCGGATACTCGTCGGCCCAGCGTCCGGTCATGAACACCGTCGCGGGCACCTTCAGCCGACGCAGCAGCGCGATCAGTTCCGGGTTGTCGAAGTGCTCGCCCGCCGCCGCGCGCGGACCCTGGTCCGCCGTCATGTCGGCATCGAAGGTCAGCGCCACGACCTTGTCGCTCGTCCCGGCACTTCGCGAGAAGACCGGGGTCCGCCCGGCCGGGCCCGGCGCCATCGTGGGCGGCTTCCGCACCCGAGGTGTCTGTGACATCCGCGGCGGCGAGGCCGAGTGTGCGGGGGCGTGTGTGACCGCGCCGTCCGCGGAGACCTGGTCCGGGGCGGGGCCGGCGGTGCCGCAGCCGGTGAGTGCGCCCCCGACGACGGCCCCCAGGATCGTCAGGGCTGTCAGGGTGGGCGCCGAAAGCGGTGGGACCGGTGGGGTCGACGAGGCCGGTGGGACCGGCGAGGTCTGCGAGGCCGGTGGGGCAGCTGGGGTCGTCGGGGGCACCGAAACCGGCGAGATCAGCGAAGTCAGCGCGGTCCGTGGCGTCCGGTTTCGTGCAGCGTCAGCTGCTCTGCGTACACAATCGATCACCGACGGAAAGTAACCGATCATATGACCGGGGGGTGGCGGGCCACACCGCCGCCCCCCGGCCGTTCATCGGATCAGACCAGCGACGCGGTGAGCGTGATGGTGGTGCCCGAAAGGGCCTGACTGACCGGGCAGTTCGCCTTGGCGTCCTCGGCGGCCTTCGCGAAGCCCGCCTCGTCCAGGCCGGGGACCTCGCCCCGCACGGTGAGGTGGATGCCGGTGATGCCGGTGCCGGGCTGGAAGGTGACCTCGGCCTGGGTGGTCAGCCGGGCCGCCGGGTTCCCCGCGGTGGCGAGACCGTTGGACAGTGCCATGGAGAAGCAGCTGGAGTGGGCCGCCGCGATCAGCTCCTCCGGGCTGGTCTTCCCGTTCGCCTGCTCCGCGCGCGACGGCCAGGAGACCGGGTACTCACCGATGCCGGAGGAGTCGAGGGTGACGACCCCCGTGCCTTCGGTCAGGTTGCCTTCCCAGACCGTGTGTGCCTGACGCGTAGTAGCCATTCTGAAGATGTCCCTTCGGATGAGGTGTGCGGCTGTACTGATGACCGCGCTCCCGAACCTACTGCTCCGCCAGTCCCTTCGCGTCGCGGGCCAGTGCGGTGAGACGCGAGATCGCCCGGAAGTACTTCTTCCGGTAGCCGCCGTTCAGCATCTCGTCGCTGAACAGCTGGTCGAACGGCAGACCGGACGCGAGCACCGGGACCTCCCGGTCGTACAGCCGGTCCGCGAGGACCACCAGCCGCAGCGCCGTCGACTGGTCGGGCACCGGCCGCACATCGGTGAGGCAGACCACCGACACGCCGTCCGTCAGCGCGCCGTACCGGCTCGGGTGGACCCGCGCCAGATGGTCGAGCAGCGAGGGGAAGTCGTCCAGCGACGCGCCCGCCGTGGCGTACGCGGCCCGGGTGACCCGCGCGTCCGAGAACGGCGCCGGGGCCTCGGGCAGCCCCCGGTGCCGGTAGTCCTCGCCGTCGATCCGCAGCGGACGGAAGTGCGCCGAGAGCCCCTGGATCTCGCGGAGGAAGTCGGCGGCGGCGAACCGGCCCTCGCCGAGCTTCCCGGGCAGCGTGTTCGAGGTGGCGGCCAGCGCGACCCCCGCCTCGACCAGCCTGCTGAGCAGCGACGACACCAGCACCGTGTCACCCGGGTCGTCCAGTTCGAACTCGTCGATGCACAGCAGCCGGTGACCGCTCAGGGTCCGTACGGTCTGCTGGAAGCCGAGCGCGCCCACCAGATTGGTCAGCTCCACGAAGGTCCCGAACGCCTTCAGCGACGGCTCCGCCGGGGTGGCGTGCCAGAGCGAGGCGAGCAGGTGCGTCTTGCCGACGCCGTAACCCCCGTCGAGATAGACGCCGCGCGGACCGGCCGGCGCGGACGGCTTCTTGCTCCTGCCGAACCACGACCGCTTGCCGCCGCCACCGGCGTGCGCGCCGCCGAGCCCGGCCGCGAACGCGCTGAGCACGGTCACGGCCTCGCTCTGGCTCGGCTGGTTCGGATCGGGTACGTACGTCGCGAAGCGCACCGAGTCGAAGCGCGGCGGCGGCACCATCTCCGCGACCAGCCGGTCGGCGGGGACGCGCGGCTCACGGGCGCACAGGGACAACGGGGCCGTTTCGGCTATGGGGCTCTGCCCAGGCACGGCGGTGGAGGACGACACAACTCCCCACCATAACGGCCTCCCCGACGTCGGCCTCCCCACGACAGGGAGCGGGCTGCCGGCGCCGTGCGGCCCCGCTCGCTGCGCCGTCACCGGTCGACGACGCTCCGCGGCGACGCCCTTCCGCGCCTCGCCACCGAAGCCGCGGAAGGCCGGTCGCCGCCCGGCCCCTCTCACGGGGGAGGCCGTGAGGGCCGTGCGAGACTGCACCACATGCGACGCCTCTTCCCTGTGACCGACCCGACACGAGCGGCGAGCGGAGCCCCGGCGACCAGCAGCGCCCCGGACGGTGACCGCCGACGGAGCCCGGAGACCCCGGACGGCGACCGCGAGTGGAGCCTCGACGAGCTGGCCGACGCGTACGCGTACCCCGCCACGGACACCCCCTGGCTGCGCGCCAACATGGTCTCCACACTGGACGGCGCCGCCCAGCACGACGGCCGCTCACAGCCGATCTCCTGCGCCGCCGACATGCGGATCTTCGGCACCCTGCGCGGGCTCGCCGACGCCGTCGTGGTCGGCGCGGAGACCGTACGCCTGGAGGGGTACCGCCCCGCCAGGGCCCGGGACGCCTTCGCCGGGCGGCGGGCCGCGGCGGGCCAGGGTCCCGCGCCCGCCGTCGCCGTCGTCAGCGCGAGCCTGGACCTGGACTTCTCGCTGCCGCTCTTCGCCTCGCCGCTGGTCCGCACCCTGGTGGTCACCGGTGCCGGCGCGTCCGCGGACCGCGTCCGGGCCGCCGAGGACGCGGGCGCCCGGGTGGTGATCGCGGGGGACGGCGCGACCGTCGAGCCGGACCGGGCCGTGCGCGAGCTGGCCGGCCTGGGGCTGAAGCGGCTGCTCACCGAGGGCGGCCCGAGGATGCTCGGCCAGTTCGTGGCGGGCGGTGTGCTCGACGAGCTCTGTCTCACCGTCTCCCCGCTGCTGACCGCCGGGGACGCCCAGCGGATCGCGGTCGGCTCGGCCCTGACAGTGCCGGAACGATTCGCCCTGGCCTCCCTGCTGGAGGAGGGCGGCTTCCTCTTCGGCCGCTACCGCAGGGACCACCGGACCGCCGCGCCGGACCGGCCCGGAAGCTGACCATCGGTTCGGAACGATCCGTTCGGACAATTGTTTCTCACAACCAGCACTGAGAAACAGATCCGACAATCGGTTCTGACAACGGTTCCGACAATCAGCGGAATTTCCCGTTCCGGTTAACTTCGGCCGGGCAGACTTACCCGGAGACCCCGTGGGAACACGGGGAAGGATGGTTTCAGCAGCGGTCGTCCACGGTCGGCGACCGTCCACGGTCGATGAAGTTGATGAAGTAGAAGGGCGCCTGCGTGTTCACAAGCGTTTTGATGATCGAGAAGCCCCTCACCTCCGAGGACGTGGAGTTCGTCACCACCCTGCACGGAGAGGAGCAGATCTCGTTCGTCGTACTGATGCAGCCGCGCGGGGACCAGGCGGACGTGCTGCTGCGCGCGATCGACGACGTGGCGCTCGGGGAGCTGAGAGAAGCCGCCCGCGAGCCCGAGGAACCGGAGGGTAAAGAGGCCCGCAAGCCCGCCGAGCTGGCCCTGGAGGGGTCGCTCGCCGCCCTCCGCGACGCGGGCTCGGACGCGGTCGGCCAGGTGATCGAGGAGCACCCCCTGGACAGGCTGAAGTCGGTCGTCGAGGAGGCGCGGGCGGACGAGGTCATCGTGCTGACGGCCCCGCACTACGTGGAGGAGTTCTTCCACCGCGACTGGGCCTCCCGGGCCCGTCACAAGGTCGGCGTACCGGTGCTCAAGCTCTTCGCGCACAGCGAATAGGCTGGGCGGCGATCGCATTCACGTCGCACCTCTGGGGAGACACACGCATGGCACCCGGTATCCCTGCCGCCATGGCACGGCCGCACTTCATCGGCATCGGCGGCGCCGGAATGTCGGGCATCGCGAAGATCCTCGCCCAGCGCGGCGCCCGGGTGGTGGGCAGCGACGCGAAGGAGTCCGCCACCGCCGAGGCCCTGCGGGCGCTGGGGGCGACCGTCCACATCGGTCACGCCGCCGGGCATCTGGCGGACGACGCGACGTGCGTCGTCGTCTCCAGCGCGATCCGCGCCGACAACCCGGAGCTGGCCCGCGCCGCCGAGCTGTCGGTCCCCGTCGTGCACCGCTCCGACGCACTCGCCTCACTGATGACGGGGACCCGCGCCCTCGCCGTCGCCGGTACGCACGGCAAGACGACGACCACCTCGATGCTGGCCGTCGCCCTGTCCGAGCTGGGTCTCGACCCCTCGTACGCCATCGGCGGCGACCTCGCGGGCCCCGGCACCAACGCGGCGCACGGCGGCGGGTACATCTTCGTGGCCGAGGCCGACGAGAGCGACCGCAGCTTCCAGAAGTACGACCCCGAGGTCGCGATCGTCCTCAACGTCGAGCTGGACCACCACGCCAACTACGCCTCGATGGACGAGATCTACGAGTCCTTCGAGACGTTCACCGGCAAGATCGTGCCCGGCGGCACCCTGGTGATCTCCGCCGACCAGCCCGGCGCGGTCGAGCTGACCCGGCGGGTCGCCGACCTCGGGACCTCCGGAGCGCGGAACATCGTCACGTACGGGGAGTCCGCGACGGCCGACGTACGCGTCCGCACGATCACCCCGCGCGGACTGACCAGCGAGGTCACCGTCGCCCTGGGCGGTGAGGACCTCACCTTCACGGTCTCCGTCCCCGGCCGCCACTACGCGCTCAACGCCGTCGCCGCCCTCGCGGCGGGCGCCGCCCTCGGCATCCCGGCGGACGAACTGGCCACGGCCCTCGGCGCGTACACCGGTGTCAAGCGCCGCCTCCAGCTCAAGGGCGAGGCCGCGGGCGTGCAGGTCGTCGACTCGTACGCGCACCACCCCACCGAGATGACCGCCGACCTCGAAGCGATGCGCGGCGCCACGACCGACTCCCGCATCCTGGTCGTCTTCCAGCCCCATCTGTTCTCCCGCACCCAGGAGCTGGGCAAGGAGATGGGCCAGGCCCTCGCCCTCGCGGACGCCTCCGTGGTCCTCGACATCTACCCGGCCCGCGAGGACCCGATCCCCGGCATCACCAGCACCCTGATCATCGACGCGGCACGGGCGTCCGGTGCCGATGTGACCGCCGTGCACGACAAGGCGACGGTCCCGGAGGTGATCGCGGGAATGGCGAAGCCCGGCGATCTCGTTCTCACCATGGGAGCGGGCGACGTCACGGACCTCGGGCCGCGCATCCTGGACCACCTGTCGAGCTGAGGGAGCGATCGTGCCGTACGACATCGAGAAGCCGGACGAGGAATGGCGGGCGGAGCTGTCCCCCGCCGAGTACACGGTGCTGCGCCAGGCGGGCACCGAACCGGCCTTCGTCGGTGAGTACACCGACACGAAGACCGAGGGCGTCTACTCCTGCCGGGCCTGCGGCGCCGAGCTGTTCCGCTCCGACACGAAGTTCGAGTCGCACTGCGGCTGGCCGTCCTTCTACGACCCGAAGGACACCGACGCCGTCGAACTGATCCAGGACCGCAGCCACGGCATGGCCCGCACCGAGGTGCGCTGCGCCCGCTGCGGATCGCACCTCGGGCACGTCTTCGAGGGGGAGGGGTACCCGACCCCGACCGACCAGCGCTACTGCATCAACTCGATCTCGCTGAGGCTGACACCGGACAACGGCTGACGGCCGGACCCCTGGTCACGACGTTCGCGCAGCGGGTCCGCGAACGCGCGGTGCGGCCGGGTGATCGGGGGCGGGCTCATCACGTGCTCCTCGACGTCGTCGGGCCGCTCCTCGGCGCGGGAGAGGGCGCACCGCCTCTCAGCGGCACATGACGGTACGTCATGCACGAGGCTCACGAACAGGAACGAAACCGGACAAGCAAGGCCAAGGGCTCCCGGCACCGGCCCCCTGATCGGACCGGGAACCTGCGGTGGGCGGCCGGTCTCGTTGCCCCCGAGCAGATGGCGCGGTCCCGCTTCCCGGGTGGGGAGGCGGCCCGTCAGTCCTCCTCGGAGGGCTCCGGGCGGAGCTGGGGGTGTACGACTCCGGGAAAGACCCGGGCCCGTACGACCTCCTCGGCCGATCCACCCTGGATCACCGTCTCGGCCACGCCCCACGGGCGGCCGGGGAGGGTGATGGTCAGGGTGTACGAGGCGGAGCAGCCGAGGCAGTCGTAGCGGTCCGCCCAGGTCTCGACCTCGGTGAGGCTGCCCGGGTGCCGCGCCACGTGGCGGTGCCTGGCGTGGCAGCGGTCGCAGGTCTCGCCCGGTTCACAGGTGCCGCCGCAGGGGCACGGCACGTCGAGCGAGGGAGCGGGGCGCCAGCGCTGGGTGAGGACGGCGTCACGGGTGGCGCCCATGTCCTTCATCGCCTTGAGATTGCGCGCGGCGACGTTGTACGACTCGCCGGTCGTCGCCATCCGGTTGCGGATGACGTCCTTGCGCCCGTTGTTGGTCGTCATGTGTGTTCCTCCTGGGGTTCACGCAGCCCGGCAGGAGGCCCACGAGATCGGTACGTACCCACGGTACCTGGCGGCCGGTGGGGCGCCGGCGCGCAGGGGAGAAGGTGTGACGCACCAGGTCGCGCCGGTCCGTCGGGACACGGGCGGGATCACCCGTCGGCGGGGACCACGGGGGCGTCCGCGTCAGCAGGGTCCGGTCCGCCCGGAAGACGGCCGGGGGCCGGTCCCCGAGTCCGGCGAGCGGGCGTCGGACGCTCCTGGTCGGCGACGACTTCGCCCCGGGCCACGAGCCGCCGGTACCGCGCCGCCGGCGGCCTGCGGCAGGATTGAACCGTGCCAACCGAGTCGGACGAGATAGAGCTGAGCGAACACGAACTCCGTGAGATCACGGGCTACGCGGCTGATTGTGCCCGCAGGGTGCTGTGGATCTTCGAGCGGGAGCTTCCCGCCGACCCGCGCCCGCGTGACGCCGTCGACGCGGCGCACACCTTCGCCGGAGGCGGTCGGCGCACGGGCGCCCTGCGGCAGCGCGCGTGGGCTGCGTACAGAGCCGCACGAGAAGCCGCTTCGCCCGGCGCGGCCGACGCGGCACGAGCGGCGAGTCACGCGGCTGCCGCCGCGTACCTTCATCCCAGGGCAAGCGCTCACCAGGTGAAACACATCCTCGGTGCGGCAGCGCACGCTGCACGTGCGGAGGAGCTGGCATCCGGAGAAGGCCGGTGTGACCCGGCCGGGACCCTCGAATGGGCGCGCCGTCACGCACCGGCAGCGGTCATCGCGGTGCTCGGCCGTCTGCCCGCCGCACCTCCGGGAGGCGGGCGCGTGGGGGAGAGCCTGCGCGCTCTCGACGCCGTTCTCCGCGTCCCAAGGACACCGTGAGCGTCCTGACCGTCGTCGACGCGGGCGAAGTCCATGATCGGTAGGTCACCGCATCACTGGTCCCCCGCGTCCGCGGCGGGCGTCTCGGAGTGGGCCGGGGGGAGGGTGAAGACGAAGCGGGTGCCGGGAGTGTGGCCGGTGTCGACGGTGATGGTGCCGCCGTGGTACTCGACGATCTTCTTGCAGAGGGCGAGGCCGATGCCGTTGCCCGGATAGGTGTCACGGCCGTGGAGGCGCTGGAAGATAACGAAGATCCTCTCGGCGTACTCGGGTTCGATGCCGATGCCGTTGTCGGTCACCGCGAACTCCCAGCGAGGACCGCCGTCCGTGCCGTCCGTGACGTCCGCCGACTCACGGGCGCTGAGGTGGACCCGGGGCACGACGCCCGGGGCGCGGAACTTGATGGCGTTGGAGACGAGGTTCTGCAGCAGGACGCCGAGCTGGGTCGGGTCGCCGTGGACCGCGGGGAGGGGGTCATGGGTGAGGACCGCCCCGGTCTCCTCGATCGCCATGCCCAGGGAGTTGGTGGTGCGGCGCAGCACGTCCTCAAGGTCGACGTCGGCGTCCTCGGCGTGCAGGCGTCCGACGCGGGAGAACGTGAGGAGATCGTTGATGAGGGTCTGCATGCGGTTGGCGCCGTCGACCGCGAAGCCGATGTACTGCCTGGCGCGGTCGTCGAGCTGAGCCGCGTAGCGGCGCTCCAGCAGCTGGCAGAAGCTGGCGACCTTGCGCAGCGGCTCCTGGAGGTCGTGGGAGGCCACGTAGGCGAATTGTTCGAGCTCCTCGTTGGAGCGGCGCAACTCCGTCGCCCGTTCGTCCAGCTCGGCCCGCGCGCGGTCGCTGAAGGCCAGCTCCCCGGCCAGGCGCCGGCGCATCTCTTCCACGTCCGTCGCCAGTGCCTTCAGGTCGGCGGGGCCGGACGGGGTGACGGAGTGCTCGAACCGGCCGTCGGCGATCTGCCGGACATCCGTACGCAGCCGGTCCAGCGGCACCTGGACGCCCCGGCGCAGCCCGACGAAGACGAGCGCGATGAGGACGAGGACGACGCACAGGATGGCGGCGAAGACGGTGTTGCGCAGGGTGCGTGCCTCCTCCAGGTCGTGGCGCGCCCTGTCCCGCTCGTCCTCGATGTGGACCTGCTGTTCGCTCAGCGAGGCCCGGAGAGCGTCGAACGCGGCCTTGCCCGACTCGGCGCGCTGCCGGGCGGAGCCGATGGGGTCGGCCGCCGCGCTGACGGGGCGGGCGATCGCGGTCTGCCACCGCTCGGCGTACTCGCGCACCTGGGACAGATCGGCCATTGCCCGCTCGTCGCCCTCGGTCAGACGCACCAGTTCCCCGGCCGCCCTTTTCTCCTGCGCGATGCCGTCCTGGTACGGCTTGAGGAATTCACGCTTCCCCGTCAGGCCGTACCCACGGATGCCCGTCTCCTGATTGACCAGGGCGCTCTCCATCCGGACGGAGGCGATCAGGGCCGGCGACCAGCGGTCGGTGAGCCGTCTGTTGACGTCGGTGGAATGGGCGAGGACCCAGACACCGCACCCGGCCAGGACAAGGAGGACCACCAGCGCTGCCGCGGAACCGGCACTCAGCCAGCCACGGGTGGTCCAGCCGTTCCCGGCCGACCGCGGCGGCGGTGTCACCGGGGCCTGCTGCACGGCGTCGTTCTGCACGTCGGGTCCATCCTCCCTGGCCCCGGCGGAGCACCGGGGCTGCGCCACCCTACCCGCGATGACAACCACGGTTGTCCCCGGGGTGTCTCACCGTCTACGGTGCACCCATGGCAGTGGAGACGAGGATCAGCGCCGAGCAGGAGGAACTGGCCGAACGGGCACGACAGGCCGTCGCCGAGGCCGCCCGGCAGCTTGTCCTCCTCACGCCGGTGGCGGATGCCGACGAGCAGGACCCGGACGAGCCGCGGAGCGACGCACTGGCGTCACTGCGCGCCCTGGCACACCTCGGCCGGGCGGTGGAGGAGTGCGCGGCACTGGCCGCGCGGGCCGCCGCGCTGGAGGGTGCCGGCTATCCGCAACTGGGCAGGGCCTGGGGCGTCAGCCGCCAGGGCGCCCGCAAACGCTGGCCCGGACTCGTCTTCACCGCCCGCCCCGCCTCACGCCCGCTACCTCACCACCAGACCCGGAGTTCGCTCATGAACGGCCTCGTCCCCCGTACGTACACCGTCCTGCTCGTCGAGGACGACATGGCCGACGCCATGCTGATCGAGGAAGCCCTGACCGAGCGTGGCATGGCACGCGGGATCGAGCGGGCCGACGACGGGGTCGCCGCGCTGGAATACCTCCGCGACCCCCGGACCGACCGGCCCGACCTGATCGTGCTCGACCTCAACATGCCCCGCATGAACGGCCGCGAGCTGCTGAACGTCCTCAAGAACGACGACGAACTCTCCAGCATCCCCATCGTCGTGCTGACCACCTCCGCCGCGCCGGACGACATCGACGACGCCTACCGCCAGCACGCCAACGCGTACGTCACCAAACCCGTCAACCTCGACGAGTTCATCGAGACCGTCCAGAGCATCGACTCCTTCTTCCTCGACACCGCGGTGACGCCCCCGGTCCGCTTCGGCGACAGCGGCTGAACGGCAGCCGTACGCGCGCACCGGCACGCCCCGGGGCCCCTCGAAAGGGGCCCCGGTCACGGCTCGCGTCCCGCCGGGCGGTGCTCGACCGGGCGGGTGTCGGCAAGACCGTAAGCGCCGGACCGTGCCTGTCGGACTGAGCGACGTACAGCCGCGACCGCTGCCGTGGGCCCGCCCGTTCGCGGGCCGGGTGTAAGGCGGAGCTGCGGGGCGTGAGGCGGAGCTGCCGGGCATGAGGCGGAGCTGCCGGGTATGAAGCGGAGCCGCCGGGTATGAAGCGGAGCTGCGGAGGCGCTTAAGAAAACCTCGATGGACCTGCGGCCCCCGGTGCGGCAGATTGCTCAGTGACGGTCGAGGGCAGCACGCGCACCGCAACGGCACGCCCTTGCCCCACCGTCTTCTCCACTCTTCCCCGGGCCGCGGGCTGTCCTTGGCATGCCCACGGTCCGGGGTACTCATCGGGCACAGGGAGTCGCGGCCGTGAAGGCACTCGTGAAGCAGAAGGCCGAGCCGGGACTCTGGCTGACGGACGTGCCGGAACCGGAGACCGGGCCCGGCGATGTGCTGATCAAGGTGCTCCGTACCGGCATCTGCGGCACCGACCTGCACATCCGGGCGTACGACGGCTGGGCCCAGCAGGCCATCCGCACCCCGCTCGTCCTGGGGCACGAGTTCGTCGGCGAGGTCGCGTCGATCGGTGCCGACGTCGTCGACATCGAGGTCGGCGACCTCGTCAGCGGCGAGGGGCACCTGGTGTGCGGGAAGTGCCGCAACTGCCTCGCCGGACGGCGCCACCTGTGCCGCTCCACGCTGGGGCTCGGGGTCGGCAGGGACGGCGCGTTCGCCGAGTACGTCGCGCTGCCCGCGTCCAACGTGTGGGTGCACCGGGTCCCCGTCGACCTCGACATCGCCGCGATCTTCGACCCGTTCGGCAACGCCGTGCACACCGCGCTGTCCTTCCCGCTGGTCGGCGAGGACGTCCTCATCACCGGCGCGGGGCCGATCGGCATCATGGCCGCCGCCGTCGCCCGGCACGCGGGCGCCCGCAGTGTCGTCATCACCGATGTCAGCGAGGCCCGGCTGGAGCTGGCCCGCAAGGTCGGTGTCAGCCTGGCCCTGAACGTCGGCGAGGAGACCATCGCCGACGGGCAGCGTCATCTCGGTCTGCGCGAGGGCTTCGACATCGGACTGGAGATGTCCGGCCGGCCCGAGGCCATGCGCGACATGATCGCGAACATGACGCACGGCGGACGGATCGCGATGCTCGGACTGCCGTCCGAGGAGTTCGCCGTCGACTGGGCCCATGTCGTCACCTCCATGATCACGATCAAGGGCATCTACGGCCGTGAGATGTACGAGACGTGGTACGCCATGTCCGTGCTGCTGGAGGGCGGCCTCGACCTCGCCCCCGTGGTCACCGGGCGGTACGGCTACCGCGACTTCGAGGCGGCCTTCGACGACGCCGCGAGCGGTCGCGGCGGCAAGATCATCCTCGACTGGACCTCCTGACCCGGCCGGCCGCCCCGGTCAGGCGTTCGGTCCGCCGACGGACCGTCGGGTCCGTCGGTCTGCCGTCGGTCCGCCGGTCCCTCGTACCGTTCCCGTAACCAGCCCCCTCGTAGCCGGCCCTTCGTATCCGGCGCCCCGCGTCCAGCCCCCGTACCCAGCTGGGAGACACCCCTGATGTTCGACTCCGTACGCGACGACCTGCGCACCACCCTCGACGAGATCCGCGCAGCCGGGCTGCACAAGCCCGAGCGGGTGATCGGCACCCCGCAGTCCGCCACCGTCGCCGTCACCTCCGGCGGCCGGGCCGGTGAGGTGCTGAACTTCTGTGCCAACAACTACCTGGGCCTCGCCGACCACCCCGAGGTCGTCGCCGCCGCCCACGAGGCGCTGGACCGCTGGGGCTACGGGCTGGCGTCCGTCCGCTTCATCTGCGGGACCCAGGAGGTCCACAAGGAGCTGGAGCGACGGCTCTCGGCGTTCCTCGGGCAGGAGGACACGATCCTGTACTCCTCCTGCTTCGACGCCAACGGCGGTGTCTTCGAGACCCTGCTCGGCCCCGAGGACGCCGTCATCTCCGACGCCCTCAACCACGCCTCGATCATCGACGGCATCCGCCTCTCCAAGGCGTCCAGGCTGCGCTACGCCAACCGGGACATGGCCGACCTGGAGCAGCGGCTCAAGGAGGCGTCCGGGGCCCGGCGCCGCCTCGTCGTCACCGACGGCGTCTTCTCGATGGACGGGTACGTCGCCCCGCTGCGCGAGATCTGTGACCTCGCGGACCGCTACGACGCCATGGTGATGGTCGACGACTCGCACGCCGTCGGCTTCGTCGGCCCCGGGGGCCGGGGCACTCCCGAACTGCACGGTGTGATGGACCGGGTCGACATCATCACCGGCACCCTCGGCAAGGCGCTCGGCGGGGCGTCCGGCGGCTATGTCGCGGCCCGCGCCGAGATCGTCGCGCTGCTGCGGCAGCGCTCGCGCCCGTACCTCTTCTCCAACTCCCTCGCCCCGGTGATCGCCGCCGCCTCGCTGAAGGTCATCGACCTGCTGGAGTCCGCGGGGGACCTGCGGGAGCGGCTGAACGCCAACACCGCGCTGTTCCGGTCCCGGATGGCCGAGGAGGGCTTCGACGTCCTGCCCGGCGACCACGCCATCGCCCCCGTGATGATCGGGGACGCGGCGAAGGCAGGCAGGCTGGCGGAGCTGCTGCTGGAACGGGGGGTGTACGTGATCGGGTTCTCGTACCCCGTCGTTCCGCAGGGCCAGGCCCGCATCCGGGTCCAGCTCTCGGCCGCGCACTCCACCGAGGACGTGAACCGGGCGGTGGACGCGTTCGTGGACGCGCGGGCCGCGCTGGGGGAGTAGCGCGGGACGATCACCGGGCCCGGACCCGTACCCGGGGACGATTACCGGACCCGTATCTGTACCGACGGCCCCGGCGGCCCGGGTCGGCGGACCGTCCCCGGGGACGCGCCCGGACACAGGACCCGGCGCGGGGCCCGGCGCGGGACCCGGGCTGGGGACCGCCCGCGACCTGGGAGAATGGGCGCATGATCGATGCACGGCGGTTGCGTATCCTCCGTGCGGTGGCCGACCACCGCACGGTGACCGCGGCCGCCGCCGCGCTGTACCTCACGCCGTCCGCCGTCTCCCAGCAGCTCGCCGCCCTGGAGCAGGAGACCGGGCACCGGCTGGTCGAACGGAGCGCGCGCGGCGCCCGGCTCACCGCCGCCGGGGAGATCCTGCTGACCCACACCAACGCCGTGCTGGCGCAGCTGGAGCGGGCCGAGGCCGAGCTGGCCGCGTACAGCGCGGGAGTGGCCGGGACGGTCACGGTCGCCGCGTTCGCGACGGGCATCGGCCTGGTCCTCGCCCCGGCGATCTCCGAACTGACGCTCACCGCCCCCGGCATCCGGGTCCGCGTCCAGGACGCGGAGGGTGACGCGAGCGTGCCGATGGTGCTGGACCGGCAGGTGGACGTGGCGGTCGCCGTCGAGTACCGGGGCGCTCCGGGCGAGGACGACGAGCGGCTGACCCGGGTGCCGCTGTACTCCGAACCGTTCGACGCGGTGCTGCCGGTGGGCCACCGGCTCGCCGGTCAGGAACAGGTGGCGGTCGCGGACCTGGCGAAGGACCCCTGGATCGGCCCGTACCCGGGCAATCCCTGCCATGACGTGGTCGTCCTGGCCTGCGAGTTCGCCGGATACGAACCCCGGCTCGAACATTCGTCGGACGACTTCCGTGCGGTGGTCTCGCTGGCGGGGGCGGACGCCGGGGTGGCCCTCGTACCCCGGTCGGCCCTGCGCGGCATGGAACTGACCGGGGTGGTCGTACGGCCCGTGGAGGGCAGCGCCCCCACCCGCAGGGTGTTCGCGGCGGTACGCCACGGGGCGGAGGGCCACCCACTGATCCGCCCGGTGCTGGACGCGCTCCTGGCGGCGGCGCAACGGGAAGCGGCCCTGCCGGCGCCGACGTCGCGGGTGGAGCGCTGAGACCTGTGGTCCGGGCCCCGGCGGTCCGGGTTCGGGACCACGGCGGCCCGCCCGGGTGGCGCGCCGGGCCCGTGTCCCGTCCCGACACCCGGACCCCTCGCCCGGTCCGCCACCAAGGGCTGTCCCGCGATCCGTGGTGGATCAGCGTGCGGCGTCAGGTGTGGTGCGTCGCCAGGCGGAGGGGCGTCCGCATACTGGATGTATGGGGACGTTCCGACAACGCCGCGAGGTGCCGTAGCTGTCGTCGCACGCCCACCAGGGATTGGCGGGACAGCCCTTAGCTACCTGTCGCTCAGGCGTTGATCCTGCGGCGGCGGGCCGCCGATGCCGGGAGCAGGGTTCCCGCTGCCGCCGCCACGATCACCGCTCCCGCCAGCACCCCGTACTGGACCGGGGGCATGTACGGCGCCGTGCCCGCCATCGACACCGCGAACGCCGACAGTGGTATCGCCGCCACCACCGTGCCGATCACCAGGCCGGCGACCGCCACCAGACCCGTCTCCAGGAACAGCATCCGCGTCAGTTGCCGACGGCCCGCGCCGACCAGTCGCAGCAGCCGGAGTTCGTCCTTCCGGCCCACCGTGATCAGGGTGAGCGTGCTGACCACGGCCAGCAGTGCGAAGCCGCCGATCACCCCCACCCCGATGATGATCAGCGCGTCGTCCTGCTCCGAGGTCGACAGGCTGGTCCGTACGTCGTCCGGGACCGCCGCCCTCACCCGCACCCCGCTGTACGGGGCGAGCGCCTTCCGCACGGCCTCGGCGGTGTCCGGGCCGGTCGAACCGATCAGGACGCGCTCGTCGCCGGGCGCCGACACATGCCCGGTGAGCGCCGTGCGCGGCAGCATGAACTCGCCCAGGCCCAGGGACCGTTCGTACACCGCGACCACGCGCGGTTCGGTCTCCGTGCCGTCACCGAGGCGCAGTTCGACCGTGTCGCCGATCCCGACCCCGAGACTGTGGGCGCGCTCCTCGCCGACCGCGATCGTGGAGCTTCCGGTCAGGTTCCTCAGATCGCCCGAGGTCACCCGCGGATCGAGAACGCCCGTCAACTGGTCGGCGCTCACGCCGAGTACGGGGAGACGTTCCAGCTTCGGATCGCCCAACTCGCGATGGGCCAGCACGACCGCCGACCGCATCACACTCGTCGCGGCCGCCACCCCGGGTGCCTTGCGTACCGCGGCCACCGCCTCCGCCGGGAACCCGGCGGCCGGGCCCGTCGCCACCAGGTCCGCGCGCAGCGCGGCGGCGGCCTGCCGGTCGGCGGCGCGCTCCAGCGTCGTACCCGCCGCCAGCTGTACGCAGACGAACGCCACCACCAGCACGATCGGTGTGATCGCCGCACCGAGCCGCCTGGTGTGCGCGGTCGCGGTCCGGTCGGCGAGGAACCCGGCGACCCCGCCCAGTCGTCGGACCGGCACGCCCAGCACCCGCATCGCGCCCCGCGCGATCCACGGACCGAGCAGCGCCACCGCGATCACCAGCGAGGCCGCCGCGCCGGACGCGGCGGCGGCCGCCGCCTGACCGCCCTGCGCCGTGGCCACACCGGCCGAACCGATCCCCGCGAACGCCAGCACCGCCCCGGTGATCGTCCGGAACCGGCCGGGGGCGGCGGGCTCGGACGTCCGGGCCGCGCCCAATGCCGCAGCCGGCCGCAGCCGGGTGATCCCCCGGGCCGCGAGCGCCGCGACGGGCCGCGCGACCAGCGCGACCACCAGGACCGCGGCGCCGCCCGCCGCGAACGGCAGCCACACCGGCACCGGCAGCGGCAGCGCGTCCGAGGTCAGCAACGACCGCATCATCAGCCCCAGCGGTACGCATCCGACGCCACCGAGCACCGCGGCGGCGAGTGCCACCCGGGTGACCTCCCGGCCGATCGCCGACTTGATCTGGCGCGGGCTCGCCCCGACCGCGCGCAGCAGGGCCAGCTCGGCCGACCGCTGGTGGATCGCCTGCGAGAGGGTGGACGCGATCACCAGCAGCGCCACCATGACCACGGTGCCTGTCACGGCCGCCAGCAACTGCGCGAGTTCGTTGCGTCCGCCGATCGCGTCCAGCCACTCGGCCTGGCCGCGGCCCGCGCCCGTCAGGACCCGGACGTCGCGCCCGGTGGCGGTGTCCGACGGCAGGGCGTCGCGCAACGCCGAGTTCAACGCGCCACTGGAAACGCCCTGTTCGGCGACGACACCGATCGTGTCGACCGTCCCGGGGTGACCGGCGAGCGCGGTGAGCCGCTGTTCGGTGAAGAAGACTGCGGGAGCGCCCGCGCCCCGGTGGCCGGTGTGCGCGACTCCGCTGACGGTGTACGCGCGCGCCGCGCCGCCGACCTGGAGTCGTACCGGGTCGCCGGGCCGGGTCCCGGCCGGGACCAGCGAGGCGTCCACGACCACCTCCCCTGGGGTTCTCGGCGCCCGCCCCTCGGTCAGTTCGTACGGGGTGAGGACCGCCGAAGGCCAGGAGCGGCCGACCGCGGCCGACCCGTCGTCGCCCAGCGCGACCGGGACCGAATCGTCCACGACCGCGTTCGCGACGCCGTCGACCGCCCGGACCTTCGCCAGCAGGGAGCGGTCGAGCCGGGCGCGTTCCGGCAGGTACGCCGTCACGGTCCTCGGCTCGCTGCCCCACGGTTTCACCGTGTACGTCACCTTCTGGTCGGCCGCCACCACCGCGTCGGCGCCCGCGTAACGGTCCACCGGCGGCTGCGCGAGCAGTACCGAACCGATGACGAACGCGAACGCGCCGAGGAGTGCCGCCGCGGCGGCCGTCGCCGCGAACACCGCGGCCCAGGCCCGGCGTTGGACCCGCAACGACCGCCGGGCGAGAAACGCCGACGCCCGCCGCGAGCCGGCCCGCGCGTCCGCCGTCGGCTCGGCGCCGGACCGCTCGGCCACCGACGGCTTCCGCACGGACGGCCGCCGGCCCGAGGACGGCTGTTCCGAGAATCGCTGTCCCGGGGACGGCTGCTCCGAGGACTGCTGTCCCGCGAATCGCTCCTCCGGGGGCCGCTGTTCCGAAGGCTTCGACGCCGACCGGCGGTCCTTTCCGCCGCGCCGGGCCAGAAGACCTCCGCCACCGTTCCTGCGCGCGCTCATCGCAGCCGACCGCCGTCCATCGTCAGGACGGTGTCCGCCCAGCTCGCCGCCGACGGGTCATGGGTGACCATGACCACCGTACGGCCGTCGACCCGGACCGCGTCCCGCAGCAGACCGAGCACCAGCGCCGCCGACTCCGGGTCCAGGGACGCCGTGGGCTCGTCCGCGAAGATCACATCGGGTTCGGTCACCAGCGCCCGCGCCACCGCGACCCGCTGCTGCTGACCGCCCGAGAGGGTCCCCGGTCCACCGGAACCCCGGCCCGCCAGACCGACCCGCGCCAGCAGGTCCCGGCCGCGCGCCAGCACATCGGCGCCCGCCGGATCGGCCCCGGCGAGCACCAGCGGCAGCACGACGTTCTCCTCGATGCTCAGCGAGGGCACCAGATTCAGCGCGTGCGACTGGAACACGAAGCCGATCCGGTCCCGGCGCAGTCGCGTCAGCGCCGCCTCGCTGAGCGCACCGAGATCGGTGCCGCCGACCCGTACCGTCCCCGCCGTCGGCCGGTCGAGACCCGCCGCGCACTGGAGGAACGTGCTCTTGCCCGACCCCGAAGGTCCCACCACGGCGGTGAAGTTTCCGGCCGGGATCTCGCAGCTGACGGAATCCAGCGCCATCGCCTCCTCACCGCTGCCGCGCCGCCCGTAGCGCCGGCTCACCGACTCCAGGGCGAGCGCCGGGGCCCGTACCGCCGTGACTGTCCGCACCGTTGTGTCCACCGTTCCGTGTTCCTGCCGTCGTACGGCCGTGTCGTCCGTACCGCAGCGCTGTCCGGTCATACTTCCTGACCTGGGTAAACGTTACGAACCACAGGCTCCGCGGACGAGGGTGCGCGGTCCCGGAAGGGGGTACAGCCAGCTCCACCACGAACCGGGGGAGCGCACCACCGCCGACCGGCGGACGACCGCTTAATGTGGCAGATCATGAGCCCCACCCCCGCCCCCACCCCGCTGACCGCCGCCGTCCGGCGGTCCTGGGACGCCTCGTACTACCTCTTCGTCGGCATCCCGGTGGCCCTGTGCACCTATCTGTGCGCGTTCCTGGTGGTCGTGGTGCTGATGTTCGCCGCGTTGGTCATCGGGCTGCCCGCCCTGCCCGAGGCCGCGAAGCTGCTCAGGAGGTTCGCGGAGTTCGAGCGCCGCAGGGCCTCGGCGCGGCTCGGGGTGCCGTTCGCCCCGACCCCGTACCCGCCCCTGGACGAGGGCGGAACGGTCGAGCGGGCCCGACTCGTCCTCACCGACCCCACGACCTGGCGCGACGTCATCTGGCTGCCCGCCCAGACCCTCATGGGCAACGTCCTCGGCTACGCCGCCCTGGTGCTCTGGCCGATCGGGCTGCTCGTCGACGGCGTGGTGCTCTCCGTCGCCCACCTCCTGGACCGGCGGGCCGTCGACGAGTACGGCACACCACCGCCCCGGCGGCAGGGCTGGGTACTGCGCTGGCACCCCGTGCTCGCCGATCTGTCCGCGAACTGGACCCGGTCGCTCCTCAGGCCCACCCACCCCGAAGGACTCGCCGAGCGGATCACCCAGCTGACCGAGAGCCGCGCCGGAGCGGTCGAGGCGCACGGCGCCGAACTCCGCCGCATCGAACGCGACCTGCACGACGGCGCCCAGGCCAGGATCGTCGCCCTGTCCATGCGGATCGGCCTCGCCAAGCAACTGCTCGACCGGGACCCGGACCTGGCCCGCGCCCGCCTCGAAGAGGCCCAGGACGGCGCCGACGCGGCCCTCGCCGAGCTGCGGCACGTGGTGCGCGGCATCCACCCACCGGTCCTGACGGACCGTGGACTCGCGGGCGCCGTACGGGCGTTGGCCGCCGACGTGAGCGTGCCGGTCGAGGTGGAACTGGACGGGATCGAGGACGGGCGGCGGCTGCCCGCCGCGATCGAGGCCGCCGCCTACTTCGTACTCGCCGAAGCACTCACCAACATCAGCAAGCACAGCGGTGCCACGACCGCCACCGTACGGATCGACCGGGCCACCGGCGCACTGCGCGTGGCCATCGGCGACGATGGGCACGGCGGCGCGGACGAACGCGCCGGCAGCGGGCTGGTGGGAATCAGACGGCGGGTCGCCGCCCTGGACGGCACCACCCGGATCAGCAGCCCCGCCGGGGGGCCGACGTACATCGAAGTGGAGCTGCCGTGCGGATCGTGATCGCCGAGGACAACGCCCTGCTGCGGGAGGGCATCATCCTGCTGCTCACCAGCTCCGGCCACGAGGTGGTGGCCGACGCGGCGGCCGGCCCCGAGGTGCTGCCCGCCCTGCTGGAGCACCGCCCGGACATCGCCGTCCTCGACGTACGGCTGCCGCCGACCTTCCGGGACGAGGGGCTGCGCGCCGCGCTCGCCGCCCGCGCCCAACTGCCCGACCTGCCGATCCTGGTCCTGTCGCAGTACGTCGAGGAGACCTACGCCGCCGAACTGCTGGCCCAGGGCGCGCAGGGCATCGGCTATCTGCTGAAGGACCGGGTGGGCCGGGTCGACCAGTTCCTCCAGGCCCTGGACCGGGTGGCGGCGGGCGGCACCGCGCTCGACCCGGAAGTGGTGACCCAACTGCTGACCCGCAAAGCCTCGGCCCGCCCCCTCCAGAGCCTCACGGCCCGCGAACGCGAAGTGCTGGAACACATGGCCCAGGGCAAGGCCAACGCCACCATCGCGGGCGAACTCTTCGTCACCGAACGGGCGGTGAGCAAGCACATCGGCTCCATCTTCGCCAAGCTCGGCCTGGAACCGGACGACGGAACCGTGCACCGCAGGGTGCTCGCGGTGCTGGCCTACCTGGAGGGCAAGGGCGAGCGCTGAGAAGGGCGGGACCGGGGAAGTCCTTCTGTTCACACATGCCACCCCCACCCGATCCACACCCCCCTTCCACCGCCCGGCACAATGCCCCCATGGACGACACGAGCGACCTCGGCGCACTGCCGGACCGGGCCCGCCGCCTCATCACACCCGGCGCCCCCGGCCACCGCCGCGTCCTCGGTATCGCGGGTCCGCCCGGAGCGGGCAAGTCCACCCTGGCCGTCCGGCTCGTCGACGCCCTCGAAGGGCTCGCCGTCCTCGTCCCCATGGACGGCTTCCACCTGGCCCAGGCCGAACTGAGCCGCCTCGGCCGCGGTCACCGCAAGGGCGCTCCCGACACGTTCGACGCCCACGGCTACACCGCGCTGCTCCGCAGACTGCGCGCCCCCGACGAGCCCGGCCCCGTCTACGCCCCCGCGTTCGACCGGTCCCTGGAGGAGCCGATCGCCGGGAGCATCGCCGTACCGCCCGACACACCGCTCGTCATCACGGAGGGCAACTACCTCCTGTACGAGGAGGGCCCCTGGGCCGCCGTACGAGGGTTGCTCGACGAGGTGTGGTTCCTGGCGCCCGACCCCGCCGTACGGACCCGGTGGCTGGTGGACCGGCATGTGCGGTACGGCAAGGACCGTGCCGAAGCGGAACGCTGGGTGGCCGAGTCCGACGAGGCCAACGCCCGGCTTGTCGAGCGGGGCCGGGACCGCGCCGACCTTCTCGTACACCCCGGCCTGTACTGACACACCACTCGCGCCCGGCGGCCCGGACGGGCAGGATGCTGTATGCCGTCGCGCCGCCAGGAGGTCACGTATGCCCAGCCCCAGCCCGAGCCCGACCCCCAGCCCCGGTACGAACCCGAGCCCGAGTCCGACCCTCAGCTCCGGTCCGAGCCCCGGCCCCACCGCCGCGCCCGCGCCCGTGCCGTTCACGACGGAGACCTATCGGGCCAGGATGGACCGCGCCGCGCGGGCCGCCGCCGACGCAGGGCTCGCAGGGCTGCTCATCGCACCGGGGCCCGACCTGGTCCACCTCACCGGCTACCGGCCGACCGCCACCACCGAACGCCTCACCCTCCTCGTCCTCACACCCGGCCAGGAACCCGTCCTCGTCGTCCCGACCCTGGAGGCACCGGACGCCGAACGGGCCGTCGGAGCCCCCGCCCTCACCCTGCGCGACTGGACCGACGGCAAGGACCCGTACGCCGCGACCGCCCCGCTGCTCCAGGGCCGGGGGCGGTACGGAGTCAGCGACAACGCCTGGGCCATGCATCTGCTCGCCCTGCAACAGGCGCTCCCGCACACGACGTACGCCTCCCTCACCGAGGCCCTGCCGATGCTCCGCGCGGTGAAGGACGCCCCCGAACTCGAACGCCTCGCCGCCGCGGGGGCCGCCGCCGACGCCACGTACGGCGAGATCCTGAAGGTCCGCTTCTCCGGGCGCGGGGAGACCGAGGTCGCCGCCGATCTGGCCGGGCTGCTCCTGGAGTTCGGGCACTCGCAGGTCGACTTCACGGTGGTCGGCTCCGGCCCGAACGGCGCCGACCCGCACCACGAGGCGGGCGACCGCACCATCGAGCGGGGCGACATGGTGGTGCTGGACTTCGGCGGGCTCATGCACGGCTACGGCTCCGACACCTCCCGTACGGTCCACGTCGGCGAACCCACCGCCGAGGAACAGCGGGTGCACGACATCGTCCGCGAGGCGCAGGACGCCGGATGCCGCGCGGTCCGGCCCGGGGTCCCGTGCCAGGACGTCGACCGGGCGGCCCGGACGGTCATCGCGGAGGCCGGATACGGCGAACGCTTCATCCACCGCACGGGCCACGGAATCGGCGTCACCACTCATGAGCCGCCGTACATGATCGAGGGCGAGGAACAGCCGCTGGTTCCGGGGATGTGCTTCTCGGTGGAACCGGGGATCTACCTGCCGGGCAGGTTCGGCGTCCGGATCGAGGACATCGTGACGGTCACGGAGGACGGGGGCCGCCGACTGAACGGCACGGCGAGGGAGTTGGCGGTCGTCGAGTAGAGAGGGGAGGGAGCGGAGGGGTGGAGGGAGCGGAGAGGGTGGAGCCTTCGGAGGGCACGGAGGGCACGGAGGGCACGGAGGGCACGGAGGGCACGGAGGGCACGGAGGGTGCGGAGGGCGGGCCGTCTGGACGGGACGGACGGGCGGGTGGCGCTCGCGGGGCACCGGCGGGGAAACGACAGGGGAACGGCTTGGGGGCGGGCGAGTGGCTTCGACGGGGGAGGACGGAGTGGGCGGGTGGTGCCGGTCCGGTACGCGAGGAAGTGCCGTTATGTCGGAATCTCTGCAAGTAAGTAAAAACAAGCTTCCGCCGGTGTAAAGTCCCAGGTCAATTGCTGTGGTCCCCGCGCACGCGGGGGTGGTCCCCCTGGCGGAGGTCATCGCCTGGGACAGGTGGTGTGGTCCCCGCGCACGCGGGGGTGGTCCCCACGTCATGACCACCGGCGGAGCCGTCGATCTGTGGTCCCCGCGCACGCGGGGGTGGTCCCGTCGTCGCTGATGCCGGACTGGCGGAGGACGGGTGGTCCCCGCGCACGCGGGGGTGGTCCCGGGCCGATGAGCGGAAGGACGATCTGGAGGGCGTGGTCCCCGCGCACGCGGGGGTGGTCCCCCATAATGACGCCCATGAGGTATCCAGAGTTCGTGGTCCCCGCGCACGCGGGGGTGGTCCCCCGTCGACGACCGGCTTGAGGAACGCCCAGGTGTGGTCCCCGCGCACGCGGGGGTGGTCCCTGGCGGAACCTCCTCCGCAGCGCGCTCGACGGGTGGTCCCCGCGCACGCGGGGGTGGTCCCGTCAACGAGGACGGGCTGCCGGTGGACGCGACGTGGTCCCCGCGCACGCGGGGGTGGTCCCCACCCGACCAGGGGATGGCTGTACGACGTGGCGTGGTCCCCGCGCACGCGGGGGTGGTCCTCTCTCGTACCTCGCGGCGTTGACCGTGGTCGAGTGGTCCCCGCGCACGCGGGGGTGGTCCCCACCTCCGGCACCGGGCGGGCGACCGGTAGCTGTGGTCCCCGCGCACGCGGGGTTGGTCTCTCTCAAGTGGAGATCCCGTGTTCGATAAGGGTCTTCTCCTCACCCCGTTGCTTGGTCGCTCGTGATCTTGGAGGGTTCGGTCTGTCTTGCTTTCGCGCGCCATGGCCCCTGACACCGCGAGACGGCTCGTGCAGGCTCATCTACGAGAGCCCAAAAAATTCGGGCGGTGATGTCGAGAACCCGTGGCTGGCTCCGTCCCAGCAGTGAACGCGACCACAATGGGTCGCACCAGCACCGAGGAGAAACACCATGGCCAAGTACCTGCTGCTCAAGCACTACCGTGGCGCCCCGGCTTCGGTCAACGACGTGCCCATGGACCGGTGGACGCCGGAGGAGATCTCGGCCCACATGCGGTACATGCACGACTTCGCGGCCCGGCTTGAGGAGACCGGCGAGTTCGTCGACGGTCAGGCGCTCGCCCCTGAGGGAACGTTCGTCCGGTACGACGGCGAGGGCCGTCCGCCGGTCACCGACGGCCCGTTCGCCGAGACCAAGGACCTCATCGCTGGCTGGATGGTGATCGACGTCGACAGCTACGAGCGCGCCGTCGAGCTGGCCGGAGAGCTGTCGGCCGCTCCCGGTGCGGGCGGGAAGCCGATCCACGAATGGCTCGAACTGCGCCCGTTCCTGGCCGCACCGCCCACCATCACGGAGTGACCTGAGGTGAACGAGGTCCTGCTGCGGAGCCTCACACCGAGCGTGCTCGCGATCCTCGTCCGCCGCGGAGCCGATTTCGCGGCGGCCGAGGACGCCGTGCAGGACGCGCTGGTCGAGGCGGTCCGCGTCTGGCCGGCCGACCTGCCACGGGACCCGAAAGGCTGGCTGATCACCGTGGCCTGGCGCCGGTTCCTCGACGCGACCCGGGCGGACAGCGCCCGCCGCCGACGCGAGGACCTTGTCGACGAGGAGCCCGTGCCCGGTCCGGTGCCCCCGGTGGACGACACGCTCCAGCTCTACTTCCTGTGCGCCCACCCTTCGCTGACGCCGTCGTCCGCGGTCGCGCTCACGCTGCGTGCCGTCGGCGGACTGACCACCCGGCAGATCGCCCAGGCATACCTCGTGCCCGAGACGACCATGGCCCAGCGCATCAGCCGGGCCAAGCGCACCGTCTCCGGCGTGCGATTCGACCGGCCCGGCGACGTCGCCACCGTGCTGCGCGTCCTCTACCTGGTCTTCAACGAGGGCTACTCCGGCGACGTCGACCTCGCCGCGGAGGCCATCCGGCTCACCCGGCAGCTCGCGGCCGCGATCGACCACCCAGAGGTGGCGGGGCTGCTCGCACTCATGCTGCTCCACCACGCCAGGCGTGCCGCCCGGACCTCGTCCGACGGCAGTCTGATACCGCTCGCCGAGCAGGACCGGGGCCGGTGGGACACCGAGTCGATCGCGGAAGGCGTCGAGATCCTTCAGGCGGCCCTCGCCCGCGACCGGCTGGGCGAGTTCCAGGCTCAGGCCGCCATCGCGGCACTACACGCTGACGCGCCCACCCCCGAGCAGACCGACTGGGTGCAGATCGTCGAGTGGTACGACGAACTCGAGCGTCTGACCGACAGTCCGGTCGTCCGGCTCAACCGCGCCGTGGCCGTCGGCGAGGCCGACGGACCGCGCGCGGGCCTTGCGGCGCTTGGGGCGCTGGATGACTCACTGCCCCGCCACGCCGCAGTGGCGGCGTACTTCCACGAGCGTGACGGAGACCTGGCGACGGCGGCGCGGTTCTACGCCGAGGCGGCACAAAAGGCACCCAACCTCGCCGAGCGCGACCACCTGACGCGCCAGGCCGCCCGGCTCAATGCCCGACGGTGCCACTGACGGGCCCCGGTGAGGATTGCGGTCCTGAGCGGCCTTCCGGACTGGGATGGCACAACCGTCAGTGGCGAAGAGGCGCGGACGCATGGTCACTCGGGCCTGACGCGTCGTGGTTCCCGCGGCATGGGCCAGGTCGGAGGGACAGTCGAAGCTGGCTGGAGCAGTAACGTCAATGGCATCCTTGGCCGGTTGCCCTTCACGGCGGATGGCGATGACCAGGAAGACGGAATGAGTGGGCGGATTTGTTCCATACACGGCAGAGAGTCGGAATGTCGGGATCTCTGGAAGTAAGTAAAAACAGGCTCTCGTCGGTGTAAAGTCCCAGGTCAATTGCTGTGGTCCCCGCGCACGCGGGGGTGGTCCGGCTGCACTGAACCGCGCACCTCTCCCCCGTTGGTGGTCCCCGCGCACGCGGGGGTGGTCCCGCCCCGAAGAACCCGTCCCGGCTCGCCGACGAGTGGTCCCCGCGCACGCGGGGGTGGTCCCCACGAGCAGTCGAAGAACATGGCCGCCCGCATGTGGTCCCCGCGCACGCGGGGGTGGTCCCGGCGGGCTGTCCGGCAGCGGGATACCGCGCTCGTGGTCCCCGCGCACGCGGGGGTGGTCCCCTCCTCGACCACGTCGTGGTCAACCCGCTCACTTGATCCCCGCGCACGCAGGGCTAATTCGAGCACGGACTATTGGTTGTCGTCGCCATTGCCGCTGCCCATCGTGGCGTGCCAGTTTCCGCCTGAGAGGTGACATATCCCGTCAGGCGTGATGTGGACACGTGCGCCCAGCAGGGGCAGAGAGCCTTCTGCGTTCAGGCGGTTGCGGGTGCGTTCCAGGGCTGTCCAAAGTCGTTGTGGTCCGCCCTGGTGGACTTCCGGTGGGTCGGTCCGTTCGGCGGTGGCTCGGGCCCATGAACCGTCCGGGTGGACCAGACAGGCGGTCCGGTGCCGGCCGTGCTGTTCGTATACGTGCTCCACACCGGGTGTGGTGACTTCCAGCATGGAGCGCAGTTCCCAGGCGTTCGCCACGTCCACCACCGGGTAGCGGCCTGTGCTCGTCTCCTCTCCCCGGGTGTCCCGGGCGAGGGCGAGCAGATCGGAGAGGGTGGGCGGGTGGTCGTCGCCGGATCGGGTGAGCATGAATCCGGCGGTGTCGCGCTCCACCTGTCCGATCACGTCCCCGTTGGTGTGCTTCCAGCCCGTGACGATCAGACAGGTCCGCCCCAGCGTCGTCGCGATCCGGCCGCCCGGTACCAGTGCGGCAAGGGTCGGTCGGAGCCCCGGGCCAGTGGGCAGCCCTACCGTGGACACGATCCGCTCGTACAGGCCCGGTACGTGTTCGGTCGCGTCCGCAGTGATGAGTTCGGGGTGCAGACCCATGTCGGCGAGGCGTGCACCCGCCGCGTCGGTCAGGTAGGGGTCCACGTCCAGGCTCGTGACACTCCCGTCCCTCAACCTTCGGGACGCGTACGCGGCGAGTCCGCCGGCTCCGGTGCCCAGGTCCAGGAGCGAGAGCCCCGGACCCGGTCGCCCGTGCCGGAGCATGCGTACGACCAGGCTCGGCAGCGTGGCGGACGACGTGGGTGCCCCGTCGGGCCGGTCGCCGGGATTCGCGTGGTCGGCGTGCAGAGCGCCGACCCTGGTGACCAACGACCGGTCGCCATAGGCCGCCTTGGCCCATGCGTGTGAGTCGTTCGCGCCCTCGCGCAGAACCCATCCGCCCGAGTCGTCCATGTCCCACCAACGCGGGATCAGTTCATGACGGGGCACGCTCGCCACAGCGTCGCGCCACCGAGAGTCCGGGTCCGTCACCCGGTCGGCGAGTTCTTGCGCCCGCCTCTTCCAGTCCATGCTGCTGAGCCTTTCCGTGATCAGTAGGCGGGGTCACATATTTCAGTGCTGGCAGGATCGCAGTCGTTCGAGTCATTCGACGCGCACGCTGCGCGAGGAGCGGGCACGCCTACCGAGAGAACGGCCCACTGTGGCCCCCGTGGGCCGTCGGCGGGCTTGTCCTCGAAACGGCCGACCGGGGTGCCGCGAGGGTTCGGTCCCGCCCCTGCCGCAGAGCGGGGGCCACGGACTCGTGCTGTTCTGGTACCGGGTCCTATGTGGCAGGGGCGGAGGTTTCACAGCAGTCATCCCGGCTGCTGGAGGCTGTGTCCGGGATGAGGATGTTGATCACAGGGCGAGAGCTTCTTCACGAGTCATGGGGTTCCGCAGCCGCAGCCGCAGCCGCAGTCGCGGAGCGCGGGTCGGCGTGCGCGGCAGTGAAGGTCCACCGAGAGAGACAGTCACCACCGCATCACCCACACAGGTCTGCGCTGTGTACTCGGGGTGGGTCACCACGCCCGTCGAATCGACTTTCGAAGCCGGTTCTCCTCGGCGACCCTGGTGCGCAACCGCCGTATCAACAGGGACTCCACGGCCCGGGACTTGTCGGCGCGGCACCGCTCGCACTCACATGGCGGGAAGCGCAGCGGATTGAACTCCGGCAACGGCGGCCTCGGCTTCGTCATGCCGGCCGCCGCTCCGAGCAGTCCGCCGTCTGCTGGTGACGGCGCAGGAGGACCCGGTAGTCCACAGCCGTACTGAGATCACCCTCGTCGTTGGCGATGGCTTCTTCCAGGCGGAGTTCCTGGCACTCCCGGCACTCGGCGGATGCGCCGGGGGCCGGGGCGTGCGGCGACTCCTGAGCGCCTTCGGGGACGTTCATCGCAGGCACGATCGTTCCTCTCCGTAGTTGTTCCACTACCAAGACGGCACAGCGTGGCCTACAGTCGGGCTGTCCTCAACCTGTGTCAGTTGCTCGGGGAGTTAGGTGGTAGCCGTTGAACCGGAAAGAGCTGGACCCTGAAAAGTCACCGAGTGCGGCCTTCGGGCAGCGTTTGCGCACGCTGCGGGATGAGCGCGGCTGGACACAGGACGAACTGGGGGAGCGCATGGGGTGCTCCGGGACGCACATTTCCGCCGTCGAAACTGGTCGTCGACCCCCAACTCCTCGCTTCGCGGCAAGTGCTGACAGGGCGTTCGGTACTGGGGACAGACTCGAACGCCAGGGTCGGGCTGTATGGAACACCGCAATACTTGAGGGCTTCCCGGAGTTCGTCGCCCATGAGGTACGTGCGGCGGAGATCAGGCTCTTCGAGCTCGGCATCATTCCGGGCTTGCTCCAGACGCCGGAGTACGCTGCCGCCATCACTACCGGCGCCGTGCGACGCGGAGCAATCACCGAGCAGCAGGCAGAAGAGCGGCTGACGCTCCTTGCTCAACGACAGGCATCCCTGGAGCGGACTCCCTCACCCTTGGTGTACGTCGTTCTTGATGAGAGCTGCATTCGGCGCCCGGTGGGTGGCCCCGGAGTCATGGAGAAACAGCTGGAACGGCTCACCGCGTTCGCCGAGCTTCCCTCAACCGTCGTACAGGTGGCCCCATTCGACCTCGGTGAGCGACGAGCGTTCGATCTGCCCGTAACGCTGCTGACTCTTGCCGACCGGTCTCATATTGCGTACGCCGAGTCTGCACAGCAAGGGCGTCTGGAGCGCGATATGAGGTTCGTGCAGCCTCTGGTAACGGCCTACCATCAGATGCAAGCCGAAGCGCTGTCCCAGGCGGCATCCGTAGCCGTGATCGAGCAGGTACGAAAGGGCACCCCGTGACGACCGATTCCCCCCGTTGGTTCAAGTCCTCTTACAGCAGCAACGGCGGCCAGTGCATCGAGGTCGCCGCCAACCTCGTCGTCTCGCGCGGCGTGGTTCCCGTCCGTGACTCCAAGGCCCCGGGCGGTCCGGTTCTGAGCTTCCCCGCCGACACGTTCGCCTCGTTCGTGGCGGGCGTCAAGGCCGGCGGGTTCGGCATCGTCTGACCGGCTGCTCAAGCGACGTCCCATCGTGCAGAAGGCGATGGGACGTCATGCTGCTCACCGCGTGGTGCAGCAGATCATGGGGTCCGCCACATCAAGCGGCCCGCAGTCTCGCCCCGTACCTTCTCAGTCGTCAGCCAGCACCACGCAGGACTCCCCGGGCAGTCGCAGCACCCCGTCCGGCCCCGGCCCCGCCGCCGGGACCGGCGTCCACGCGGCCAGCACCCGCCCGCCGACCCCGCCGCTCCTCTCGCCACCCCCATCCCCGCTCCCGCCCGCACCGCCGCCCAGCGGGATTTCCGCAGGCGTCGGCCCCAGGTTCACCGCGATCCGCAGGTCCCCGCGTCGGTACGCCAGCCAGCGGGCCGCCTCGTCGTGGGCCGTCCGTACCGTCGCCAGGTCCGGATCGCGCAGGTCCGGCAACGTGCGGCGCAACGCGATCAGTTCGCGGTACCAGGCGTGCAGCCGGGCGTGCGGTTCGCGCTCGGGCTCCGTCCAGTCCAGGCAGGAACGGTCACGGGTGCGCGGGTCCTGCGGGTCGGGGATCTCGTCCGCCGACCAGCCGTGCGCCGCGAACTCCCGCCGCCTGCCGTCCCGTACGGCGTCCGCCAGGGCCGGGTCCGTGTGGTCGGTGAAGAACTGCCAGGGCGTGCGGGCGCCCCACTCCTCGCCCATGAACAGCATCGGGGTGAACGGTCCCGTGAGGACCAGGGTCGCCGCGCACGCCAGCAGGCCGGGGGAGAGGGTCGCGGCGAGGCGGTCGCCGAGGGCCCGGTTGCCGATCTGGTCGTGGGTCTGGGCGTAGCCGACGAAACGGTGGGCCGCGCTGCGGGTGGTGTCGACGGGACGGCCATGGGTACGGCCCCGGAACGTCGAGTAGGTGCCGTTGTGGAAGAAGGCAGAGGTGATGGTCTTGGCGACGGCGGCCAGCGGGGCGTGCGCGAAGTCGGCGTAGTAGCCCTGCGACTCACCGGTCAGGGCCGTGTGCAGGGCATGGTGGAAGTCGTCGTTCCACTGGGCGTGCAGCCCGAGACCGCCCGAGGCGCGGGGCGTCGTCGTACGCGGATCGCACAGGTCGGACTCGGCGATCAACGGGAGCGGGCGGCCCAGCTCGGCGGCGAGCGCGTCGACCGCCGTGGACAGTTCCTCCAGGAACGTCAGCGCGCGGGTGTCGGCCAGGGCGTGGACCGCGTCGAGCCGCAGCCCGTCCAGCCGGTAGTCGCGCAGCCAGCCCAGCGCGCTGCCCAGCAGATACGCGCGCACCTCGTCCGAACCGGGGGCGTCGAGGTTCACGGCGGCGCCCCACGGGGTGTGGTGCGTCTCGGTGAAGTACGGGCCGAAGGCGGGCAGATGGTTGCCGGACGGCCCGAGGTGGTTGTGGACCACGTCCAGCACGACCGCCAGCCCCAGCGCGTGCGCGGTGTCGACGAAGTGCTTCAACCCGTCCGGGCCGCCGTACGGTTCGTGCACGGCCCACGGCGCCACGCCCTCGTACCCCCAGCCATGGGTGCCGGGGAACGGGCAGACCGGCATCAGCGACACATGGCTGATGCCCAGTTCCGCGAGGTGCGGCAGTCGCCGGGCGGCGGCGTCGAAGGTGCCCTCGGTGGTGAACGTGCCGATGTGCAGTTCGTACAGCACCGAGCCCGGCAGCCCCCGACCCGCCCAGTCAGTGGTCCGCCAGGGGTACGCGGCGTGGTCGACGACCGCGCTCTCGCCGTCCGGCCCGTCCGGCTGGCGGCGCGAACGCGGGTCGGGCAGGACCGGCCCGTCGTCCACCACGAAGCCGTACCGGTCGCCGTCGCCGGCCTCCGCCTCGACGGTCCACCAGCCCGCCCGTACCGGATCGCGCTCCATCACCCGCAGGGTGCCCGAGAGCCGCAGCCCGACCGTCGCTGCCTCCGGTGCCCACACCTGGAACCGCATTCACCACTCCTCGTCCGGGACTCACGGTGTGTCCCATGATCGGCAGAAGTGATGATCACCGGCCCGCGACACTGGATGGAGTCTGTTACTGGCGATTAAGGTCTGGTTCTGATCGTTTCCCTGTTTGGTCGTGCTCGTAACGTACGGCTCATGGAGGTCGAGATGACCGTGCCGCAGTTCCCGCCGGGCTTCCTGTGGGGTGCCTCCGCGTCCGCCTTCCAGACCGAGGGGGCCGTCGACACCGACGGCAAGGGACCTTCCGGATGGGACGCCTTCGCCGCGCGGCCCGGACGGATCAAGGGCGGTACCGACACCACCCTCGGCACCGGCTTCCACGACCGCTACCGCGAGGACGTCGCCCTCCTCTCGGGGCTGGGCGCCGACGCCTTCCGGTTCTCCGTCAGCTGGCCGCGCGTCGTGCCCGGCGGCAGCGGACCGGTCAACACGGCCGGACTCGACTTCTACGACCGCCTCGTCGACGAACTCTGCGACCACGGCATCACCCCCGCCCCCACCCTCTACCACTGGGACACCCCGCTCCCGCTCGACGAGGCGGGCGGCTGGCTCGAACGGATGGCGAGGGAATCCCCCCGTACGAGGCCCCGCGGCGGGCCGCACACTTCGCACCGCGCCTTCCGCGCGAGCCGGAAGGGGACCTGTCCTCTCCCGGGACGGAAGCAGGCCGGAAGCAGGCCGGAAGCGCAGGTCGGAGGGCAGGTCGGCAGGGGTGGGAAAGAGGCATCGCCGACCCGCTCTTCTGGACACCCCGGCCGGGCGGCCCGACAATTGATGGTGTGACGTCCTCCTTCGAGTCCCCCACGTATCCCGCGCGGCTCTCCGACGCCCAGCGCGACCGTGCCCTCGACGTGCTCAGAGAAGGAGCGGCGCAGGGCAGGCTCTCGCACGACACCTTCGTACGGCGCATGGAACTCGCCCTCACCGCCGGCCGCGTGGAGGAACTGGACGCGCTCACCGCCGATCTGCGCACCGGAGGACGCTGGTCGGGACGGCTGTTCCGGACCGTCAGCGGAGTCTCCGCCTTCTCCGAACGGCTGCGCAGGGCCTGGCAGACCGAGCGGCTGCCGAAGCTCCTGCTGCCCGGCCCCGGCCCGTATCCGCTGTTCATCGGCCGTGACCCGGGGAACGGGCTGCGGCTCAACCACGAGACCGTGTCCCGCACCCACGCCGAACTGACCGTGCGCGGCGGCTGCTGGTTCCTGCGCGACCTCGGCTCCACCAACGGGACCTGCGTCAACGGCCGACGCGTCACCGGGGTGGTCGCCGTGCGCGACGGGGACCAGGTGAGCTTCGGACGGATGGGCTTCCGGCTCTCCGCGCCCCCGGCCCGGCCGCCCGCCTGAGCGACCTCCGGACCCATCGACGCGGGCCGCGGCGAGGAGTACGGGACCCGGGGGCCGCCCGGGTCGCGGCGGTCCCGGCGCACATGGTCCGGGGCGCGGTCGGAGAGGACCGCGCGGTCCTCGCCGTCGATCCGCCCCGGCGGCGACAGCTCGCGGTCTTCTCGCGGGTCGAACTGACGGGTGCGGCGGCCGAGTTCACAGAACTGCCGCGCGCCTCCTGGCCGCACCGGGACCTCTGGGGGATCGGCCGGGGCCAGGCGGGTGAGGTGTCCGCCGGGCCCCGGCTCTCGTCGTGCTGCTCTGTGTGTCAGTCGCACCGGCCCGTCGGCCGGGTGCGGGTCACCAGGTTGGTCGTACCGGTCGTCGAGTCCAGCCACACCACCTGGCTGCCGTCCACCGCCGCGCCCCACGTCTGCGTACCGCGGTTGCAGGAGACCCGGCCCTTACTGGTGCCCGGTTCGTCGACCGAGCCGTTCGCGTCGAACTGGTAGAGCTTGGGCAGCGATTCATTGCGGATCTCGTCGTCGGGGACGTAGGCACCGACCGTGACCGCCGTCTCGGAGGCCGTCACGCTGCGCCCGTACAGCGCGTCCGGTCCGGTCGCCGGCGTGAGGTCCACCACGCCGGAACCGTCGAGTGCTGCGCTGCGCAGCACGATCGTGTCGTTCTCGCCCGACCAGTCCTCCAGGAGCCAGAAGACCCGCGTTCCGTTGATGGCTGTCGGGCCGAGAGTCGTCTCGTCCGGAGCCTGCTGGACCACCGTCTTCACACCGGTGGCGACATCGATGACATTGGTGGTCAACGCGTACGTCACGCCGCGCACCCGGTTTCTGGACTGGTAGGCGACCTTGCCGTGGTTCGCGGACGAGCTGTGTGATCTCTGATAGGTGCCACCGCCGAAGTTGTGGATGTTCTGCGGGTCCTTCAGGCTCAGATAGGACACCGCCGCACGCCCGCCGATATTGGCGTGGTCGAAGGCCACCACGTCACCGTCGACGCTCACCGGACCACTCGCGCTCCTGCCGTGCCACAGGATCTTCACCGGACCGCCCGCGAGCGGTCTGGCCAGGAGGTCGACGCCGTCCACGCCGTGTGCTGTCCACACCACGGTCTTGCCGTCGGTGGCGGGATTGTCGTGGTAGCGGCCGTCGTTGGGGCTGATCAGCTTGGGCTGGCCTTTGCCGTCGGTGCGCCCGGCCCATACCGAGTACGGTTCCGAACCGTCCTCGTTCGACTTGGACACCGCCCACCATCCGCCGCCCGCATCAGGCCCCGTACCGGTGGTGTTGATCCGGCCGAGGAGGACGTCCGAGTCGGAGCCGATGGCCAACTCCCAGCCGGGCACGATGCCGTGTGCGGTGAAGGCCCGCTGGAGCGTCTTCTGGTCCGCTGACTTGACACCCAGGTCCTTGGCGGCCGCGAGTACCGCCGCCCGTCCCTCTGTGAAGCCGTCGAGCGGGGTGAGGTACTCGGTGAGGGCTTTGTAGACGATGCGGTCGGTGAGATCGGGGCCCAGGTCCTCGCGGGCGTCCCAGAGCGCGCCGCCGAAGATGGTCGAGTTCTGGTGGACGCCGCCATTGTCGTTGATGAAGTCGAAACCGATGAACGACCTGGTCGTGGTCCGCCCGTCGTTGAGGTCACGCAACGCGCACTCGCGCGGGGCCTTCGTCCGGCAGAGCCGCTCGCCGACGAGTCCCGAGTCGGGGTCCGTCGCCGAGGTGCCGTGCACCTTCGCCTCGATGGTGTTACCGAAGTAGTCCGCGATGGCCTCGTTCATGGCGCCCGACTGGCCCGCGTAGACGAGTCTCGCGGAGCGTTCGATCACGCCGTGCGTCATCTCGTGACCAGCCACGTCCACGGCTGCGGACAGCGGGCGGTACTCCTCGTCACCGATGCCGTACACCATCTTCTGCCCGTCCCAGAAGGCATTGACGTACGTACCCGAGTAACCGGTTACGCCCACGAGGGAGTTGATGCTCGTGCCGTGGCCGTCGAGGCTGTTGCGCCCGTGCTCGTCCCTGAAGTAGTCGTACACCTGCCCGGCCGCCCAGTGCGCGTCCACGGCGCCCGCATCGGTGGCCTCGGCGCCGAACGCGGGGGTCGGCGAACCGAACTCCTTGATGCCGTCCGGCCACCCGCCGGACACGTCACCGACCAGCTTGCCGCGGGCGTCCCAGGTGGAAAGAACCTTGGTCGTGTACTCGTCGGCGGGGATGCGGGTGCGATCGCGCAACACGTACAGACCGCTGCTCGCGTCCTGCTCGACCTCAAGGGCGACGGATGTGCCGTCCAGCTTGACGCCGGTGCCCTGCTCGGCGACCGGCGTCCGCTGCCGGACGCTGGATGCGGCGGGCTTCCCGGCCGCTGTACGGGACTTCCCCGCAGAAGTGACGGGCGTGCCGAACGTCTGGATTCCGCTGTACTGGAAAACCGGGTATCCGGCGTGGGCGTCGATGTAGATCTCGCGCACGACGGGTTCCCCGCTCGCGGGGTCCGTGCCGTGCACGGTGATGTGGTGGGTGAGGACGCCCGGGCCTCTGGGCAGGACGACGAGTCCACGGGCGATGCCCTTGAGCGGGGGCGTGTCCTCCTCCGTCCCACCCCGGGACGATGTCCAGTTCTGCCTGTTGAGCTCCGCGAGCACGGCCTCGACGGCGCGTTCGACGGCGAGTGTTTCGGTGACCTCGGCGGTGGTGTCGGTGTGCAGTGCGGTGAAGTATTTGCCGGAGGTGCCGGTGACGGTGCGTGTGCCGTCCTTGTTCTGCATGCGGACGATGTATTCGCCGCCGAGGACGGGTATGCCGTGGTGTTTCTGTTGCAGGCGTACGGTTTCGTGGCCGTCGGTGACGGTGGTTCCGGCGGGTGTCAGGTCGCGTGGGGCGTTGGTGATCCGGTATCGGTCCTGTTTGGCGTTGAGGTAGGTGCGGGCGGCGTTTTCGGGGGTTGCGGCGGCCGGGGCCTGCTCCCGGATGCCCTGGACCAGCGCGGGTGTGTCGGTCCGCTGTCCCTGGACCACTTCTCCGGGGCTCGGCGGTAAGGGAGTTGGCACTGTGGCGGCGTCGGCGGGCAGAGCTGATACGACGAGTGCGGCGGCGCTGATCAGCGCCGCCGCACCCGATATGCCACTCAGCCGCGCTCTGCGGCCTCTCGCTCTTCTTGACTGCCGGGGATGACGCATCGTTTCCCGACCTCCTTGTCGGTGGTGCCGGCGGCGGAGCGCCGTCGGCAGGGGCCATGGAAGCGGTGATGCACCGCTCCGTTCAATGGGGGCCGGACGCCCACTGATGACTTCCGGCCACTCCTGCCCCACCGCTTCCGCGCCCTACCGCTCCACCCGGTGGAGCAGCGCCACCGGACGGTCGGCGAACAGCTCCGCCACCGCGACCGATTCCCCGGCGAACTCCCGCCCCGGAGACAGCAGATCGGTCCATGGTCCGGCGTCCGGCAGCGTCAGCGCCGTATCGCGCCAGCCGCCCGCCTCCGCCAGCCGCAGCGACAGCCGGGTCACCGCCGTGACCACCGCGCCCGAGCGGCAGAAGGCCAGACAGTGCGCGGCGGCCGGACCGTGCGCGGTCAGCGGGGTGTACGCCCCCGACTCGCCGAACACCTCCGGCCGCTCCCGGCGCAGCCGCAACGCGGCCACCGTCACCGCGGCCTTCTCGTCGGGCGGCTCTTCCCCGTCCGGTACGCGCAACGGCCGCCGGTTGTCCGGGTCGACCAGCGCCACGTACTCCCGTTCCGTCCCCTGGTAGAGATCGGGCACGCCCGGCATCGTCAGATGGGTCAGCGCCGCGCCCAGCACATTGGCCCGGACGAACGGCGCCAACCCGTCCGCGAACCGCTCGGCCGCTTCCCGTACCGGCCCCGTGACGGCGGCCGGGCCCGCCGCGACGAAGTCCGTCACCGCGCGCTCGTACCCCGGATCGCGCTCGGTCCACCCGGTGAACAGGCCCGCCTCCCGCACCGCCTTCAGCAGCGCCGCGCCCAGCCGGCCGGCGAGCTCACCGGCCGGAACGCCCGAACAGCCGAAGGCGGTCTGCCACGCCTCCCAGGCCAGTCGGCGGTCCGGGGCCGCGACCGGGGCCGCCCGCTCCAGCGTCGCCACCTGCTCCGCCCAGCGGCCGGGACACTCGGACAGCGCCGCGATCCGGGCCCGTACCTCCGCGCTGCGCTTGGTGTCGTGCGTGCTCAGCACCGTCCCGGTGGCCGGCCAGTCGCGGGCGATCCGGGCGCAGAACGCGTGGAAGTCCACGGGATCGACGGCCGGGTGCCCGGGGTCACCGCCCACCTCGTTCGCGGAGAGCAGCGGGGTGTACCGGTAGAACGCCGCGTCCTCGACCGACTTCGCGTGCAGCGCGGACGCGGTCTGCGCGAACCGGGTGCAGAACGCCGACCGGTCCGCCCCACCACCCAGCCGCCCGAGCGCCAGCTGCCGCACCACATCGACGGCCGCGGCCTCCTCCGGCACCGGGAACACCGCCTTCGCGTCCCGGACCGCCTGCTCCGGGAGGGTCGCCTCCGCGGTGGCGGAACAGAGCCGCCCCGCCGTGACGTACGGACGGTAGACGGGCAGCCGTACGAGCAGTTCCCGCACCGCGGTGCGCAGCGCCCACGGGGCGTGATCGCGCAGCGCGGGGTCCGAGGCGCAGATCCGGGCGGCCAGACGGGTCAGTGTCCCGGTCTCGGCGGCGAGTTCGTGGGCCACCACCCGGTGGGCGGCCCGGCGGACCGTGGCGGGCCAGTGGCCGCCCCGGTCGCCCGGAGGACCGGCGAAGTCCTGGTAGTGGCCCAGCAGCTCCGCCGCGCCCGCCGGGTCGGTGAACACCCCGTCGATCCGGTGCAGCGCGTCGTAACCGGTCGTCCCCGCGACCGCCCAGCCCGCGGGCAACCGCTCGTCACCGGTCAGGATCTTCTCCACGACCGTCCACCGCCCGTCGGTCGCCTCGCAGAGCCGGGCCAGATAGCCCGGCGGGTCGGCGAGCCCGTCCGGGTGGTCGACGCGCAGCCCGTCGACGATGCCGTCCCGGACCAGTTCGAGCACTTTCGTGTGGGTGGCGGCGAAGACCTCGGGGTCCTCCACCCGGACACCGATCAGATCGGAGATCGTGAAGAACCGACGGTAGTTCAGCTCGGTACGGGCCAGCCGCCACCAGCCGAGCCGGTAGTGCTGCGCGTCCAGCAGCTCCGGCAGCGGCAGCCCGGCCGTACCCTCGCGCAGCGGGAACTCCTGCTCGCCGTGGCGCAGCACGTCGCCGTCGACCCGTAGCCGGGACATCTCGTCGCCGATCCGCCCCGGGAGCACCGGCAGCAGCACCTTGCCGTCACCCGCCGCCCAGTCGATGTCGAACCAGGGGGCGAACGGCGACGCGGGCCCCTCGCGCAGCACCTCCCACAGGCGGCGGTTGTGCCGGGGCGCCAGGGCCATGTGGTTGGGCACGATGTCCAGCACCAGTCCCAGCCCGTGCGCACGGGCCGTACCTGCCAGTTTTCCCAGCCCCTCCTCGCCGCCCAGCTCGGCCCGCACCCGGCCGGGGTCGACGACGTCGTAGCCGTGCCGGGAGCCGGGCACCGCCTCCAGGACGGGGGAGAGATGCAGATGCGACACGCCGAGCGAGGCGATGTACGGCACGGCTTCCTCGGCGGCGGCGAAGGGGAAGTCCGGCTGGAGCTGAAGCCGGTAGGTGGCGGTGGGCGTCATGCGGACGTACGTACCCTTCCTGACGGGTTCTCTGTCGCGGCACCCGGAGGAAGGACCCCACCGGGTGCCGCACGGCACGGTGACGCGGCAGCCCTCACGCCGGGCGTTGCAGCACCGCCATACTGCGGCCGATCAGTGTCAGCCGGTCGCCCGCCGACACCTTCGGCCCCGAGCCCGGCGCGATCCCCTCCGGGCGTGCGGTATCCACCACCACCCGCCACTGCCGCCCGTGATGGACCGGAACGGCGAATTCCAGCGTGTCGGCGCTCGCGTTGAACATCAGCAGGAACGAGTCGTCGGAGATCCGCTCGCCCCGGGGCCCCGGCTCCGAGATCGCGTGCCCGTTCAGGAACACCGTCAGCGCCTTGGCGTGCGCGGCCTGCCAGTCCCGCTGCGTCATCTCGACGCCCTCGGGGGTGAACCAGGCGATGTCGGACAGCTCGTCATGCGTGCCCTCCACCGGCCGCCCGTGGAAGAACCGGCGGCGGCGGAACACGGGATGGTCCCGGCGGAGCCAGACCATGAACCGGGTGAACTCCAGCATCCCGGCGCTGTCCGGCCCCGCCGCGCCCCCTTTCCCCGTACCGTCCCCGTCCGTACCGTCCCCGTCCCCGTCTCTCTCCGTACGGTCCCCGTCCCCCTCCGCGCCGTCCTCGTCGCGCTTGGCCGGGGCCGGCCAGCGCACCCACGACAGCTCGTTGTCCTGGCAGTACGCGTTGTTGTTGCCCCGCTGGGTACGCGCGAACTCGTCGCCGTGGCTGAGCATGGGCACACCCTGCGACAGCATCAGCGTGGCGATAAAGTTCCGCATCTGCCGGGCCCGCAGTTCGAGCACTTCCGGCTCGTCCGTCTCACCCTCGGCGCCGCAGTTCCACGACCGGTTGTGGCTCTCGCCGTCCCGGTTGCCCTCACCGTTGGCCTCGTTGTGCTTGTCGTTGTACGACACCAGGTCGTGCAGGGTGAACCCGTCGTGGCAGGTGGTGAAGTTGATCGAGGCCAGCGGTCGCCGCCCGTCGTCCTGGTACAGATCGGACGAGCCGGTGAGCCGCCCCGCGAACTCCGCGAGTGTCCGGGGCTCGCCCCGCCACAGATCGCGCACCGTGTCGCGGTACTTGCCGTTCCACTCGGTCCACAGGGGCGGGAAGTTCCCCACCTGGTAGCCGCCCTCACCCACGTCCCACGGCTCGGCGATCAGCTTCACCTGGCTGACCACCGGGTCCTGCTGCACCAGGTCGAAGAACGACGACAGCCGGTCCACCTCGTGGAACTGCCGCGCGAGGGTCGCCGCGAGATCGAAGCGGAACCCGTCGACATGCATCTCGGTCACCCAGTACCGCAACGAGTCCATGATCAGTTGCAGGACGTGCGGCGACCGCATCAGCAGGGAGTTCCCGGTCCCGGTGGTGTCCGTGTAGTACCGCCGGTCGGCCGCCAGGCGGTAGTACGAGGCGTTGTCGAGCCCCCGGAAGGAGAGCGTCGGCCCAAGGTGGTTGCCCTCAGCCGTGTGGTTGTAGACCACGTCGAGGATCACCTCGATGCCCGCCTGGTGCAGTGCCCGGACCGCCTGCTTGAACTCCAGCACCTGTTCGCCGCGGTCGCCCCAGGAGGCGTACGCGTTGTGCGGGGCGAAGAACCCGATCGTGTTGTAACCCCAGTAGTTCGCCAGTCCCGCGTCCACCAGACGGTGGTCCTGGACGAACTGGTGGACCGGCATCAGCTCGATCGCCGTGACGCCCAGCTCCGTCAGATGCGCGATCACCTCCGGATGGGCCAGCCCCGCGTAGGTGCCCCGCAGCTCCTCCGGCAGCCCCGGATGGAGCATCGTCAGACCCTTCACATGGGCCTCGTAGATCACCGTCCGGTGGTAGTCCGTCCGGGGCCGCCGGTCGTCACCCCAGTCGAAGTACGGGTTGACCACCACCGACGACATGGCGTGCGGCGCCGAGTCGAGGTCGTTGCGCGCGTCGGGCCGCCCGAACGGATAGCCGTACATCGCCTCCCCCCACCGGATCTGCCCGGCGACCGCCCGCGCGTACGGGTCGAGCAGCAGTTTCGCCGAGTTGCAGCGCCGACCGCGCTGGGGCTCGTACGGTCCGTGCACCCGGAACCCGTAGCGCTGACCGGGCATCACCCCGGGCAGATACGCGTGGCGTACGAAGGCGTCGGTCTCCCTCAGCTCCACCGCCGTCTCGGAACCGTCGTCGTGCAGCAGGCACAACTCGATTCGGTGGGCGGCCTCCGAGAAGACCGCGAAATTGGTTCCGGCGCCGTCGTAGGTGGCGCCGAGGGGATATGTCTGTCCCGGCCAGACCTGCATAGATAGGACTCTTCCACTTCTGATCCGGGTGGTGCGGGCCAAGGGACGCGCCGTCGTCCCCGGCGGACGGGCGACGACAGCCACGGCGCCTCACGGCGTCGTCGGAGCGCCCGCATACATCCGGTATGCGAACGTTCCTCCGCCCCGCGACGCACCGCATCCGACGCCGCCCGCTGTTCTGCCCGGGACGACGGGACACCCCTTACTTCTTCCGATACTCCCCGAAAGTGGGGCAAGCTCCTAGTACCGCTCCCGGCAAGCTTTCGCCGGTCACCGCGCGGGACGTCACCCGGACCGGTCAACACGGGGCCTCTCCGTGTCGCCCGGAACGGTCCCGTGGTGGCTCCTCGCCGGCCGTGTTCCCGTGCCCCGCACGGGGCCGCGGCGCCCAAACCCTATGAATCAGCTCACTTCCCCCGAACCGGGCCCCGGGAACGCGCCCACGCGTACGGGCAGTTGGCAAAGGGACCTGTCCATCCGGCTGCACCGGATACCGCTCGCGGAGTACCCTTCCTTGATCGTTGGTGGGGGAGTGGAAGGCGGTACGAGGGTGAGCTCGGGAGGGTTCGAGCTGCCCCCAGGTGACGCGGGTCACGAGGGGGAGTCCAGCGATGCCCGCCCGGGGGCGGTGTCCCTCGCCCAGCCCATGGAGATCGGTGCGGCGCTGGACTGGGACGCGGAGTCCTGGAGCGAGGTGCGCACCCGCGCCCAGCGGGCCGGGCGGGCCTACATCTGGCTCAACCTGGTCGAACAACGGCTGCGGGCGGTGGTCGCCGCGGTGCTGCGGCCCGTCTACGAGCCGGTGCACGGCGAGGACTGGGTGGTGGCCGCCGCCGGACCCGCCGGCCAGGAGTGGGTGCAGCGCGCCGTCGCGGTGCGCGAGGTCTCCCGGCGCAAGGGCTACCTCCTCGACCCGGCCGACGACAACGTCCTGAGCTTCCTCACGCTGCCGCAACTGCGCGAGCTGATGGTCCAGCACTGGCCGTGCTTCGAGCCGTACTTCGACGACCGCCGCGATGTCGAGCTGGTCCTCGACGAGCTGGAGGTCGCCCGCAACGTGGTCTCCCGCAACCGCGCGCTCAACGAGGCGGTCCTCGCCCAGGCGGAGCGGGCCTCCGCCCGGCTGCTGGAGATCCTGGGCAGCGGCGCCGCCGTCCCGTCCGCCGACCGGCTGCCCGTCGACGCCGTCGAGGAACTGGTCGGCGACCGGTACGCCGACGTGGTCTCCGTCCACGCGGACCGGGTGCGGCTGCAACGCCAGCTGCCCGCCGAGGACCTTTTCGGCGGCGCCCGGCGGCTCGACGCGATCGGCATCGGACTCAATCTGCTCGTGCAGAACTTCTCCGGCCGCCGCCTGGTCAGGCTCGCCGAGTCGGGATGCCGGGTCCGGCTGCTCTTCATCAATCCGGCGAGCAGCGCGGTGAAGCGCCGTGAGCGGGAACTGGCCCTGAAGAAGGGCGAGTTGAGCCGCACCGTCGAGATGAACATCCTCCATATGCGGCGGGTACGGTCCAAGCTCCGCGACCCCGGCGCCTTCGAGATCCACGTCTTCGACGAGACGCCGCGCTTCACCGCGTATCTGGTGGACGGCGACGGACCGGACGCGGTCGGCGTCGTCCAGCCGTATCTGCGCAGCGCCCGTGGCATGGAGTCACCCGTGCTGGTGCTGCGGGGCGGCGGCCGTGCGGTCGTCAGGTCCGGGCAGGACAGCGAGCACGGTCTGTTCGAAACGTACCGCGAGGAGTTCGAATCCGTGTGGACGGACTCCCGCCCCGTCTCCTGAGGGATTCCCGAGGGGTGTTGTCAGTGCCGCGTGGGAAGGTGGTCATCACCTGGGGGAGCACCACGAAGGAGGTACGGGATGAGCTGGCACCGGCAGGCGCTGGTCGGCTTCGACCTGGAGACGACGGGGACCGAGCCGCTGGAGGCCCGGATCGTGACCGCGGCCGTCGTCGAGGTCGCGGACAGTGCGGGGGAGCCGGTGCGGCAGCGCACCTGGCTGGCCGATCCGGGGATTCGCATCCCGGCACAGGCATCGGCGATCCACGGCATCAGCAGTGAGCGGGCGGCGGCGGAGGGGCGGCCGGTGCGCGAGGTCGCGGACGAGGTCGCGGACACGCTCGCGGGGTACTGGCGCGAGGGCGTGCCGGTCGTGGCGTACAACGCGGCCTTCGATCTGACGCTGCTGACGGCGGAGTTGCGGCGGCACGGGCTGCCGTCGCTCACCGACCGGCTGGGCGGCGCGGAGATCGGCCCGGTCGTCGACCCGTACACCATCGACCGGGCGGTGGACCGCTACCGCAAGGGCAAGCGCACCCTCGAAGCGGCCTGCGCGGAGTACGGCGTGGTGCACGGCGGCGCCCACGACGCGGGTGCGGACGCGCTGGCAGCGGTGCGCGTGGCGTACGCGATAGCCGGCCGGCACGGCTCGGTGGCCGAGCTGACCGCCGTCGAGCTGCACGAGCGTCAGATCGGGTGGTACGCCGAATGGGCGGCCGACTTCCAGCGGTTCCTGCGCCGCAAGGGGACGGCCGACGCGGTGATCGACGGCAACTGGCCGTTGCGCGCGCCGACCCCGGTGCCGCCCGTCCCACGCTGACCCGTGGGCCTCGGGTCGTGCGCGGGCGCTCGGGGGGCGGGGTCCGGTCAGAACGGGTACCAGCGGACCTCGGGATCGAGGTCAGAACGGGTACCAGCGGACCTCGGGATCGTTGTCGCGCAGCGACGCCACCCGGCGGCGGAACTCCACGAGCGCCTTCGGGTTGGCCGGGGCGTGCTGGGCCACCCAGGCACAGCTCGCGGTCTCGCGGGCGCCGCGCAGCACGGAGCAGCCGTCCCACTCGCGGACGTCCCAGCCGTAGGCCGTGGTGAACGCGTCGTACGCCGCCGCGTCGAGACCGTACCGGTCGCGGGACAGCGCGAGGACCACCAGATCGTGTTCGCGCAGATCCGACGAGAAGGTCTCCAGATCCACCAGGACCGGCCCGTCCGGCCCGACATGGACATTGCGGGGGAGCGCGTCGCCATGGATCGGACCCGGGGTCAGCCGGGGCACGAGCGCCGCCGCCGCGGCGGCGAAACCGTCGCGACGCTCACGCAGATAGTCGGCGTCGGCCGGGTCGATGACGTCCCCCGCCAGCCGCAGCCAGCGCTCCACCCCGCCCAGCAGCTCGCGGCGCGGCAGCGTGAAGCCCTCCGGGGCGGGCAGCGCGTGCACCAGGGTGAGGAGCCGCGCCACATCGAGCGGTTCGGCGGGGCGCACCGCGTCGGGAAGCCGGTGCCACACCGTCACCGGGTGGCCCGCGACCAGCCGGGCCGTCGGCTCGGCCGCGCGCACGGCGGGCACCCCGGAACCGGCGAGCCATCGGGCGACGGCGACCTCGCGCTCGGCGCGTGCGCGCAGCTCCGGGTTCCGGACGGCGTCCCGGCCGACCTTGACCACCAGGTCCCCGACCGCGAACACCGCGTTCTCACCCAGCGCGAGCAGTTCCGCTTCGCCGGACGTCCCGGCAGCGGTCAGTACCTCACGCGCACGCATCTCGTCCATGGTCCGATTTTCGCATCCGTTCGGACACTGGTGGACCGTCGGTGCCTGCCTGCCTGCCTGCACGCCCGCCTGCCTGCCTGCACGCCTGCCTGCACGCCCGCCTGCCGATGGAGGGACGAGGCCCGGCAGCCACAGTGGCCACCGGCCATGGACAACGGTGATCACGGCGGCTACGGCAGCGCCGGACGGCCCGCCCGGCCCTCGGCCGCTACAGCCGCGCCACCGCGGCCCTGGCGATGACCGTGTCCTCTTCCCCGGTGCCACCGCTGACCCCGATCGCCCCCACGATCCGCCCGTCCACCGCCAGCGGAAGCCCGCCGGCGAACACGATCACCGTGCCGTACCCGGACAGCGCGATCCCCCACAGGGGCCCGCCGGGCCGGGAGTCCTCCGCGAGGTCACCGGTCGGCTTCCTGAAGAACATACTGGTGCGCGCCTTGTCGATGGAGTGCTCGATACTGCCGAGCTGCGACCCGTCCATCCGCACATGGGCCACCAGATTTCCCCCGGTGTCGACCACGGCGATGTTGCTGGGCGAGTCGATCTCCTCGGCCTTGGCGATACCGGCGTCGATGATCCGGCGTGCGTCGTCGAGGGAGACGGTCTGATAAGTCAGCATATGCCTGACTCTAGGAGATGGCTGTGGCATAGCCGCGAACAGCGACGGCCGAGGGCGCCGTGTCGCCGACGACCGGCCCGCCCGAACCGGTCTTCGTGGTGCGCCCTTTGGGGCGGCGGGAGGCAGCCCGGGTGCTCCGCTTCCACGCCGACGATCCGCGGACTGCCCGGGTGGCGCTCACTTCGGTCAACGGCGTGATGCCCCGTGAGTCCTCCTGAGCCACCGGGCCCCTCCGCTCACAGGAGTCCGGGGGTTCAGTGGGTGGGCGGGGTGAACTCGGGCTGGTCGAGCAGGCGCAGCCAGCTTCCGTCGGGCTGGCGCCGGACGACCTGCGCGCGGGCGCCGGCCCCGTCCTTCGGCGGCGTCGAGGTGAGGGCGATGCCGCCGCTGATCAGGGTCGGCAGTGGTTGTTCCGGTTCGAAGCTGGGGCGGTTGGCCAGCACCTTCTCCCACAGCCCACGGATCGCCTCACGTCCCACCGTCAGTTCGCCGGGCGGGTAGGCCATCACCGCGTCCTCCTCGTAGAGCGCGGCGACCCCGGCCGCGTCACCGGCGTTGGACCGTTCGACGAACAGGCGAGTGATGTCCTCGGGCCGCATGGCCTTCTCGTACTCCGGCATTGGTTCCTCCTGGCGTTGACGTGGGCTTCGGCGCTTCCCAGCCTGGCCACCCAGTGATCAGAAGTCCAACGGATGGTTGTGCTGGAAACTAGAATCCACAGTCATGGAACTGAGGCAGCTGGAGTACTTCGTCGCCGTCGCCGAAGAGCGGAACTTCACCCGGGCGGCCGAGCGAGTGCACATCAGCCAGTCCGGCGTCAGCGCGCAGATCCGTCGGCTGGAACGCGAACTCGGTGCCGAGCTGTTCGACCGGTCGGCGCGTATCACCACCCTCACCGTCGCGGGAGAGGCCGCGCTCGAACACGCCCGTGCCGCACTCGCCTCGGCCGGGGCGGTGGGCCAGGCGGTGGGTGAGGTGACCGGCCTCCTCCAGGGCCGGCTCACGGTCGGGATGGTCATCGGCTGCACCCTCACTCCGCTGTTCGACGCCCTCGCCGCGTTCCACCAGGCGTATCCCGGGGTGGAGATCTCGCTGCTGGAGGACAATTCCGACCGGTTGGTCGAAGGGGTGCGCGCCGGCGCCGTCGACCTGGCCCTCATCGGGACGGCGACCGCCACCCCCGAAGGGCTGGACGCGCTGACCATCATCAGCGAGCGGCTTGTCGCGGTGGTTCCGGCCGGACACCCCTTGGCGGACCAACGGCGCGTCGCTCTCCGCGACCTGACCGCCCACCCGATCGTGTGCATGCCACCCGGTACGGGTCTTCGCGCGGTGTTCGACCGTGCCTGCGCCGCGCGGGGCCTCCAGCCCGTGATCGCGTTTCAGGCCAGTGCGGCGGAGGCGATCGCCGACCTCGCCGTGCGAGGGCTCGGCGTCGCCGTCCTCAGTGAGTCGATGGCCGTGAGCCACCGTGACCGGCTCGTCGCCCGCACCGTCGAAGACGTCGAAGCACCGGCCTTGCTCGCCCTGATCTGGAAGAGCGCGCACAACCCCTCGGTGCGCGAGCTGCTGGTGCGGACCCGGAAGGCGTTCACCGATCCTGCTCGGCGGTGACACCCGCAACGCCCGCTCGACGGTGCCTCGGTCCCACTCGGCCCGGGCCGGTGCGAACCGGCCGAGCGGCTTCGCCGGGGACCGACCACGGGCCAACCGCCTGATGTGAGTGGCGGATCGGATGTCCCCGCCGGAAGGCGGGGGCGGAATCAAGCCTTCTCCTTCCGTCGGCCGACGTGCCCGGTGGGGGTGCCGCGTCGCGCCCCGACGAAGGTGTCCAGCCCGGTGAGCGTGGTGCAACGCCTGTGCCGAGGCGGGTCGTTCATATCGGGCGCCGAACTCGGCCAGGCATGGCTGATTTCTTTTTATGAAGCGTTGTTGTGTAAGTCACAACTGCAACAGGCTCTTGATCTGTGCGTGTCAATCGGTCAGGGTTTCGAGCCAACCCCCGGAGATCTTCCGGCCGAGGGTCAGTCCCCCCACAAAGAATGACGAGGAGATCCCTCTTCATGGCAATTCACAAGCGCGCACGCCGGACGAAGCTCACCGCCGCCATCACCGCCGTCGCGGCGGCAGCCGGAGTGACCCTGTTCGGTACCTCTTCCGCCGGAGCGGCGCCCACCCCCACACTGGGCACCGTCTACGGCGCGGACGCGGCAACCGCCGTGTCGGGCAGCTACATCGTGATGCTGGACCACAAGACCGACAAGGCGCACAAGGCCAAGCTCGCCAAAGAGTACGGCGGCCGGCTCAACCGCACCTACGACGCCGCCATCGACGGCTTCTCCGCCGGCGGACTCTCGGAGACCGAGGCCAAGCGACTGGCCGCCGACCCGGCCGTCTCCAAGGTCGTCCAGAACAAGACGTTCCACATCGACGCCACCCAGGAGAACCCGCCGTCCTGGGGCCTCGACCGGATCGACCAGACCGCGACCGCCGGCGACCAGAAGTACACCTACCCGGACAGCGCGGGCGAAGGTGTCACCGCCTATGTCATCGACACCGGCGTCCGCACCACGCACAAGGAGTTCCAGGGCCGCGCCACCTCGGGCTTCGACGCCGTGGACAACGACGACAGCGCCGACGACGGCAACGGCCACGGCACCCATGTGGCGGGCACCATCGCGGGCGCCACCTACGGGGTCGCCAAGAAGGCGGACATCGTCGCGGTCCGTGTCCTCGACGACTCCGGTTCCGGCACCACCGAGCAGGTCGTCGCCGGAATCGACTGGGTCACCACGAACCACAAGGGCCCGTCCGTCGCCAACATGAGCCTCGGCGGAGGCGCCGACCCGGCCCTCGACGCCGCGGTCGAGAAGGCCATCGCGTCCGGGGTCACCTTCGCGGTGGCCGCCGGGAACGAGTCGAGC